>JADJZA010000006.1:0-300000 GCA_016719385.1 Candidatus Microthrix subdominans | reverse complement strand
CGACCCGCAACGCCATCTCCCATGGGCTCAACGCGTTCCTTCAAAACCCCGACCAATGGGCGCTGCTCGTGTCCGACCCGGACCGCTACATCGCCGGGGCGGTCGAGGAGATCCTCCGCTGGGCGACGCCGGTGATGTACTTCCGCCGAAACGCCACCGCCGACTTCGAACTGCGGGGCAAGACGATCAAGGCGGGCGACAAGATCTCGCTGTGGTACGTCTCGGCCAACCGGGACGAGGAGGTCTTTGATGACCCGTTCCGCTTCGACATCACCCGCGACCCCAACCCGCACGTCGCCTTCGGCGGCGGCGGCCCCCACTTCTGCCTGGGCGCCCAGCTGGCGAAGATGGAGATCCGGGTGCTGTTCGAGGAGCTGGTTCGCCGGGCGCCGCGCATCGAGGCCCTCGGCCCACCCGATCCGCTTCGCTCCAACTGGATCGGCGGCATCAAACACCTGCCGGTCCACTTCGTCGACCCGACGTAGGCCGGTCACCCGGAACCCCGGAGCGGCCCTCGGTCGCTAGCGTCCCGGGAATGGCCTCACGCCCGACCTCCCAGCGACTCCTCCCAATCAGAACGGCGGCGCGCCGCCCGCTGGGCCTGGCCCTCGCCCTGATGCTCGCCGCTGGGGCGCTCGCCGCCTGCGGCGGTTCCGACGACGATCCCACCCCGGACAAGGCCGGCGGGGCGGGAGACCTGAGCGAAGCGCTCGACGAACGAACCTGGGTCCTCGACGGCGCTGGAAGCACTCCGCCGATCCCCGGGGGCAGCAGCGTCACACTCGCCGTCGAGTCGGGCCGGATGTCGGGTCGGGCCCCGTGCAACACCTACAACGCCGAGTTCACCATCGACGGCGACCGGGTTGCGCTGGGACCGATCGCCACGACCAGGATGGCCTGCGACCCGGCGACCAACGAGGCTGAGACCGCCTTCCTCACGGCGCTCGAGCAGGTGGACAGCGTCGCCGTCGATGGCGACCGGCTGACCCTGACCAATGGTGACGACGTCGACCTGGTCTTCGATACCCAGGACCTCGCCACCGCGCTGGTGGGAACCTGGGAGATCGTCAACCTGGCCACCGACGACGCGCTGGCCACCCCGCTCGAGGGCACCACCCCGACGATCGAATTCGCCGACGACGGCACACTCAGCGCAGACGCCGGCTGCAACAAGATCGGGAGCACCTGGGAGCTCGACGGTTCAACCCTGTCGATCGGCGACGGGCAGCGCACCTTGATGGCCTGCGAGGACCCGGAGGGGTTGATGGAGCAGGAGGATGCGCTGGGAGCGGCGCTCAACGCTGCGGCCCGGGTGGAGATCAGCGAGCAGCTGACGATCTTCAACGACAAGGGCGAAATCCTGATCGTGGCCGACCGGGCTGCAGAGGGATAGTCCGCCGCCGCGTCACGGCCATGGCGTCAGTCCCGTTGGTTCGGACTGGACGTTCGCCCAACTCAGTCCCGCTCGTCCAACTCAGTCCCGTTCACGGAGCGCGTCGACCAGCCGGTCGGTGGCGGTGGCGGAGTCGAACGACAGGCGGGCCATCCAGAACCGCAGAAACTGGGCGAGGGAGTAGCGGACGAACAGCGCCGCGCCGACGACGGCCAGCGTGAGCCCGATCAGGGCGCTGACGATGGCGTCGCGCTGCTGCAGCGGGTTGGTGGTGCTGTGACCGATGAAGTAGGCGACGATGACCATGACGACCGCCACGATCATCAGCGCCGCGCCGACCCACAGCAGCGCACGGTCGCGACCGCTGGCGGTGCCGGGCAGCGCCATGTCGGCGATCTCGGCGCTGAACTGTTCCACCCGGTTGATACCCTCGCCCGTTTCGGGGTTCTCGGCAGTCACAGGGTTCTCGGGCACAGGGTTCTCGGGCACAGGGTTCTCGGGCACAGGGCTTCTCCTTCATCCACCCAGGTAGGCCTGGGAGAGGCGTTCTTCGATGTCGTGGGGCCGTCCGGTTTCAACGACGCGGCCCTGCACCATCACTGCGGCCCTGTGGGCCACGTCGATGACGATGCGGGCAAACTGCTCGACGAGCAGCACCGAGGTGCCCTGGGCGGCCACCTGGGCGACGGTGGCGTAGAGCTCGTCGACGATGATCGGCGCCAGCCCCATCGACAGCTCGTCGAGCACCAACAGGGCCGGGTCGGTCGCCAGCCCGCGAGCCATGGCAAGCATCTGCTGTTGGCCGCCGGAGAGGGTGCCGCTGGTCTGATCGATCCGCTTGGCCAGCTGCGGGAACCGGGCGATCGAGCGCTCCTCGATGCGGGCACGGTCCTGGCCCCGGTGGGTCATCATCCACAGGTTCTCCCGCACCGTGAGGTTGGGGAAGATGCCCCGACCTTCGGGGATGAGGCACAGGCCGCGCCGGGCCAGGTCGTCGGCCCTGGCGCCGTTGACCCGGCGCCCGGCGATGTTGATGTCGCCAGCAGACGCCGGCAGCAGGCCGGCGAGCACCTTGAGGGTGGTCGACTTGCCGGCGCCGTTGGGCCCGAGGATCGCCATCACCTCGCCGGCGCCGACCACCAGGTCCACCCCATGCAGCACATCGATCCCGTCGTAGCCGGCGTGGATGCCGCGCAGCTCCACCAGCGGACTCCCACTCATCGAGCACCCGCTTTGGGCTGATCCGGCTGAGGAGCGCCAAGGTAGGCCTCGAGCACTGCCGGGTCGGCCTGCACCTGGGCGGGGGGTCCGCTGATGAGCATGCGGCCCAGGTTCAATACGTTGACCGTGTCGCAGACCTCCATCACCAGTGACATGTCGTGTTCGACCAGCACGATCGTCGTGCCATCGCCGGCCAGCTCGACGAGGAGCTGCCCGAAGCGGGCGGTCTCGGCATCGTTCTGGCCCGACGCCGGTTCGTCGAGGAGCAGCACGCTCGGCTCGCAGGCGAGCGCACGGCCCAGCTCGACCAGCCGGCCATGGCCCGTCGACAGCGTGGTGACCCGTTCGTCGGCCACGTCGCGCAGGCCGACGCGATCGAGGACCCGCTCGGTGAACGCAGCCGGGTCGCCCGCATGGCGGGCCCACCGGTGATGGATGTCGGCCGCCACCCGGATGTTCTCGCGCACCGACAGCATCGTGAACAGCTCGAGCTGTTGAAACGTTCGAGCCAGGCCGGCCCGCGCCCGCCGGTGCATCGACTTGCGGGTGATGTCGACGCCGTCGAGGGTGATCCGACCCGACGACGGTGTGACCAGCCCGGTGATGGCGTTGAACAGGGTGGTCTTGCCCGCCCCGTTCGGCCCGATCAGCCCGGTGATCTGCCCCTCGGGGGCGACGACCGAAGCCGAATCGAGCGCCCGGTTACCGCCAAACGACACGACGACATCGGTCGCCTCAAGCACGCCCACCGACCACCTCCTCGTCGCTTCGCCCCGCCTGGCTGCCACCGCCGGCGCTCCAAGCCCACCCGTACGGGCGGGGACGAACGCCACGCCCGCATTGCCGGTCCCGTCGAAGGACAGCTCCTCGTTCATCGAGGCCAGGTCGGCGGCCGACCAGGCCCGTGCGATCCCTGCCCACTCGATGCCGGCATCGGGGAACTGTCCGGTCGGTGTCGCCCTGCGCTCTGCGCCGGCAGCCCGTCCCGCCCTCGCCGTCGCCAGGGCCCCGGCGATCACGAACGAGGCCGCCACCAGTGCAGCGAACGGCCAGTTGTCGATCACCCCGGCCAGGCGCAGCGCGTAGGCGCCGATCATCGCCGCCACCATGGCGATCAGCGCCGGACGATCCCGACGCAACGGGGCCACCCCAGCGGACATCAGCGGCACCACCCCGCTGGGGCTGCGACCCAGGCCGATGCCGGCGAGGCCCGGGGTGATCGTGTTGATCTTGGCGAACAGCGGCCCCAGGCCGGAGGTCAGCGGGATGAGGCCAAACAGGCTGATGCCGGCAAACAGGGCGCCGCCGATCAGTCCGGCACCGCCGACGACGACCAGGATGAAGATCGGCAGGCCGGTGAGCAGGTCGTAGCGCGATGGTGACACCGTGCCGAGCTGCATGCCGTAGAGGGCACCGCCCAACCCGGCGATGGCCGCCGACAGGGTGAATACGCCCACCCGCGGCCAGCGCAGGTCCAGGCCGAAGGTGGCACAGGCCACCTCGCTGTCGCGCATGGCCACCAGCTGGCGGCCCCAGCGGCTCCAGCGCAGTGCGGCGACCAGCACCGCAACGACGGCGAAGGCCACCGCCGACAGCATCAGTTGCCGACCGGGCGTGTCGAAGCGGTACCCGAACAGCGACAGCGCGTCGATGCTCGTGCTGTTGACGTTGAACAGGCTGATGTGGATCGGGCCCAGGTCGAAGTCGGGCAGGTTGAAGATCCAGCGGTCCATCGCCACGCCGAATGCAGCGGTGGCCAGCGCCAGGTAGATGCCCGAGAGCCGCATCACCGGCAGGGCGATCAGCGCCCCGACCGCGGCGGCGAACACCATCGCCAGCACCAGGCCGAGCGGCGACCCGCCACCGCCGTGATGGGCGACGGCGATGGCGCCGATACCACCGAAGGTCAGCTGGGCCAGCGAGATCTGCCCGGCGAAGCCGACCAGCGGCACCAACGACAGTGCGACGATCCCCAACGAGAACACCGGCCCGTAGGAGATCAGGCTGCCGGCGTCGAGGGTGGTGACCATGACGACCCCGACGGCGATCACGACACCGGCCAGGACGAACGTGCCCGGGCGGGACGGCGACGGGAAGAACTCGCGCAGCTGGGTGCGGGTGCGCAGGCGGGGGTTGGGCACGAACAGCAGCGCCAGAAACAGGATGATCACCGCTGCGGCCGGGCGCATCCCGGCCAGGTACCGGTTGTCGCCAGGCAGGTAACCGGCCAGGTAGCCCTCGGTCAGGCCGATCGCTATGGCCCCGACGAAGGTCAGCGGCAGCGAGCGCAGGCGACCGAAGATCGCCGCTGCGTAGGCGTTGACGATGAGGAGCGACAGCGACCCGGCCTCGAGCGACAGCGACGGTGCAATGAGGATGCCGCCGACCGCCGCCAGCCCGACGCCGACCGCCCAGCTGATCAGGGCGATGCGGTCGGGACGGGCGCCGTTGAGCAGCGCCAGCGACCGGTCGTCGACGTTGGCCCGCATCGAGACGCCGATGCGCGTGCGGTACAACAACCAGCGCAGGCCGATGGCTACCGCAATCGCCACGCCGATGGTGATCGCCTGGTGATACGTGATCGACGTGACCCCAAGGTCCAGACTGCGTCCCTGGAAGAAGGTGCTCATCGGTCGGCTCTGGCCCGGCGTCCAGATCAGGTTGGCCAGGCCGATCAGGCCGACGAGCAGGCTGATGGACACGACCAGCTTGGTCGCCTCGCTCGTGCCGGCCAGGCCCGACATGATCACCCGTTCGAGCATCAGGCCGAACAGCGGCGCAATCACCCCGATCACCACGATCAGGGCCAGCGGGGTGGGCCAGCCCCACTGGAAGCGGATCTGCCAGTAGGCGAAGGCGGCCAGCATGCCGATGGCACCGTGGGCGAAGTTGAAGATGCCGGTCGTCGTGTAGGTGAGCACCAACCCGCTGGAGATGATGGCGTAGATCGCCGCCAGGCTGAGGCCGACGATGGTGAAGATCAGAAACTTGTCCACTTACGTCACTCGAGATCGTCGATCGACTTGCCGACCGACTCGAGGGTGGTGCCCGACCCGTAGTCGCCGGTCAGCTTGATGATGTTGTCCTTCGAGCAGGAGAACAGCCCGTCGGTCGGCTTGAAGTCGTCGGGGATGACGAAGCCCTTCGGCGTGGCCTCGACGACCATCATGCAGTCGGCGCCCTGGTCCTTTGCCGGGTTGGTCGCTGCGTTCAGCCCGCCCCCGGTCCAGTCGGTGATCCCCCGCGCCGCTTCGTACACGCATGTGCGGGTCACATCGGAGCCGCACTCCTTCACCGCTGTGGCGAAGAACAGCCAGCCCGAGAAGGCCTGGTAGCCGAGCAGCGCCTGGTCCTTGCCGTCGGGGAGGTACTCGGCGAACAGGTCCATGTACTGCTGTGTCGCCGGGTTGTCGGCGGCGAGGAACGGCGGCACGATCGAGGCCACGGCGTAGACGTTGTTCACCGCGGCGCCGCCCACCTCGATGAAGCCCTGATCGATCACGTTGGTGCCGGCGAGCACCCACTTGGGTTCGTAGCCGATGTCGGCCATCGCCTGAAGCAACTTGGCCAGGTTCTCCGGCTCGCCGGTGTACACCACGCCCTCGACCTTGTCGCTCGACAGCGCCTCGGCGAAGGGCGTCCAGCTGGCCTCGCCCGTCGAGTTGTACTGGGCCTGATACACCGAGGTCCATCCCAGTTCCTTGGCGGCATCCTGGGCCTGGGCGTCGACGAACACCAACGATCCGATGTTGCCGGTGAGGAAGCCGACCCGGTCGGTCGACCCGGGAAACTCGTCCTCCAAATAGCGGAACAGGCCGACCTGCAACTCGTCGATCGCGGCTGGAATCGGTGAGACCGACAGGTCTGAGGCGCGGGCCTCGGGCGACACCTGGAAGCCGGGAATCTCGGGGAGCATGCAGCGGAGGCGCTCCTCCTGTCCAGTCTCGTCGAACACGCCGCCGCTGCCGACCAGCATGAAGTCCTCCTGGCAGGACTCGGTGACGCGCTGTTTGTACTCGGTCAACTTGGCGTCCCGTTCGACGTCGACGATCTTGCGGCCGTTGATGCCACCGGCGTCGTTGCACCACGACGTGAACACCTCGGCGGCGTCGAAGATCTCCTGGTTCAGCCCGGGGCGGCCGATGAAGCCGGGGTCGGCGATCGTGCCCACCTGGATGGCGTCGTCGGTGACCCCCTGGGCCGTCGCTCCCGAGGCGTCACCTGGACCGCATACGCCCTTGAGATCGCCAAAGTCACCTGCTGCCGGAGCCTGTTCGCCCGGGGCCTGCGTTCCACCGTTGCCCGAGGTGCTGCCGTCGGCGGCGGTTGCACCGTCGGCGGCGACCGGTGCGGCCGCGCCGGTCTCGACCTCGTCGGCACCACGGGTGCAGCCGCCGGCCAGCACGGCCACCACGATGACGGCAGCCGATGTCCGCCTGCGAAGTCCCGACCCGAACCCGGCCGACCTGCGTCGTCCCCCAACTTCCATGTCGCGTCCCCCCGGATCTGTGACGAACGCCACCGTACTCGGTAGAACGCGTTCTCGCGCACGCTTCCCAAAACTGCGAAGTAGGGAGTGGAAACGACCGCCTGGCGGTCGTTTCCACTCCCCACTTCGATGCTTTTTAGGTCACAGGGCTGCCGATCAGGTCTCCGGTTCGAGGCTCGACGCCCGCAGGCGAGCGACGGCCCCGGCGAACACCGTGGCCATCGTCGCTGCGGTCAGCCGCTCCTCGACCGAGGTGCGACGGCCGGGCTGGGGTGACAAGGTCAGGTGGCCCAACCGGACCGACCCGACCTCGACGGACAGGTCGAGGCCGTCGGGGAGCACGGCCCGGTCGGGGTTCATCGCCGCCAAGGGGCCCATCACCGAGCCGGTCGACAGCAACCAGGGGCCGTCGCCACCCTGGCCGTCGGGCGACCAGTCGCAGCTGGCCAAACCGAGCAGATCGGTCAGCTCGGCCTGCAACACCTCGCTGAGCTCGTCGATCGACGAGGCCACATCGGCAGCCTGGATGAACTTGACCAGCTGGTGAAGTTCCTTGCGCCGTGCGATGTTGCGGGCGGCCAGGCTGGCCAGCCTGCTGCTGAGCACGCCGACGATGACGCCGACGACGACCAGTGAGATCGCGGCGGACAGGTCGTCGCCGTCGTAAATGGCCAGCCGGTAATACGGCTTGGTGAGGAGGAGATCGAAGATCACCCCGGCCCACACCGCCGCCAGCAGCGCCGGGCCCGTCGTGCCGATCGCCGCGACCACGACGACCGCCAGCACGAGCACCACGGCCGCTGCGCCGGTGTGGGAGCCGCGCAGCGGAATCGTCGCAGCAGCGGTGACCGCCGGCAGGGCGACGGCCAGGACGTATCCGGCGATCAGCCGGGCCCGCACGAGCGGCTGGCCCTCGGCCGGCTCCACCGTCTCGAACCGGCCGTGACCGACCCGCCTCGAGTCGGTGGCGCTGATCGACGCGAGAATGCGTTGAAGAAATCGATCGAAGCGGTTCATCGCTGGTCATCTCCGTCGGTGAGGAACCGGTAGCCCATGCCCGGTTCGGTCTTGAAGTGCCTGGGGTGTGAGGGGTCTGCCTCGAGCTTGCGGCGCAGGTTGGCCATGTGGACCCGCAGGTAGCCGGACTCGTCGTCGAAGTTCTGGCCCCACACGGCGGTCAACAGCTGGCGCTGGGTGACCAGGCGGTCACCGTGCCGCACCAGGTGTTCGACCAGCTCCCACTCGGTGGGCGTGAGGTGCACGGCCTGGCCGGAGCGCTCCACCCGCTTGTCGGCCAGGTCGATCCGCAGCTGGCCGACGGCCACGACCGGGACGGCCTCGCCCCCGGACGCGGTGCGCCGCAGCGCAGCGCGCATGCGGGCGAGCAGCTCGTTCATGCCGAACGGCTTGGTGACGAAATCGTCGGCTCCCGCGTCGAGCGCCTCCACCTTGTCGGCCTCCTCGCTGCGCACGGTCAACATGATGATCGGCACCTCGGTCCACCCGCGCAGGCCGTGGATCACTTCGATCCCGGTCAGGTCGGGAAGCCCGATGTCCAACAGCACGAGGTCGGGGTGACGATCCGCCGCCAGTTGAAGCGCTCCACGCCCGGACTCGGCCAGCACCACCTCGAACTCGCGGGCCCGCAGGTTGGTGGCCAACGCTCGCCGGATCTGCGGCTCATCGTCGACGACCAGCACGGTGGTCACGAGGCCACCCCCGCCCGGGAAACAGCGCCGACCACCAGAACGTTGGTCACGGCGTCGCCTCGAGTGGCGATCGACCGGCGGTGCGCCAAGCGGACACCGGAGCTCCCGGGTCGGGGCCGAGCGGCGGCATGGCATCGCTCCGCCCGGCCAGCGGCAGCGACAGCGTCACGGTCAGACCGCCGCCGGGCGTCTCCTCGGCGCCGAGCACGCCGTGCATGGCGGTCATGAAGCCCCGGGCCACCGCCAGCCCCAGGCCCACTCCCCCGCTCGTGTCGTCCCCGAAACGTTGAAACGGCTGAAACATGGTGGCGCGTGCCTCTGGGGACACCCCCGGACCGTGATCGATGATCCTCGTCACCGCCGAGCCGTCACGGCTGGTCGCCTGAACGACGACCTCGCGGTCGGCGGGCGAATGGTTCAGCGCGTTGGACACGATGTTGGCCAGCACCCGCTCGAAGAGCCCCGCGTCGGCCAGCGCCGCCGGGGCGTCGTCGTCGAGCTCGATCACGACCCGTTCGGTGGCCTCGGACAGGCTGGCGAGCGCCGCCGCGATGGCGTCGTCGAGCCCGACGGGCCGGACGATGATCTCGACTGCGCCGGCCTCGATGCGGCTCATGTCGAGCAGGTTGCCGATCAGGTCGTCCAGCCGGTCCGCCTCCTCGTCGATCGTGCGGGCAAACTCGGTGCGCTGCTCGGCGTTCCAGTCCACGTCGTCCTGGAGAAGGCTGGTCGATGACGCCTTGATCGACGCCAGCGGCGAGCGCAGGTCGTGCGACACCGCCCGCAGGATCGCCGTGCGCAGCTCGTCGGCCCGGGCCAATGCGGCTCGGTCGCCGGCCGCCGCCTCCAACACCCGCCGTTGCAGCGCCTCGACCAACCGGGTGGCGAACGCCCCCAGCACACGTCGATCGGCGGCGGTCAGACCGCCCGGCGTCAGCGTGAGCAGGTGGTGCTCCCCCAGCTCCAGGCGCTCGCCATCGGCGGGATCCGGTGTCGGGTCGGGTCCGTCGACGGCGACGACGCTCCAGCTGCGTTCGTCGCCGCGGACGAAGACCGCCGCCGCCTGTTGGCCAAACGTGATGCGCAGGTGGCTGAGCAGCACCGCCACCGGATCGTTCTCGCCGGCATCGGCCCCGACCACGTCGACGAGGGCCTCCGTCTCCGCCCGCGCCCGGGCAGCGTCGGCCGTGCGTCGGGCGGTCCGGGCGACGAGCAGGCTGACGAGCCCGCCGGCCGACACGAAGGCCGCCACCGCGATCAGGTGTTCGGGGTCCTTGATCCGCAGCGTGTAGAGGGGCTGGGTGAAGTACCAGTTGGCCGCAGCGGTCGACGCGAGTGCGGTGACGAGGGCGGGGCCGAACCCACCGACCGCCGCCACGACGCAGACGTACAGCAGGTAGATCACCAAAACCGAGGGCAGCCCGATCGAGTTGCGGGCGGCGTCGAGCACGACGGTCAGAAGCGGCAGGCCAACCACCACCAGCGCCCAGCCGGCAACCCGCCGACGACGCGACAGCCGGGACCGGCGGCGACGGTGAGCGGCCGGCAGCGGCGCCCGTTCTACGACGCCGTCGCGGGAGATCACGTGGACGTCGATCTCGCCCGCAGCTCGGATCACGCGGTTGATCACCGAGCCCCGCACCAGCTCGGAGAGTCGATCGCGGTGGGAGGCGCCGAGCACGATCTGGGTGGCGCGCACCGATTCGGCGAACGCAACCAGCCCCTCGGCGACGTCGTCGCTGGTCGTCTCGTGGTAGGTGCCGCCCAGGTCGGCGAGCAGCGCCCGGTGCGCAAACAGCGCTTCGTCGGGGCCCTCCCGCAGCCCGGTGCCCGGGCGGATGTGCACCCCGATCAGGTCGCCGTGGCTGCGTCGCGCCATGCGGGCGGCCCGGCGGATCAGGTGGTCGCCGCTCGGGGCGCCGGTGATGGCCACCACCACCCGCTCACGCGTTTCCCAGGTGCCCACGATCCGCTCGTCGCGCAGGTAGCGCCGCATGGCCTCGTCGACCTTGTCGGCCAGCCATAACAGGGCCAGCTCGCGCAGCGCGCCCAGGTTGCCCGGGCGGAAGTAGTTGCTGAGGGCGGCGTCGACCTTGTCGTGCGCGTAGATGTGGCCGTGAGCCATGCGGCGGCGCAGGGCCTCGGGCGTCATGTCGACCAGCTCCACCTGCTCGGCGTCGCGCACCACCCGGTCGGGCACCGTCTCGCGCTGGCGCACGCCCGTGATCGCCTCGACGACGTCGTTGAGCGACTCCAGGTGCTGGACGTTGACGGTGGAGATCACGTCGATGCCGGCGTCGAGCAGCTCCTCGACGTCCTGCCAGCGCTTGGCGTGGCGCGATCCGGGGGCATTGGTGTGGGCCAGCTCGTCGACGAGCGCCACCTCGGGGCAGCGGGCGAGCAGTGCGTCGAGATCCATCTCCTCCAGCTCGGCGCCGCGATGGTCGAGGACCCGCCGCGGTGCCACCTCGAGGCCCTCGAGGCGGTCCGCGGTGTCGCGGCGGCCGTGGGTTTCGACGAAGCCGACCACCACGTCGGTGCCCCGGTCGAGGCGGCGGCGTCCCTCGCCCAACATGGCATAGGTCTTGCCCACCCCCGGCGCGGCGCCCAGGTAGATGCGGAGGCGGCCTCTGCTCACGGTTGGAGTCTACGAAGCGCGTCCATCAGCGGGCTTCGCCGTTCTCGAGGGCCAGGTTGAGCTGGACGACGTTGACGCCATCGTCGCCGAGCACGCCCAGCGGGCGGCGCTGCGTGGCGTCGTCGATCAGGTCGGCGACCACCTCGTCGTCGAGGCCGCGCTCCGCCGCCACCCGGGGGGCCTGCATCTGGGCGTTGGCCACCGAGATGTGCGGGTCAAGGCCCGACCCGGAGGCGGTGACGGCGTCGACCGGCACCTGGGCACGGTCGTCGAGCCCGTTCTCGGCCCGGTAGGCGTCGACGCGTTCGCCGACCAGGTCGAGCAGTTCATCGCTGGTCGGGCCCAGGTTGGACGCCCCGCTGGCGGCGCCGTCGTAGCCGTCGCCCGCAGCAGACGGCCGAGGGTGAAACCACTCCGGGCCCTCGAAGTTCTGGCCGATCAGGGATGAGGCCACCGGTTGACCCTCCGTTTCGATGATCGAGCCGTTGGCGCGGTCACCGAAGGCCAGCTGGGCGACCCCGGTGACCGCCAGCGGGTAGATGACGCCGACGAGCACGGTCATCATGCCCAGCATGATCAGGCCGGTGAGCAGTTGGCGACGCATCAGGAGACTCCCAGGGTGGTGATGATCAGGTCGATCGCTTTGATGCCGATGAACGGGGCGATCAGCCCGCCCAGCCCGTAGATGGCGATGTTGCGCCGCAGCACCTCGGCGGCGCCGACCGCCCGGAATTGCACGCCGCGCAGCGCCAGCGGGATGAGCGCCACGATGATCAGGGCGTTGAAGATGACCGCCGACAGGATCGCCGATCGAGCGGAGCCCAGACCCATGATGTTGAGGGCATCGAGTTCCGGGTAGGCGACCAGGAACATTGCCGGGATGATGGCGAAGTACTTGGCCACGTCGTTGGCGATCGAGAAGGTGGTGAGCGATCCCCGGGTGATCAGCAGCTGCTTGCCGATCTCGACGATCTCGATCAGCTTGGTGGGGTTGGAGTCGAGGTCGACCATGTTGCCGGCCTCCTTGGCGGCCTGGGTGCCGGTGTTCATCGCCACCCCAACGTCCGCCGCCGCCAGCGCCGGTGCGTCGTTGGTGCCGTCCCCGGTCATCGCCACCAGGCGGCCACCGGCCTGCTCGGCTCGGATCAGCTCCATCTTCTGCTCCGGGGTCGCCTCCGCCAGGTAGTCGTCGACCCCCGCTTCGGCTGCGATCGCCTTGGCGGTCAGCGGGTTATCGCCGGTGATCATCACCGTGCGGATGCCGAGCGCCCGCAGCTCGTCGAAGCGCTCGCGCATGCCGGGCTTCACGACGTCCTTGAGGTGCACCACGCCAAGCACCCGGGTGCCGTCGGCCACGACCAGCGGTGTGCCGCCGGAGTTGGAGATGTCGGCCACATGGGTGAGCAGCTCCGGGGGCGTCGACCCGCCGAGCTCCTCCACCCATCGACGCACCGAGTCGGCGGCGCCCTTGCGCAGCTGGCGACCGTCGACGAGGTCGACGCCGCTCATGCGGGTCTGGGCGGTGAACGGCACCAGCTCGGCGCCCGCCTCCAGCTCGGCGGACAACGAGAACTGTTCGGCGGCCAGGTCGACGATCGAGCGACCCTCCGGGGTCTCGTCGGCCAGGCTGGTCACCAGCGCCGCCTCGGCCAGCTCGGCATCGCCGACGCCGTGCACCGGCACGAACTCGCTCGCCCGGCGGTTGCCGAAGGTGATCGTGCCGGTCTTGTCCAACAGCAGGGTGGACACGTCGCCGGCGGCCTCGACCGCCCGGCCGGACATGGCCAGCACGTTGCGCTGCACCAGGCGGTCCATGCCGGCGATGCCGATCGACGACAACAGGCCGCCGATCGTGGTGGGGATCAGGCACACGAGCAGGGCGGTGAGCACGATCAGCGACTGCCTGTCGCCCGAATAGGTGGCGAAGGGCTGCAGGGTGACCACCGCCAGCAGAAAGATGATCGTCAGGCCGGACAACAGGATGCCGAGCGCCACCTCGTTGGGGGTCTTCTGGCGTTCGGCGCCCTCGACGAGGGCGATCATCCGGTCGAGGAACGACTCGCCGGGACGGGTCGAAATGCGCACGACGATCTCGTCGGACAGCACCCTGGTGCCGCCGGTGACCGCCGAGCGGTCGCCGCCCGACTCGCGGACCACCGGTGCGGACTCGCCGGTGATCGCCGACTCGTCGACGGTGGCGATGCCCTCGACGATGTCGCCGTCACCGGGGATCACCTCGCCGGCGACGACCACCACCTCGTCGCCGATGTCGAGCTCGGTCGAGGCCACGTCAGAAATGCTGCCGTCGGCGTTGCGGCGGCGCGCCGAGGTCTCCTGGCGGGTGGCTCGCAGGCTGGCCGCCTGCGCCTTGCCGCGGCCTTCGGCCATCGCCTCGGCGAAGTTGGCGAACAGCACGGTGAACCACAGCACGACGGTGACGATGACGTTGAAGACGTTCTCCGACGCAGACGAGCTGCCCATGCCGGTGAACAACAACACGGTGGAGAGCGCAGCGCCCACCTCGACGATGAACATCACCGGGTTCTTGGCCATCGCCCGCGGGTCGAGCTTGCGCACGCTGTCGCGGAGAGCGGGACCGATGATCGATCGATCGAGCACCGAGGCCTTGGCCGGGCGCCGGGTGTCGCCCGGATCGTGGGCTACCGGCTCGTCAGGGGATTGGGGTGTTGGAATTGCGGTGGCGGTCATCAGGCTCCTCAGCGCATCGCCAGCGCCTCGACCACCGGGCCGAGCGCAAGTACGGGAAAGAAAGTGAGTCCGGCGACGATCAGCACGACGCCGGTCACCAGGCCGCCGAACAGCGGGGTGCCGGTTGGGAACGTGCCGGCGGTGATCGGCACCCGTTCCTTACGGGCCAGCGATCCGGCGATGGCCAGGGCCGGGATGATCAGCCCGAAGCGGCCGAGCAGCATGGCGATGCCCTGGGTGATCGTCATCCAGTTGGTGCTGGCGTCGAGGCCTGCGAACGCCGAGCCGTTGTTGTTGGCGGCCGAGGTGAAGGCGTAGAGCACCTCGCTCAGGCCGTGCGCCCCCGGATCCTGGATCGACTGGTCGAGCACGGTGCCCAACCGGATGCTCACCGCGCTCAGGCCCAACACGGTGAGGGGCATGACCACGATGAAGAGCACCACCAGCTTCATCTCGGTCGCTTGGATCTTCTTGCCGAGGTACTCCGGCGTTCGCCCGACCATCAGCCCGGCGATGAACACCGCCAGCAGGGCGTAGATCAGCAGCCCCATCAACCCCACTCCCACGCCGCCCGGGCTCACCTCCCCGAGCAGCATGTTGACCATGGTGACGCCGCCGCCGGCGCCGGTCATCGAGTCGTGCATGCAGTTGACCGCGCCGGTGGAGGTTCCGGTGGTGGTGCCGGCAAAGAGCCCACAGGTCCCCGGGCCAAACCGGGTCTCCTTGCCCTCCATGTTGCCGCCCGACTGCTGGGCGGCCACCGCCTGGTCGGCGCCTCGATCGGTCAGCATCGGGTTACCGGCGGTCTCGGCAGTGCTGGCCAGCAGCACCGACCCGAGCCACAGCACCATCATCACGCCGAGCAAGACGTTGCCCTGTTTGCGGTCCTTCACCATCCGCCCGTAGGCGAGCGGGATGGCCAGGGGCAGCGACAGGATCAACCAGATCTGCAGCAGGTTGGTCCAGCCGTTGGGATTCTCGAAGGGGTGGGTCGAGTTGGCGTTGAAGAACCCGCCGCCGTTGGTGCCCAGCTGCTTGATCGCCACCTGCGAGGCCGCCGGGCCACCGGGGATCGACTGGGAGACGCCGGCCACGCCCGACACCGTTTGGGTCCCCGAGAAGTTCTGGATGACGCCCTGGCTGACCAGCAGGATCGCTGCGATGAACGCCATCGGCACGAGCACCCGCACGACGATCCTGGTGAGGTCCACCCAGAAGTTGCCCAGGGTGGACGACCCCCGCCGGCTGATGCCCCGGATGATCGCCACGATCACCGCCATGCCGGCGGCCGCCGACACGAAGTTCTGCACGGTCAGGCCCACCATCTGGCTGAGGTGGCTCATCGTGGTCTCGCCGCCGTAGGCCTGCCAGTTGGTGTTGGTGAGAAACGAGATGGCCGTGTTGAACGCCACCGTCGGGCCGACGCCCGGGCGGCCATCGGGGTTCAGCGGTAGCACCCCTGGCAATCGGAGCAGGGCGTACAACCCCACAACCGATGCGAGGCTGAACGCCAGGAGCGACATGGCGTACCCGGTCCAGCGCTGCTGTGATCCGGGGTCGATGCGACAGGCCCGGTAGATCATGCGCTCGATAGGGCCAAACACCCGCTCGCCGGGGGTGGGCTCGGGCTCGCCGCCCAGCTCCGGGTCGCCGAACACCCCCGCCAGGTAGCGCCCGAGCGGCGGCACGGTGACGCCGAGCAACACCAACAGGACCAAGATCTGAAAAATGGCTGCGGCGGACATCAGAAGCGCTCCGGCCAGATCAGGGTGACGACCAGGTAGACGAACAGTCCGGCGGCGATCACCAGGCCGGCGATGCTCTCGAGGTTCACGATCCCTCCCCTGCGGCGGGGCTCGCCACCGACGCCGAGGGCGTCGGTGGCGACGTCACGTCGACATCGTCGTCCGGACCGACGATGCGGTCGCACACGGTCACGTAACCGGCGAAGACGGCGAAGGCACCGATCAGCAGGATCAGCAGCAGCACATCTGTCATGCGAAGAGGTCTAGGCGCCCCTCGTCCTGCTGGGAATGGCCTTCACGCCTTCTTCACGGCCAATCGCCACATCTTGGCGTCGTGTTCGCGCTCGCCCAGCGTGGATGCCGACCTTTGGGATGATGACGGGCCAACAGGTGACCTCCAATCGTCCCAAAGGCGCACCGCCTCAGGCGTAGCGCACCGGAAGGCCCTTGATGCCGTTGATCCAGGCGCTGCGCAGCCGGCGGGGGTCGCCCAGCGGCTCGATGTCGGGTGCCAGGTCGGCGATGGCGTTGAACATCAGGTTGATCTCCATGCGGGCCAGGTTGGCGCCGATGCAGTAGTGCGCTCCGCCCCCGCCGAAGCCCACGTGATGGTTGGGGCTACGGGTGATGTCGAAGCGGTGCGGCTCGTCGAACACGGTCTCGTCGAAGTTGGCCGAGCTGTAGGACAACCCCACCCGCTGACCGGCCTTGATCTTCGTGCCGTGGATCTCGTGGTCGGTCGTGGCGGTGCGCTGGAAGATCACGATCGGGCTGGCCCAACGCACGATCTCATCAGCGGTCGTCTCGGGCCGTTCCCGCTTGAACAGCTCCCACTGGTCGGGGTTCTCGAAGAACGCCTGCATACCGTGGCTGATCGCGTTGCGGGTGGTCTCGTTGCCGGCGACCGCCAGAATCAAACAGAAGAAGGCGAACTCCTCCGAGGTCAGCAGCTCGCCGTCGAGGTCGGCGGTGAGCAACCGGGTGGCGATGTCGCCCTGCGGGTCCGCCTTGCGGGCCTCGCCCAGCCCCATGGCGTAGCCGAGGATCTCGGCGGCGGCGACGGCCGGTTCCACCTCGTACTCCGGGTCGTCGTAGGCCACCATCTGGTTGGACCAGTCGAAGATCCTCTTGCGGTCCTCCTGGGGGAACCCGACCAGGTCGGCGATCGCCTGAAGCGGCAGCTCACACGACACATCGGCCACCAGGTCGCCGCTGCCCTTGGCCACGGCGTCGGACACGATCTGACGCGCCCGCTGGTCGAGCGCTCCCTCGATCCGGCCGATCGCCCGGGGGGTGAAGCTGCCCCGGCCGATGATGCCCCGCAGCTTGGTGTGCCGGGGCGCATCCATGTTGAGGATCATCTCTCGCTGCATCGCCCGCTCGTCGGGGCCGACAGTCGCACCGTCGAAGCGGACGACCGCCGTGTTCTCCTCGGACGACCAGCCGTCCCGGGCGCCGGAGATCGCCCTCACGTCGGCGTGCCGGGTGACCATCCAGAAGCCGCCGTCGTCGAAGGACGACTCCTCGCGGGTCTGCGGGTTCCAGAAGATCGGGGCGCTTTGGCGCAGCGCGGCCAGCTCCTCGAGCGGGATGCGGTCGGCGATCAGATCGGGGTCGGTGAAGTCGAAGCCCGGCTCGACGGCGACCGGTTCGATCGGCCCACGGGCGACCGCGCCCGTGAAAGGACAGCCGCCGGTCGCGGGCGAACCGATCCCCTCGTCGCGGGAATCGGGGCTCGTCGTGGCGGTCATGCCGACGCCTCCGTGGTCGAGTTCATGAGGCCCTGGAGGCGCTCGGTGGCATCGATGCACTCGCTCACCAGGTCGAACACCACCTCGCGTGTCGGCCGCATCTTGTTCATGCGGCCGACGATCTGGCCGACCGGGTTGAAGTTCACGTCCTTGGCCTGCTCGGGATAGAGGTGGCCCCGCTGCACCGCGTTGGAGGTGACCATGAACTGCATCGGCATGCCGAGCGGCTTGGGGTTGCCCTCGGCCTCCCAGGCCTCGGTCCACTCGTTGCGCAGCATGCGGCACGGCTTGCCGGTCCACGATCGCGAGCGCACCGTGTCGCGGCTGGTCGCCTCGAGCAGCGTCTTCATCTGCGCCGGTGGCACGTCGGCCTCGTCGACGGTGAGCCACAGCGACCCCGTCCACACGCCCTGGGCACCCAGGGCCAGCGCCGCCGCCATCTGGCGGCCGCTGCCGATGCCTCCCGCCGCCAGCATCGGCGTGTCGCCGATGGCGTCGATCACCTCGGGCCACAGCACCAGCGAGGCGACGTCGCCGGTGTGGCCGCCACCCTCGGTGCCTTGGGCGATCACGATGTCGACGCCGGCGTTGGCGTGGCGGGTGGCCTGCGAGGCCGTGCCGCACAGGGCGGCGACCAGGCGGCCGGACTCGTGGATCTCGTCGATCACGTCCGGCGGCGGCGTACCCAGGGCGTTGGCGAGCAACTTCACCTTGGGGTGCGACAGCGCAACCTGCACCTGCGGGCCGGCGGTCGCCTCGGTCCAGCCGAGCAGCTCTTGCATCTTGTCCTCGTCGGGGATGTCCGGCACGCCGTGGTCATGCAGGATGTCATCGACGAACTTGCGGTGCTGCTCGGGGATCAGGTCCTTCAGCTCCTGCTCGAGCTTCTCGGCATCGCCCTCGCCCATGCCCTCGTACTTGCCGGGGATGACGATGTCGACGCCGTAGGGCAGGTCGCCGATGTGCTCGTCGATCCAGGTGAGCTCGGTCTCGAGCTGCTCGGGCGTGAACCCGACCGCACCGAGCACGCCGAAGCCGCCCGCCTTGCTGACGGCGACCACGACGTCACGACAATGGGTGAAGGCGAAGATGGGAAACTCGATACCGAGGCGCTTGGCCAGTTCGGTCTGCATGGGATGGCTCCTGGATGGTGATGTGTCGGGTGTGGACGGGTGGTCAGATGGTCAGACGGGCCGGCTCGGGGGTCAATTCAAGAAGCCGGCGCAGCCCGGCGAGAACCGCCCCGGTCGAGATCGCGTCCGGGTCGAGCCGGTGCTGAAACGCCATGCCGGTCAGCAGGGCGATCAGCTGCGACGCCACCTCGTCGCTCGGGCCGGGAAGGTGGAAGCCGAACTCGATTGCCCAGTCCTCCAGCGCCCCGGCCAGTCCGGTGCGCATCTGACGGAAGCGCTCGGCGCCGATCTGGCCGATCTCGGGGTCGCGGACGGCGTGCAGCCACAGTTCAAACTCGAGGAGCAGCCAGGCGTCAGCGCTGGCGTCGTCGCTGGCGATCAGCCCGGTCCACATGCCGGCCAAGCGACCATCGAGGTCGGACAGGCTGGGAAGCCCGGCGGTGAGGCCGGCGACCGTCTGGGCGATCCAGTCCTCGAGCAGGGCGACCAACAGGCCGGACTTGCCGCCGAAGTGGTTGTACAGCGCTCCGGTGGTGCGGTCTGCCGCGGCGGCGACCGCCTCGACCGAGGTGGCGTGATAACCCTGCCGGGCAAACAGGTCGGTGGCGGCGTCGAGCAACCGGCGACGGGTCTCGGCGCGTCGTGCTTCCTGGGTGCGGCCCACGGCCGGACAGGTTACATAATGGTCGCTACGTATGTCGACCGCTTGATATATCTGCGGCTGGTCGGTGTGGCCGCCCGAGGTGCCTCGGGGCCGATGAGCCCTCACGAGTTACGCCCGTTCGAGGCGATCAGTTGGCGCGCAGACGAGGGAGTACGTCGGACTCAAACAATTCGAGGCTGGCCCATGACAGGTCGGGGTCCAGCCCGCCCATCAGCGGGTGCAGCGTCAGGGTGTGCACCTGCCGACACAGCTCGACGCACTCGTCGGGGGTGACCACCCGGTAGGTGCCCTCCAAGCGCAGATCGTGCAGCGTGGTCGCTGCGGAATCGACCAGCGAGCGGTTGCCGGCGGTCTGCCACGAGGCCATAACGGCGGCGTCGTCGAGGGCGATGGGACCGATCCGGGCCCAGTCCCGCTCGGGGTCGTCGCTGACGTGCACGAACATCGGACCGGACGGGATCATCGTCCAGCCGCCCTCGTGGCCCAGCCGGGCGCACTCGGCCTGATAGATCTCGCCCAGCTCCGGGTCGTTGTGACCGGCGAACAGCGGCAGCCCCAACCGCGCCGCCCGCTTCGCCGACGCCGCCACCGATCCGCCGACCGCCAGCATCGGCCCGCCCGGGGTGAGCGGCAAGGGCCGTACCACGATCGTCGCACCTCGGAACTCGAACGGCTCCCCCGCCCAGGCCTGGCGCAGCACGCCCACCAGCTCCTCGAGCAGCGGTCCGCGACGGCTGCGGTCGGCGCCGAACACCTCAAACTCGATCGGGCGATAGCCGATGCCGAGCACGGCCAGCACCCGGCCACTCGCCAGGTGGTCGAGCACCGCCAGGTCCTCAGCCAGGCGGATCGGGTGCTGCAGGCCGGCAACCAGCGCGGCGAGCATGATCGTGATGCGATCGGTCGCCCCGGCCACCGCACCGGCCATCACCAGCGGCGAGGGCAGATAGCCCTCCTCGCTGACGTGGTGCTCCGACAACACCACCGCGTCCAGCCCGAGCTGATCGGCCCAGCGGATCTGATCCATGGCCGTTTGGTAGAGCGCCTCGTGGTCCGCCCCGGTCGGGGTGGTCCGCATGTCGTAGCGAAGGGCGATGAAGGTCATGCGGTCCATCATCGCAAGAACTGCAAGGCGGCGCGCTCAAACGGGCACCGTCTCCCTGGTCACCGACCAGGCACGGCGGGAGAACCTGCCGACGTCACGACGATCACGCGGACACGGCGATCACGGTTGGAGACGGGGATGACGCAGCTCCCGGTGCTGCTGTCCCTTCGTGCAAAACTCTGACCGCCGATTTATGCATGGTGGTCATGCACAACTCGGCGGTCAGGCTTCTGCACGAAGGCTCCGGCCACCCACCCCGACGACCTCGTCCGTGCCGAGAAAGGAAGCCGCTGTGAGAAAAGCGGTCGCGCGTCGTCGGTTACTCGTGCCAGCATTTTCCAGTCCCGTTCGCACGTGGCGACGGGACGTGATCGTGGAGTCGCCCTCATGACATCTTCCTTAGCGGTCGAGGCCACCGGCCTCGTCAAGCACTACGGCGAGACGGTCGCCCTTTCCGGGGTGGACATCGACGTGCCCACGGGCACCGTCACCGGCGTGCTCGGCCCCAACGGGGCCGGCAAGACGACGGTGGTGCGTATCCTGACCACGCTCGCCCAGGCCACCGCTGGAACGGCGACTGTGGCCGGATTCGACGTGGCCACTCACCCGACCGAGGTGCGCCGCCGCATCGGTCTCGCAGCCCAGGACGCAACGGTGGACCCGCTGCTCACCGGCCACGAGAACCTGGTGATGAACGGTGAGCTGCACCAGCTGTCGGGCCGGGCCGCCAAGGCGCGGTCCCGGGAACTGCTGGAACAGTTCTCACTCGCCGATGCCGGCGACCGCGTGAGCTCCGGCTACTCGGGCGGCATGCGCCGGCGCTTGGACCTGGCGGCGACGCTGGTCGGCCGTCCGTCGGTGCTGTTCCTCGACGAGCCGACCACCGGGCTGGACCCCCGGGCCCGCACCGAGCTGTGGGGCGTGCTCGAGACGCTGGTCGGCGACGGCACCTCGATCCTGTTGACCACCCAGTACCTGGACGAGGCCGATCGTCTGGCCGACGACATCCTCGTCGTCGACCATGGTCGGGTGATCGCACGCGGTGATGCGCGCAGCCTCAAGCGTCAGGTGGGTGGCGACAACATCGGCGTGACGATCAACGATCCGTCGCAACTCGATGAGGTGGCTGCCATCCTGGCCCGAGTCACCGGCACCCATCCGGTGGTCGACCGCCCCGCACGCACCGCCACCTCACCCACGACCGAGGGCGTCGCCGCCCTCGCCTCGGTGGCCAACGCGCTGGCCGACAACCGGGTCGCCGTCGAGGACCTCAGCCTGCGCCAGCCCACCCTCGACGAGGTGTTCCTCACCCTGACCGGTGCTCCCGCCGAGGCCGACCAACCATCTGACGAGGCCGAGGAGGCCCACCGATGACCGCCATCACCAATCCAATCGAATCGAACGGCCGCCACGCCGCGAGCCGAGAAGGCGGCGAGGCCTTACCGAAGCCCAGAGGGGTGACCCACGACGTGTGGGTGATCGCACGGCGCGGCCTCATCCACATGCGTCGCCAACCCGAACAGCTCAGCGACGCCACGATCCAGCCGATCATGTTCGTCATCATGTTCGCCTACGTGTTCGGCGGCGCCATCGTCGTTCCCGGCGGAGGTGAGTCCACCCCACAGCGCTACCGCGAGTTTCTGATGGGCGGGATCATGGCCCAGACCCTGGTGTTCACCGCGTTCGGCGTGGCCCTCAGCATCGCCAACGATCGCAAGAACCAGGCGGTGGACCGGTTCCGGGCGCTGCCGATCTCCCGCGGTGCGGTGCTCGGCGGACACGCCGTCGCCAACGTCATCAAGGCCCTGTTGCCGATCGCGCTCATGTCGGCCACCGGCTACGTCGTCGGGTGGCGGATCCGCGGCAGCCTGTTCGACACGCTCAGCGCCTACGCCCTGATGGTGGCGTTTGCGTTCGCCATGATCTGGATCGGCGTGCTGTTGGGCAGCCTCGTTGCCACCCCGGAGGGGGTGAGCGGGATCGCGTTCGTTGCGCTGTTCCCGTTGACCTTCGTCGCTTCGACGTTCGTGCCGATCTCGTCGATGCCCGGCCCGCTGCGCACGGTCGCGTCGTGGAACCCGATCACAACCGTGGCCGACGCCCTGCGGACCCTGTTCGGCAACCCAAACACCCCGACCGAACCGGGCGCACCGTGGTCGCTCGTCCACCCGGTTGCGTACTCGTGGATCTGGATCGTCGCCATCGTCGTCATCTGCGCGCCGTTGGCGGTGCTCGCCTACCAGCGCTCGATCGACTCCTGACCACACGCCCGTGAGCGGCGAGGGGTGTGGAGGTGCCGGTTGTCGGCGCCTCCGAGTCACAACGATCGGGTTTGTTGTTTGGACGTTGCGACAGTGGGGTAGGTATTCGTCAGCTCCCCCCGGCTGTGCCCACTGTCACTCACTGTCCAACTCAAGGAAACTATGCGATGAGTCCCCGGGGACGTCCGCTGTGCACTGCGATTCTGGCGCTGGTCACGCTCGGTCTGAGCCTGTCCGCTTGTGGTGGCGACGAGGGCGGAGCCCCGACGCTCAACTGGTACGTCTTCGATGAGCCCGGCGGCTCGTTCACCAACGCCGCCAAGAACTGCTCGACCGACAGCTATGACATCAAGGTGCAGGTGCTGCCGGCAGACGCCGACCAGCAGCGAGAGCAGCTGGTGCGTCGCCTGGCCGCCGGCGACACGTCGATCGACCTGATCGGCATGGACGTCATCTGGACCGCAGAGTTTGCCGGCGCCGAGTGGATCCTGCCGCTGGAAGGCAAAGCGGCCGAAGCGGCGACCAAGGGCAAGCTCGAGGCCGCCGTCGAGAGCGCCACCTATGAGGACGAGGTGTACGGCGTCCCCTTCACCTCGAACACCCAGCTGCTCTGGTACCGCAAGGACCTGGTGAAGACACCACCCACAACCTGGGACGAGATGCTCGACATGTCGGCGAAGCTCGAGCAGGAGGGCAAACCCCACCTGATCCAGACGCAGGGCCAGCGCTACGAGGGGCTGACCGTGCTGTTCAACACCGTGTTGGCGTCGTCGGGCGGCAGCATCCTCAACGACGACGCCACCAAGGTGTCGCTCGAGGAGGAGCCCACGCGCACAGCGCTGGAGGTGCTGTCCAAGTACGCCCGCTCCGATGCGGCACCCGACACGCTGTCCACGTCGATCGAGGACGACAACCGGCTGAGCTTCGAGGCGGGCGAGTCGGCGTTCATGTTGAACTATCCCTTCGTCTATCCAAGCGCCGAGGCCAACGCCCCGGAGGTGTTCAAGAACCTGGGGTGGGCGATGTTCCCCCGGGTGACGGCCGACGAGCCGGCCCACGTCACGCTCGGCGGGGTCAACATCGGCGTCGGCGCCATGTCGAAGCATCCCGACGAGGCCTTCGAGGCGGCGGCGTGCCTGGCCGGCGAGGACAATCAGGTTTACGCCGCCACCAACGGCGGACTGCCCCCGACGATCGAGTCGCTCTACTCCGATGACACGGTGCGGGAGACCTACCCGTTCGCCGACGAGCTGGTGGCGACGTTCAAGGAGGCGACGCTCCGGCCCCAGACGCCGCTGTACAACGACGTGTCCCTGGCGGTGTCGGGAACGCTGCATCCGCTGGAGGACATCGACCCGGAGGCCGACGTGGACAAGCTGCGCGACGCCGTCACCCGGGCGCTCAACGGGGAGGGGTTGCTGTGAGTTCAACCGAGACGGCACACGAGGGCCGCAGCGCCCGGGCCAACGCCGAACGCCGCCTGGGGTGGATGCTGTGCGCTCCGGCGGTCACCGTCATGTTGGTGGTCACCGCCTACCCGATCGCCTACGCGGTCTGGCTCAGCCTGCAGCGCTACGACCTGCGCTTTCCCGACGACCGCGAGTTCATCGGCCTGGCCAACTACGCCTCGGTGCTGTCGGCCTCGCAGTGGTGGGACTCGGTGCTGAGCACGGTGATCATCACCGTCTTCTCGGTCATCATCGAGCTGGTGCTCGGCTTCACCCTGGCCTGGGTGATGCACCGCGCCATCTTCGGGCGCGGCCTGGTGCGGGCATCGACCCTGATCCCCTACGGCATCATCACCGTCGTCGCTGCGCTGGCCTGGAAGTTCGCCTTCGACCCGACCACCGGGTTCGTCAACGGGCTGCTCGGCACCGACACGGCGTGGTTCGGTGCACGATGGTCGTCGTTCTTCGTCATCATCCTCACCGAGATCTGGAAGACCACGCCGTTTATGGCCCTGCTACTCCTCGCCGGGCTGACGCTGGTACCCAACGACCTGTTACAGGCCGCACGGGTGGACGGAGCATCGGCATTCCAGCGGTTCACCCGGGTGACCCTGCCGCTGATGAAGCCGGCCATCCTGGTGGCGCTGCTGTTCCGCACGCTGGACGCCTTCCGGGTGTTCGACTCGGTGTACGTGCAGACCCGCGGCGCCGAGGGCACCGAAACCGTGTCGATCACCGGCTACAAGACGCTGATCACCCGCCTCAACCTCGGCCTGGGGTCGGCGGTGTCGGTGCTGGTGTTCATCGCCGTGCTGCTCATCGCCGCCCTGTTCGTCAAGGGCTTTGGCGCCAACCTCGATCAGCAGCAAGGAGACCTCTGACATGGCCAGCGACACGAAGGAGCGCACGGCGAAGGAGCGGGTGCTCTGGGCCGTCGGCCTGGCGGCGGTGATCTTCTACGCCCTTATCCCGGTGGCCTGGATCGTCTCGCTGTCGCTGAAGCCGAGCTCCCAGTTGACCGATGGAAAATTCTTTCCCCGCTCAACGACGCTCGAGAACTACCGGGCCATCTTCGAGGACTCCCAGTTTCCCTCGGCGCTGCGCAACTCGATCGGCATCGCGTTGATCTCGACCGTCCTGGCGGTGACGCTGGCGATGTTCGCTGCCTATGCCATCGTGCGGCTGGACTTCCCGGGCCGCAAGTTGGTGCTGGCCGGCGCTCTCGCCATCGCCATGTTCCCCCCGGTGTCGGTGATCGGTCCGCTGTTCAACATGTGGCGAACGCTGCACCTGTTCGACACCTGGGCGGGCCTGATCATCCCCTACATGACCTTCACGTTGCCCTTGGCCATCTGGACGCTGTCGGCGTTCTTCCGGGAGATCCCCTGGGACCTCGACCGGGCCGCCCGGGTCGACGGGGCCACCCCGTTTCAGGCCTTCCGCAAGGTGGTCGCACCGCTGGCCGCTCCGGGCGTGTTCACCTCGGCGATCCTCGTGTTCATCTTCGCCTGGAACGACTTCCTCTTCGCCACATCGCTCACGTCGACCAACAAGGCCCGGACCGTACCGGCGGCGATCGCCTTCTTCACCGGCAGCAGCCAGTTTGAACAACCAACGGGATCGATCGCCGCCGCCTCGGTGGTGGTGACCGTCCCGATCATCATCATGGTGCTGATCTTCCAGCGCCGCATCGTGTCCGGGCTGACCTCCGGCGCCGTCAAGGGATAGGAGCCCCACGTGGGAGAGATCCAGCTCGACAACGTCACCAAGCGGTTTGCCGACGGCACCGTTGCCGTCGACAAGGCCAACTTCACGATCGAGGACGGCGAGTTCTTCATCCTCGTCGGGCCGTCCGGTTGTGGAAAGTCGACCCTGCTCAACATGATCGTCGGGCTCGAGGACATCTCGGAGGGCACGCTGCGGGTGGACGGCAAGGAGGTCAACGACGTCGACCCCAAGGACCGGGACATGGCGATGGTGTTCCAGTCCTATGCCATCTACCCACACATGACCGTCCGGCGGAACATGGGGTTCCCCCTCGAGCTGGCCAAGGTTGACTCCGACGAGATCACCCGTCGGGTGGAGGAGGCCGCCGAATCCCTGGAGCTCACCGAGCTGCTCGACCGGAAGCCGGCGGCGCTGTCGGGCGGTCAGCGTCAGCGGGTGGCGATGGGCCGGGCGATCGTCCGGGAGCCCCAGGCATTCCTGATGGACGAGCCACTGTCCAACCTGGATGCCAAGCTGCGGGTGCAGATGCGCACCGAGATCTCCCGTATCCAGCAGCGCCTGGGCACGACGACGGTGTACGTCACCCACGACCAGGTCGAGGCGATGACCCTCGGCGACCGGGTGGCGGTGCTGCGGCGGGGCATCGTCCAGCAGGTCGACTCGCCGCGCACCCTGTACAACCGGCCCGACAACCTGTTCGTCGCCGGGTTTATCGGTTCACCGTCGATGAACTTTCTCGCCGGCGAGCGGGGTGATGACGGCACGATCGAGTTGCCGATCGGCACGATCACCGTTCCCGAGTCGCTGCGCGAGACGCTCGACGGCGCATCGGATCGCATCATCGTCGGGATCCGTCCGGAACACATCGAGGACGCGTCGTTGGTCGAGGACCGCGACGATCACCTCCGCTTCTCGGCCACGATCGACGTCGTCGAGTGGATGGGCTCGGAGCTCTACGCCCACTTTCAGACCGAGGGCTCCCAGTCCGACGAGCTCGAGGAGCTGGCCGAGGAGCTCGATCAGCCCGCGTTGGGGGCCGGGGACCGGGCCGAGATGGTGGCCCGTCTCGATGCCAACTCGAAGGCCGCCGAGGGTGAGGAGCTGGAGATGGTGGTCGACTCCGACCGGGTGGTGCTCTTCGACGCCGAGACCGGCGCCAACCTGTTCGTCGACGACCAGCGCGACTGATCGCACCGGCGACCACGTGTCAGTCGGTGAGAAACGGCGGCAGGCCGAAGTCGGCGAACAGCTCCGGGTAGAGGAAGTTGTGGTGGCCGGTAATCTCACCGTCGACCACGTCGATCACCTGCAGCGCAAACGGCCCCAACCGCCGTCGCCGGCCGGTCGGTAGCTCCCGAACGCCGCCATGCCGTTGGCGTCGACACGGATCGGCTTGGACCCGGCGCATCCGTGCCCGGGGCCGGACATCCACCCGGTGACCTGGTCGGCGCCCCTCAGCCACAGGTCGTGGGGCGGCATGGAGATCACCGCGCCGGCGCAACAGCTCGGCAAGGGCGCCCATGTCGTAGCGCTCGAAGGCGTCGACGTAGCGCCCGAGCAACGCCTCGTGCTCGGGATCGAGCGTCGGGTCGAGCGCCTCGATATCGAGGCTCGTCAGCGTCGCGCGCGCCCGCTGCAAAGCGCTGTTGACCGAGGCCACGCTGGTGTCGAGCAGCGGGGCCACCTCGGACGCCTGCCACTTGAGTACCTCGCACAGGATGAGCACCGCCCGTTGACGGGGCGCCAGGTGCTGGAGGGCGGCCACGAATGCCAGCCGGATCGAGTCTCGGGCGATGGCCACCTCGGCGGGATCGCCGTCGACGTCGATCACCCGACGGTCGGCGACCGGCTGCACAAACGTCGACTCGGGCAGCGGCACCAGCTGGGCGGTCGCCAGCGTCGACGGACCACCGAGGTCCATCGGGCGGGCCCGCCGCTGGGGCGCACGCCCCATGTCGATGCACACGTTGGAGGCGATCCGGTACAGCCAGGTGCGCACCGAGGAACGGCCCTCGAAGCGGTCGGCCGCCTTCCAGGCGCGCAGGATCGTCTCCTGAACCGCATCCTCGGCCTCCGCACCCGAACCCAGCATGCGGTAGCAGTAACCGGTGAGTTCGCGCCGCCGCAGGTCGAACTCGGCGGTCAAGTCGAGCGTCGCCGTCTCCATGGGGTGAACACTACGACGACGAGCGGCGATGTCTCGCCGTGCGGTTGACTGGCTACATGTTGCTTGCCGACTTTCCTCGCACCTCCTTGCTCTTTGGACCTTCGCCCATCCATCCCCTGCCGCGGCTGAGCGAAGCGCTCGGAGGCCAGGTGGAGATCTGGGCCAAGCGGGAGGACTGCAACTCGGGTATCGCCTTTGGCGGCAACAAGGTGCGAAAGCTGGAGTACCTGGTCGCCGACGCGTTGGAGCAGGGCTGCGACACGCTGGTCTCGATCGGCGGCATCCAGTCCAACCACACCCGGGCGGTCACGGGCGTGGCCCGCCACCTGGGCCTCGGGGCCGTCACCGTCCAAGAGGGTTGGGTGGACTACAACGACATGGCCTACGACAAGGTGGGCAACATCCAGCTGACCCGCATCATGGGCGGCGACGTGCGCATCGATCCGGCCGGCTTCGACATCGGCGTCCGGGACAGCTGGAAGCGGGCGTTGCAGTCGGTGATCGACGCGGGCGGCACGCCGTACCCCATCCCCGCCGGCGCCTCCGACCACCCGCTGGGCGGTCTGGGCTTCGCCAACTGGGCGGTCGAGGTTGAGGCCCAGGAGGCCGAGCGCGACACCTTCTTCGACACGATCATCGTGTGCACGGTCACCGGATCCAGCCACGCAGGCATGGTCGCCGGCTTTGCCCTGTCGGACCGGCCAGGTCGGCGGGTGATCGGCATCGACGCCTCGGCGACACTCGACCAGACCACCGAGCAGGTCCACCGCATCGCCACCAACACGGCCGACAAGATCGAGCTGGGCCGGCCGCTCCGCGACGATGAGATCACGATCGTACCCGGCTACGAGGGGCCTGCCTACGGGGTGCCCGATGCCCAGACGGTGGAGGCGATCCACCTGGCCGCCCGCACCGAGGCCATGCTGACCGACCCGGTGTACGAGGGAAAGTCGATGGCCGGGCTGATCGGCATGATCCGTTCGGGTGAGATCCCGGCGGGATCCAAGGTGCTGTACTGCCACCTCGGTGGCCAGCCGGCGCTGCCCGCGTACGCCGGGTTCCCCGGCCTCGGCTCACCGGAGCGCGAGCTGTCCTGCTGACCGAGCCACGACGAACTGGCCGGCGTGCGATGACGCCGGCCAGTTCGGTTCTCGTGCTCTCGACCAGAGTTACATCAGTGGTTGCGCAGCGCTTCGATCAAGTCGCGCTTCTTCATGCCGGCGCGGCCCTGGATGTCGAGCTCCTGGGCCCGCTCGTACAGCTCGGCCCGGGTCCAGGTTTCGTACCCGCGGTCGGGCGAGGTGCCCTCGACCCGATCGGTGACGTCCTGGGCGGCCGCAGTGGTCGTCTTGGACGCATCGTCGGCGGCGTCTGAAGCGGCGGAGCGCAGCTTCTTGGCCTCGGTCGTTGCGGTGTCCTTCACCCGCTTGGCCTGGGCCTTGGTCTGACCGGACGCGGTCTTGGCTTGGGTCTCTGCCGTGTCACCCACGCGCTTGGCCTGGGCACGCACCTGGCCGGAGGCCGTCTTGGCGTCGGTCTTGGCGGTCGCCTTCGTGTCCTTGGCGGCACGTTGCGCCTGGCCGACCACGGTCTTCGCCTGCGTCGATGCTTCGTCGCTCACGCTCTTCACAGCGCTACGGGTCTGGTCGGCGACGGTGTGGGCGGCGTCGGTGGCGGTCTCGATGGTGTCCTCCGCGGCGCTCCGGGCCTGATCGGCGACGGTGTGGGCGGCGTCGGTGGCGGTCTCGGCGGCGCTCCGGGCCTGATCGGCGACGGTGTGGGCGGCATCGGTGGCGGTCTCGACGGTGTCCTCCGCGGCGCTCCGAGCCTGACCAGCAACCGTGCGGGCGGCATCGGTGGCGGTCTCGACGGTGTCCTCCGCGGCGCTCCGAGCCTGACCAGCAACCGTGCGGGCGGCATCGGTGGCGGTCTCGACGGTGTCCTCCGCCGCGCTGCGAACCTGCCCGGATGCGGTGCGGGCTGCGTCCTTGGCGGTCTCGACGGTGTCCTCGACCGCACGGACCGTCTGTCCCTTGGCGGTGGTGGCGGCGTCGCTCCCGGTCTTCAGCACCGTACGAGCGGCGTCAACGAACAGCTCGACACCCGAGTACGCAGTGCGCGCCGTGGCGCACACCAGCGAGCGCTGCAACGCGACCAGGCTGGCCGGCAGCGCGGGAAGGCGCTCTTCCAAACGATCGAGGCGCTCTTCCAAGGCATTTGTGGTCTCGGTTGATGCAGTCATGTCATCTCGCTTTCGAGCAAATCGCTCGTCGATGCGGCCCGTCGGCACGGACCTCTTCATACATTGTTCAGTGCCCGCCCTGCTTTTACATAAAACGCAGCGCTTGTCACATGTCACGTCTGCCAGCACTGCCCGCTACTCGACGGTGATGTCGAGCCCGTTGAGCAGCCGAACCGCCTCGGGCATCGAGAACGTTGCGCCCTTGATCAGCTTGGTCGTGACGTCGAGGTCGTAGCCCTGCGCACCACGAAAATCGGCCTCGGTCAGCCGTGCGTTGTGGAAGCGTGCTCCCGACAGGTCACAGCCGGCAAAGCTCGCCCCGGTCAGGTCGGCATCGCTGAACTCGGTCTCCCGCAGGTCGCTGTTGGCAAACTTCACCCGGGGGAGGTGCGCCGCCATAAACACCCCGTAGCGGAGGAAGCACCCGTCGAAGCGAAGCTGGTTGCCCAATCCCGCTCCCTTCGGGGCACGCCAGTCAACGCCCTGCATGCGGCATCGCTCGAAGGCGACGTCGCGCCAGACGCAGTCGTCGGCCAGCAGCACCCCCAGGTCGCAGTCCCTGAACACGCAATCGACGAAGGAGCAGTGCACAAGCCGGGTCGACTCGAGTGCCAGGCCCTCGAAGACACAGTCCTCGAAGCTGACCGATGCCAGCACCGCGTCGGCGGCATCGGTTGCGTCGTAGGTGACCTCGACGTACTCCTCGCCGTCCGCGGCGGTGGTGAGAGCGACCATCGGTTGACCGTACCCCCGACGTAGCGGGTCGACGACCCGGGCGCTGGTTCCTACGATCGGGCGGTCGACGTTCCATCGTCGCCGCCAGGGGGTGCCAGATGAACACGACCAACGCCGTCGAGCCGCCGGATCGCACAGCACTGCGGGCGCGCTACCGGGCCGAACGCGACAAGCGCCTGCGCAGCGACGGCTCGGACCAATACATCGAACCGACCGGCCGCTTCGCCCACTTTCGCGAGGACACCTTCACCGAGCGGGTCGAGCGGGACCCGGTGACCGACGAGGTAACCGTGGCGATCATCGGCGGCGGGTTCGCCGGCCTGACCACCGGCGCCCGCCTGGCCGAGGCGGGCGTCACCGACGTGCGACTGATCGAAGGCGGCGGCGACGTCGGCGGCGCCTGGTACTGGAACCGCTACCCGGGCGCCATGTGCGACACGGCGGCGATGGTCTACCTGCCGCTGCTCGAGGAGACCGGGCACATGCCCACCCAGAAGTACACGATGGGCCACGAGAACTTCGCCCACGCCCAGCGCATCGCCACCCACTACGGCCTGTACCAACGGGCCTTGTTCTCGACCGAGGTCACCTCGCTCGAGTGGGACGAGGCGACGTCGCGCTGGCTGATCGGCACCGACCGCGGCGACGCCATCCGGGCCCGCTTCGTGGCGATGGGCACCGGCCCGATGCACCGCCCCAAGCTGCCGGGCATCCCCGGGCTCGACACCTTCGAAGGGCATTGCTTTCACACCAGCCGGTGGGACTACCCCTACACCGGTGGCAGTCCGTCGGGCGAGCCGATGGACCGGCTGGCCGACAAGCGGGTGGGCATCATCGGCACCGGAGCGACGGCGGTGCAGGCGATCCCGCACCTGGCCCGGGACTCGGGCGAACTGTTCGTGTTTCAGCGCACGCCGTCCTCGATCGACGTCCGCAACAACCGGCCGACCGACCCCGCCGAGTTCGATGCGCTGGAAGCGGGCTGGCAACGGCGCTGGCTGGACAACTTCGCCACCCTGCAGACCGGCGGGTTCACCGACGAGGACCTGGTGATGGACGGCTGGACCGACATCGCCAAGCGCATCCGCGACCGGGTGGTCCTCGAGATGACCTCCACCGGGGAGGCGTTCACCCCCGAGTTGGTCGCCCGCGCCTATGAGGACTCCGACGATGAAAAGATGACCGAAATCCGGGCCCGGGTGGACACGATCGTCGCCGACGAGAGCGCCGCCGAGGCACTCAAGCCGTGGTATCGCCAGCTGTGCAAGCGGCCCTGCTTCCACGACGAGTACCTGCAGGCCTACAACCGGCCCAACACCCACCTGGTCGACACCGACGGGCAGGGAGTGGAGGCGATCGACGCCGCCGGGATGTGGGCCGCCGGCGAGCACTACCCGCTCGACTGCCTCATCTTCGCCTCGGGGTTCGACGTGCACCTGGCCCATTCGGCCACCTATGAGACCACCGGCCGAGACGGTCTCTCGCTGTCCGAGCACTGGGTCGACGGCATGTGCAGCCTGCACGGCACCCATGTTGCCGGGTTCCCCAACCTGTTCATCGTCGGGCTCAACCAGGGCGCCAACCTGATCTCCAACGTCACCCACAACCTCACCGAGGCCGCCACGTCGATCGCCGCGGTCGTCGCCCACGCGCTCACCATCGGCGCATTGGAGGTGGAGGCCACCGCCGAGGCCGAGCAAGCCTGGGTGGCCCAGTTCGAGAGTTCCACCCGGGGGTTTCTCGGCAACCCGGACTGCACCCCCGGCTACTACAACAACGAGGGCGCCGAACCGACTCCGGCGCAGCGCCTCAACGCCAGCGGCTACCCGGACGGCCCGGTGGCCTTCTTCGCGCTGATCGACCGCTGGCGCACCAGCGGCAGCTTCGACGGCCTGGCGTTTCGTGCCCCGGGTTCCGCACCGCTCGGGGGCGGCGCCACCACAGCCCACGAGCCCGGTTGATCAGCGCCCCGTAGGGGAGGCTGTTCCCTCAGTCGTCCAGGTCGTCCAGGTCGTCGAAGTCGTCCGGGTGGCCGACGTCGTGGCGGGGCGCCAGCGCCCGCCGGCGCAGGTAGGCCAGCACCGTCGTGACGCCGGCGTCGGTCAACGCCACCCGGCTGGGTTCCAGCTCCTCTTGGGTGGCGGAATCCCACACGGACCAGTGGTGATCGACGATGTTCAGCGCAACCCACACGCGCAACCGCTCCCACAGCGCTTCACCCACGTCCCTCGGGGAGATCTCGCCGTCGGTTCGACGCCACCCCAGAGCAGCGAGCACCGAGGCCAGCTCCCGCTCGAGTTCGTCGTCGACCGCATCGCCGTGCAACAGGCTGAGGGCCAGCAGCTCGGCAACGATGCCCTCGAACTCGCTCGAGCCGCCGATCGTGTCGACCAGTCGTCGCCACAACACGGCCGGGTTGGTCAGCGCCGCGACGCCGGACTTGGTCAGCTTCAGGTCTCGGCCGGTCCGGCGAACGAGGCGCAAGTCGGTGGCAACCTCGCGGAGGTCAAGCAGCTGGGGGACGTCGGCCTCGGAACGGGGAGGACGATCGAAGGGCCACCAGTCGAAGCGTTCGACGCCCTCGCGCACCACCGCCGGCGGAAGGTAATGGCTCTGGGTGAGCCGCAGGCCATCGGCCGCCTGTTCGAGCACCCACGTCATCGGCGCCACCATCGCCTCGGCCCCGTCAGGCGGATCGATCGGGCTGAGCAGTCGGTTGGCCACCGCCCCCCGCCAGGCCGCCACCCGGGGCTCGCGAACCCCATCGATCCAGCTCTCCACCCGCTCGGTGACGATCATCGTGAACAACGACTGGCCTGGTGGAAACTCGAGCGAGGCGTCGAGGGTCGCCTCGGTGGTCTCCTGGGCGGCCCGCTTCCACGAGCGGCCCTCCGGGTCGACCCCGCTCCTCACCAGGCGATCCTCCAGCGCTCGCTCGATCGCATCGAGGGCGGTCGCCTCCTCGCCACCCATGATCGATCCCCAGGCGAGCGCATCGGTGTCGGGGGCAACCAGACCGCTGGCCTCGCGAGCGGCCGCGGCAGCACCGCTACCAACCGCTGGTCCCTCCCGCCAGGCGTCGAGGATCCGGGTGGTCGTGTCGGAGCGGGCGATCTGGGCGTACCGGTCGAGGCCGAGCTCGCCAAGCAACGCCGCCGTGCCGGCCACCGCATCGTCCCAATCCTCCGGATCGAGCCGCTTGGGTACCCGCCACCACAGGGTGTCCTGCAGGTACGCCTGGCTGAGCACGTCGATCTCCTCGCCGGCGGTGAGCATGTCGGCCGCAAGCTCCGCGTAGGGGCCAAGGCCGGGATCTCGCTTGGTGATCGTCGCAACGGCGCTCTCGACGGAACCGGACATGACCCCATGTTCCCACCGCCGCCGAGTCGGCGCCCACCGTTTGGGTGACCGACCGGTGACCGGCGCCGTCGACCTCTCCTACGCTGGGTCGATGCGAGTCGCCTTCGTCACCACCGATGACCCGAGCGTCACCGACGAGGACGTCGATCGCCCGGCCCACGAGCGGGCCTTCGCAGCTGCCGACATCGACCTGGAGTACCGCAGCTGGACCATGGCCGCCGACTGGGATGCCTACGACCTGGTGGTGATCCGCTCACCCTGGGACTACCCGGAAAGGACGGTGGACTTCCTGGCCTGGTTGCGTTCGGTCGAGCACCTACCCACGCTGATGAACCCGGCACCGCTGATCAGCTGGAACCTCGACAAGCGCTACCTGGCGGAGCTCGACCACGCTGGTGTGCCGACGGTGCCCACCGGGTTTGCCGACTCGTTGCGCCGGGTCGATGCCCTGCTCGGCGCCCAGGCCGACCGTTCACGGCCCGGCGGCAGCTCGGGCGAGGTGGTGGTCAAGCCGACCATCTCGGCGGGCAGCCGCAACACCGGGCGCTTCGCCGTCGACGACCCCGCCGCACGAGCCCTGGCAGAGCTGATCCTCGGTGCCGGTGGCACGGTGATGATTCAGCCGGCGATCGCTTCGGTGGCCGAGCGCGGCGAGGTGGGCGTAATCGTGTTCGACGGCGAGATCTCCCACGCCATCGTCAAGGCCCCGATCCTCGACGTCGGTGGAACGCTCCTGGGCGGCAGCTACCGGGAGGCGATCACCGCTGCCGACCCCACCCCCGCTCAACGGGAGGCGACGATGGCGGCCGTCGACGTCGTCGCCTCGATCGCTGCGCACAAGCGGTGGCTGAGCGATGACGAGCCGCTCCTGTACGGCCGCTACGACCTGGTGTCGCTCAACGACGGCACCGAGGCGCTGCTCGAGGCCGAGCTGTTCGAGCCGTCGTTCTTCCTCGATACCGACCCCGACTCGCCGGCCAGATTCGTCGAGGCGGTTCGCCGCCGGGCGATCGCGGTGGCCGAGCGCCGCTGACGCCGTTCAGCCCTCAAAGGCCCGCAGCGCGTCGTCGAGCACCGCACGGCCCTGATCGAGCGCGTTGGTGGCCCACTCCGGGTCGTCGGGCGTGTAGTTGCGACGGTTCCTCACGATGATGTCGACCCCCTCAGGCGTCCCCCGATCGCCGTGGTGGTGCACCCAGTTCTCCAGCCGGGTGGTGACGACCTGATGATCGGTGGAGCGCGTGCCGAACTCGAGGACCACCGAGCGGTGCTCGCTGTCGGTGAGCACGTCTGCCAGGCCGGCGCCGAGGTGGCCGCGAGGGCCTTCGGGGCTGGACCTGGCCCGGCCCGAGATCTCGTCGGCGGTGAAGCGGTGGCGAATCCAGCGGTCGTTGGGGGTGCCGACGCGTGCGCCGGTGAGCAGCGTGTGGGTGCCGTGCGGGCCATGGCCGGTGTGCACATCGACGCTCAGCGACCGGACGGCAGCAGCAGCGTGCCGGGCGACGACGTCGGCAAGGATGCGGGTGGACTGCTCGGTGCGATCGCCCCCAAAGTAGAAGCCATCGGCATGGGTGAATTGGCCGACGCTGATCACGTCGCGCATCCAGGTGCGGCCATGCTCGGTGACCAGCGCCATCATCTGCTCTCGAAACTCCTCGAGCGTGGGAACGGTTGCGGTGTCCGGACACAGCAGCGGGTGGACGAGTTGGTACCCCTCGTTGACCGGCGGGTCGACGTGATCCCGGTTCCAGTTGCGGTTGAGGTCGACGTTGTTCTCGTTGGCCCGCCGCCACCACGCCATGCCCCACGGGTTGACGCCGTGCACCAGCACGATCCGCAGGTTGTCCGGTGGTGACAGCTCGTCCAAGCGGTCCACAAGGTCGCATTGCAGCGCCGACGCGACCGGGGCTTCGACCCCGTGCACGCCCGACAACACGATCAGAGCGTTGGGGGCATCGCCGGGACCGAAGGCGGCCACGTCGACGGTGAGCTCCTGCCCCTCCGGGCCGCTGGCGTCGATCGGATGCACCTCGATGCTCAGCCCAGCTCGGTGAACCGCCAGACGAAAACGGGCCCGCATCTCGTCATAGGTCAGCGGCAACAAGGGCAGGGCCATCGCCCGATCCTGCCATCTCGATCGCGGGGTTTGCCTCTAGCCAGCCTCCTGCGGCATGGCAGGGGCAAACCCAGCATCCCGATCCACACCATCCGCCTCCGGCGAGGCGTCACGCGGCACCGTCTCGCCGCCCGGGAGGAGATGATCGACCAGCACCGCCGCCAGCACGACGATCGCCACCTCGGCGGGCACCCGAAAGCGGGTCAGCCCGTAGAGCACCATCGCAGTGATGGTGACCATCACAAAGGTGGCCGCCAGCGGCCAGAGGGGCGTCCGTCGCCGGATGAGCACCACCGCGCCCGCCACTGCGGCGACGACCAGCGGGTAGTAGACGAAGGTGCCGATCAGGCTGAGCGCACGCTCGCGGCCCTCTGCCACGCTGTAGTCGGCCATCTGGACGGGCTGAAACACGCTCCACACCCGCCCGACCCGTGCTGCGACCACCGCCGGCACGCGGTCGAGGTGGTCGCCGATGTAGTCGACCGCTGCGCTTCGGTAGGCGGCCGAGGCCCGCGATTGATCGCCGCCAGCGGGGACATCCTCGGCACAGAAGGCGTCCCACAGCCCGATGCGGGAACCTGAGTACACGCCGTCGCAGTTGGCGCCGATCAACGTGAGCCCGTCGTTGGTCGACACGAGCACCGGCCGTTCGAAGCGGGTGGCGTTGTAGATCGTCCACGGTGCGAGCACAGCCAACGTTGCCGCACCGGCGACGACCAGCCGCACCAGCCTCGCCCGCAGGTCGATGTCGAGTCGCCACAGCACCACCGGTACGACGACCAACGGCAGATACAGCGCCAGTTCGGCCCGGGCGAGCACGCTGAGGCCGACCGCTGCGCCAAGCCAGGCCGTCGTGATCACGCTTGGGGAGCGGATCAGCCGGTAGGTCAACCACAGGCACGTCGCCATGCCCAGTGCGGTGAGCGACTCGCTCATCGCGACCCCGTCGTTCATCCACATGTTGGGGTACAGCGCCGCGATGCCCGCTGCGATCAGGCCGGCCCGGTCGCCGGCCACGGCCCGTCCGAGCAGCCCGATCATCACCACTGCGCCGGTGCCCACGAGCGCCATCGTCAACCGTTGGGCCATGGTGTTTTCGCCGGCGAGCATGGCTGCGGGGGTGGCGACCAGCGCGGTCAGGGGTGGGTGGTCCGCGGCCTCCCCACCCGTGAAGGGCCGTTCGAAGCCGTCCCCCTGGGCAATCACCTCGGCTTGCAGGCTGTAGTAGTAGGCATCGCCGCATACCTTCTGGCCGCAGGCGTCGCCGTCGCTCTTGGCCACGAGGATGTAGGCCACGCGCACGCCCAACCCCACCAGACCGATCAGGGCCAACCCGACTACAAATCGGCGGGTCCAGCCTGCGGGGACCGTCGCTTCGGTGGTCGCACGGGCCCGTGCATCAGCAACCTCGACATCGGGCAGCCCGCTCGCCGCAGGTGCTCCGGGCTCCGTCGGCGAACTGCCGGCCGGCTGGGTCATTGCGTGACTTCCCCTTCAAGGAGCCGAGGGAGGGCCCGGCGGTATGTGGCGGCGTCATCGTAGAGGGCTTGGGCCGTCGTCGTTGCACCGTGCTGGCGACGCCCACCCCCTACCATCCGCCGATCTCACCGCCTGACCTTGCGGTCGGGTCAGGGGATGAATTCGCCGTGGCGTTGGGACCACAGGACGTCGCCGGAGGGGCTGATCCAGCGGAACGTGCCATCGGGCTGGTTGTGCGGGTCGTGGTTGCACAGCATCTGCCAGTCCCGCCGGTGGGTGACGTCGTGGTGGGTGGTGCACAGCAGGCCCATCGAGGCGAGATCGCTGCGGCCGCCTGTGGACCAGTGCACGACGTGGTGTGCCTGGGTCCAGCCGATCGGTGCATCGCATCCCTGGAACACACATCCGCCGTCGCGCATTCGCAGGGCACGTCGTTGGGCGGGGGTGGCCAGACGGACCGCCCGGCCCATCTGGAGGATCTCGTGGGCCGAGTCGGTGACGAACGTGTGGATGACCGGGTTACACAACAGCCGCCACAGGTTGGTGTCAGCCAACCGGGCGGTGCCGGCGAGCACGTCACCGCGTTGGCCCAGCACCCGCCGGAACCAATCCCGGGACAGCTCCCCCACCGGCGGACGTCGATTCAACCCGGCAGGTTGGGCGAGGTTTCCGGCAGGGGCACCATCGCCGGGGACCGCTTGGCCGGCCGGCGCTCCGCTGGACTCGTGCGGAATCGAGCACCCGAGCGGACCAGCGTGACCGTCGGCGCGCTGGTCGGCACCCACGGGGTCGGTGTCGGTCTCGGCCGTGTCGTCGGTGCCGGCGGTGCCGGAGACGGCGCAGTCGGTCTCGTCGGTCTCGTCGGTGTCAGCGGTGCCGGTGTCAGTGTCGGCTCTGTCGGTGGTGTCAGCGGTGCCGGTGTCAGTGTCGGCGCTGTCGGTGTCGGTGTCGGTGTCGGTGTCGGTGTCGGTGTCTTCGGCTGGCATCGGGGCCGCTTCGACATCCAGGTTGATATGAGTCTCCGGACCGCCACCGCCCCCACCCGACGAACCCCACCGCAACAACTCCAACACCGCACGAGCCCGCAACACCCCACGCGACGGCACCCCCAAATCCGGAGTCAACCTGGCATCCCGCCGGGCCAGACGCACCAACCGATCGGTGTGTGCCTCCACCAACTGTCGGACCTCCTCAGCGGTCGACCCCGAAAACGTGCCCCTCAGATCGACCAGCCCATCCAGGGTCTCAGACAAAACACCTTGTCATCCCGCTCCACCACCGGCTCAGGACCATCCGCGTCCAACAACGCACACACCGCCGACAACTCCCGCCGCCACGCACCAAACCGGCGGCCAGGAACCCGAGCCAACAACTCGTCCTGCAAATCGACCAACGCGTCTTCGATCCGCTCGTTCGACGCCCGCACCAACGCCGCGCAATACGAATGATCAATCTCACCAGCAGCCAACGCCCCAGCAAACCTGTCGAACGTCGAATCCAACGCAGCCGCCACCCTCGTCGTCTCAGCCGCCTTCCACCCCGGCAACCCCTGCGTACGACCCAACCACGCCGTCGTCCGCTCACCACGCGCCTTCACCGACGCCTCCGCATCCTCCAACCGGGCCACCATCACCGACTCAGCCGCCGCCAACATCCGCCGAGCCCGACCAACCAACTCGACCGCCACCATCACATCACCAACATCCACAACACCAGCCCCAACGGACCCAGCCCCGGAAGCACCGGCCCCAACACCGTCGGACCCATCCCCATCCGAAACACTGCCGTCCGGACCAACCCCACCAACCCCACCGGCACCGCTGGACCCGCTGGCAGGATCATCCCCACCCACGCCACCGCGACGAGCAGCAACCCCAGGACCCGGATCGGCCACCACACCCCGCTCCACCAACACCGCCACCGCATCAACCACCGAACCCGCCACGATCGACACCGGAGCCCGCAACTCCCGATCCGGATCACGCCGCGCCTCCGCCTCAGCAAACAGCGCCCTCGCATCAGGCAAACCGGACGTATCGACGAAGTCGAACATGTGTCCAGTATGAAGAGGGCCTGTGACAACGAAGCGGGCTGAGTCCCGCTCCTCGAGAAACTTCCGTCCTCCGAGACTCAGCGAACCGCCCCTCTCACCCCACCACCCGGCCAGCTGCTCCCTCACGCCACGACGCGCAGCGAACCGCTACGCCTGAAGTCACCCCAGGGAGGAAAGCACCGCCAACGCGAGCGAGCTGCACGGCGTGCACCGCCGCCGTGCCCCGGCAGTCCCAACGCGCATCCAGAACAGACCAGACCGAAGCGATGTCGTGGCTACGCTGACGGCGCCCCATGAACCTGCGCCACCACCACACCGACTCCGGCGGGCCCCCGGCCTCGATCGACGAGATCCACGACGGCGTCGCCGTGGCATTGGCCACCGTCGAACAGCAGTACACCGCCAACCGGCGGACGCTGGTGACACTGCTTGCGTCGATCGGCCAGCCGGTAAGCCTTCCCGAGATCATGGAGCGCGAGCCGCAGTTGGCCCAGAGCTCGGTGTATCGAAACCTGGGCGTGCTCGAGCAGGCCGGCGTGGCGGTGCGCATCGTCACCAACGACGAGTTCGCCCGCTTCGAACTGGCCGAGGCCCACGGCGGGCACCATCACCACCACCTGATCTGTTCGTCGTGTGGGGCGGTGGAGGACTTCACGTTGTCGAGCGGGGTTGAGGCCACCATCGTTCGGGAACTCGAAGAGTTGGCCCACCGGCACGGGTTTGTCCCCTCAGAGCACCAGGTGGACCTGGTCGGCCTGTGCGCCGACTGCCAGTAGGGGCCGACCGCGTACGCTGCAATGAGAATGGGTATCATCCTTGGATGCACCCCAGCGCCCCCACCCCCAACCATCGGCGTGGATGGGCGCTGCTTGCCTTTGGTGTCACGGCACTCGGTCTGACGCTCGGCGCCTGCAGCTCAACCGACACTGCCGACGCACCGCGCGGCGACTGCCCGGTGGAACCCGTCAGCGTCGTGGCCACCGTCAACCAGTGGGGCCAGATCGTCGAGCAACTTGGCGGCGACTGCGTCACGGTCGACTCGATCATCTCCGGTTCGGCCGCCGATCCCCACGACTACGAGCCGACACCCGCCGACAGCGCCGCCTTCGAGGACGCCGACCTGGCCGTGCTCAACGGCCTTGGCTACGACAGCTGGGCACAGCGGGCCCTCGACCAGGTGGGCGACGGCCCGGCGGTGATCGTTGCGGGCGATGTGGCCGGCCGCACCACCGGCGACAACCCCCACATCTGGTACTCGCCCGAAGCGGTGCGCGCCATGACCGAGGCCATCACCGGTGAGCTCGCCCAGCTCACCCCCCTCGGCCCCGATGCTGGTGGCTACCTCGGCGAGCGATTCGACGCCTGGATGGAATCGCTCCAGTCGTACGACGACGCGATCGACGGCCTGGCGAAGGCGGGGGACGGCGCAACGTTCGCATCGACCGAGCCGGTCGCCGACGACCTGTTGGAGGCGGCCGGCCTGAGCAACGTCACTCCGCCCGGGTACCGGTCAGCGGCACTGAACGAGACCGAACCCTCCCCCTCCGACCTGGCGGCGTTCGACGACCTGCTCGCTTCGGGCAAGGTGGACCTTCTGGTCGTCAACCCGCAGAGTGAAGGCCCGGTGGCCGATCAGCTGCGCCGCAGCGCGGACGGCGATCAGGTGCCGGTGGTCGAGGTCACCGAGGCGGTGCCGGACGACGCCGACGGGTTCGTCGCCTGGCAGGTCGCCCAGCTCAACTCGCTCACCGCTGCCCTGGGCCAATGACGCTGCCCGATAACCCCCGCCCGATGACGCTGCCCGATGGAGACCATCCCGATGAACGCTGTCTCGATAAAGGCCTCCCGATGATCGACCCCAGCAGTGACGACCGCGCCTCCGGTGATGTCGCAGCGCCTCCTGCCGTGCTCAGGGTGCCGGCCGAGGACATCGTCGTCGGGACGAGCCCGGGCGACACGGTGGTTCACCTTGAGGACGTCGCGGTTGCTCGGGGCGGCCGCGAGATCTGGTCAGAGGGCACCTTCGATGTCCCCCGGGGTTGCATCGTCGGGGTGATCGGCCCCAACGGCTCCGGGAAGACGACCTTCCTGCAGTTGCTGATGGGTCTGCTGACCCCGAGCGCCGGCAGCCTCGAGGTCTTGGGCGAGACCCCTCGCCGCGGCAATCCCTGCATCGGGTACGTACCCCAGAACTACACCGCAGCCGTCGGCGACGCGGTGCGCTGTCGCGACCTGGTGCATCTGGGGTTGGTGGGCACCCGATGGGGCACGGGCCACGGAAACCTGGAGCCCGGCAAGCTCGTCGATGAGGCATTGACCGCCGTCGACGCCATGGGCTTCGCAGACGAGCGCATGTCCGAGGTGTCCGGAGGGCAGCAACAGCGGGTGGCGATCGCCGCCGGGCTGGTCAACTCGCCAAAGCTACTGCTGCTCGACGAGCCGCTGGCCAACCTCGACATGCGCAACCAGCGCGAGATCGCCGCGTTGCTCGGCCGGCTCGCCGCCGAGCGGAACATGACCGTGTTCGTCGTCGCCCACGAGCTCAACTCGCTGCTCGAGGTGCTGACGAGCGCGGTGTACCTGCTCGATGGTCACGCCCACTACGACGTGATCGGCAAGGTGGTTGACGCCGAACTGCTCAGCCACCTGTACGGCACTTCGATCGGGGTGGTTCGAACCCCCCAGGGTGACCTGTTCACCCGCAACGCCTGATGGGGCTGCTCGCCGGGATCGGCTATCAGCAGAACTGGATTGACGTGCTCGGTGCCACGTTCATGCGCCACGCGTTTATCGGCGGCACGCTGGTGGCGCTGGCCTCCGGGCTGATCGGCTACTTCGTCGTCGTCCGCCGGGATGCCTTCGCCGCCCACGCCCTGGCCCACATCGGCTTTCCCGGGGCCACCGGCGCGGCGCTGGTCGGGGCGCCGGTCACGCTGGGTCTGGCGGTGTTTTGTGTCGCCGGAGGCCTGGCGATCGGCGCCTTCGGCAAGCGGGTGGATCGCCGGGAGGTGGCCACCGGCACCGTGCTGGCGTTCGCTACGTCGCTCGGCGTGCTGTTTGCCTCGATGGCGACCGACAGCGCCGCCAGCGTCACCAGCGTGCTGTTCGGCAACCTGTTGGCCATTTCCACCGATCAGCTGATCGTGTTCGGTGCGATGACCGTCGTGCTCGTCGTGGCGATGGTCATCATCGCCCGGCCGCTGTTGTTCGCATCGATCAGCCCGGAGGTGGCCGAGGCGCGGGGCGTGCCGGTGCGGGCCTTGGCCATCGCCTTCCTTGTGTTGCTGGCGCTGGTGGTGGCCATGGCCACCCAGGTGGTGGGCACGCTGTTGCTGTTCGCCCTGGTGGTCACCCCGGCCGCTGCTGCGCTGGCGCTGACCGCGCGCCCGGTGGTCGTCGTCGCCGGGGCAACCGCCATCGCCCTGGGCAGCGTGTGGGGCGGGCTGGTCATCTCGGCGATGTTCAACCTGCCGCCCAGCTTTCCGATCGTGTCGCTGGCCTTCGCCACATGGCTGGCCGCGCTGGCCCGCAGCCGGTCGGTGGAGCGCACCGGGCGCGTCGCTCCCGCTCCCGCCTCAACAACGTCCACCGCCACCGCCACCGAACGCGTCTGAGCGGCGCCGGGCGTCCCGCCGCCGAAACCCGCCCGCCGCCACCGCACCGCCCGCCGGCGAAACCCCGCCCGTCGCCGTATCACCGCCTCTAGGTTGGGACGATGACCACCGAACCGGGCCCGTGGTGGCGCAGCGCCGTCATCTACCAGATCTATCCCCGCAGTTTTCGGGACACCTCCGGCAACGGGGTGGGCGACCTGCGGGGCATCATCGACGGCCTCGACCACATCGCCACGCTGGGCGTCGATGCCATCTGGCTGTCGCCGGTCTTCACCTCGCCGATGGTCGACCACGGCTACGACGTGGCCGACTACTGCGACATCGATCCCTCCTTCGGCACGTTGGACGACTTCGACGAGCTGGTCGCCCGGGCCCACGACCGCAACCTGCGGGTGATCCTCGACTGGGTGCCCAACCATTCGAGCGATGCCCACCCCTGGTTCGTCGAGTCGCGCTCGTCGCGGGACAACCCCAAGCGTGACTGGTACCACTGGCGCGACGGCACACCCGACCGGCTGCCCAACAACTGGACCCGGGCCTTCCCGCCCGACGAACCGGCGTGGACCTGGGACGCCCGCACCGATGCCTGGTACCTCAACCTGTTCAGCCCCGAGCAGCCCGACCTCAACTGGGCCAACCCCGAAGTGCGCTTGGCCATGGCCGACACCCTGAGGTTCTGGTTGGACCGTGGTGTGGACGGGTTTCGCATCGACGTCGTCCACGGGCTGGGTAAGGACCCCGCACTGGCCGACGTGCCCGAGGAGGTGGCCGGCCTGCCCGCCGTCGCGCTGATCGACACCGAGCTCACCCACGACTACGTGCGGGAGATCCGTTCGGTGATCGACGAGTACGACGACCGGGTGGCGATCGGCGAGGTGTTCCTGCTGGAGTCGGCCCGAATCGCCAAGTACTACGGCACGGGCGACGACGAGTTGCACCTGGCGTTCAACTTCCCGGCGATGTTCGGGCCGTGGGAGGCCGAGGCGTGGCGGCGCAACCTGGACGGCGCCGAGGAGCACTTCACGTCCAAGGGCTTCCAGACCACGTGGGTGCTGTCCAACCACGACAACCCCCGGCACCGCACCCGCTTCGGGGGCGATGAGGCGGTCGCCCGCGCCGCAGCCGTGCTGCTGCTGGGGCTGCCGGGCACGCCGTTCCTCTACGCCGGCGAGGAGCTCGGCCTCGAGGACGCCGAGGTGCCACCCGAGGCGATCGTCGATCCGTCCGGCGGGCGACGCGACGGCTGCCGGGCGCCGATCCCGTGGACGATCGGGCCCGGCCACGGCTGGGCCTCGCCCGGCACCTGGCTGCCGTTTCCGCCCGAGGCCGACGAGCACAGCGTCGAGGCCCAGAGCGCCGATCCCTCTTCGACGCTGGCCCTGTACCGCAGGTTGCTGACGCTGCGGTCGGCGTCGGATGCGCTGCGCCTGGGCGGCCATGAGATCGTGCACGATCACGACGGCGTGCTCGCCTGGCGCCGGAGCGTCGGCGGTACTGACGACACCAACGGCGCAGACGACGTGCTGGTCGCGGTCAACTTCACCTCGGAGCCGGTGGTGTTCGAGGGCTTCGCCGACTGGAACTCGCTGGTCTCGTCGCACCCCGACCGTGCGGTCGCCCAGGTAGTCGGGGGCCACATGATGCCCGACGAAGCACTCTGGGCCGCTCCGCCTCGGTGAGCGGCAGCGCTCAACGAGGGTGGACGGGCCTAATAGTGGCCGATCTCGCCAAAGTTGAGCTGTTGGCCGGGGCTGAGGTGGCCTGCAAACACGCCCGATTCGCCGCCGGTCGCAAGACCTCGGGGGAGCGTGACCGATCCGCCGAAGTTGGGGTCTCCCCACGCGGGCTCACGCGTGCCCGACTTCCAGATCTTTCCTTGCAGGGAGTTGCCGATGGTTCGGGCGCAGACCCGCCACGGCAGGGCCGGCATGCGCATGCTCTGCCGGTAGAAGCCAGGTGCTGAGATCGATCCGAGGAGCGCATAGGTCGGGCGACGCCCGCTGTCCATGTAGTGGACGTTCCAGTTCCACCGTGCACCCCACAGGACATTGTTGGTCAGCGTGATGGCGGTGGTTCTGCCGCCGGCGGTTCGAACGTGCAGGGCGACCCCGGGCTGGGCAAAAGCGGTGAGCCCGCCCGGCATGGGCTTGATGGTGGCGCAGACCGAGCTCCCTGGGCTTCCGGACTCGGTCACGATGATTCGTGTGTCGGCGCCCCGCCTGGAGCCCCCGTTCCTCACCGTCAGCACCCCTCGGGACACACCGACCGTGTAGGCGCCGTCGTTGGAGATCACCCGCGCTGTGAAGTTACCCGATCCGGGCCGTGGCACCGGGGCGCAGGCAGACGAAACGACCACCAGCACCGAGACGACCAGGGTGAGCGAGGCGCCGCGCCCACGGTTCCGTTGAATGGACATCGTCGCATCGTATGTGAAGCGTCAACCTGCGCCCGGGTGCCCAGCGACGGGGAGCCGGTGGGGGATCGTCGGGCACCACACGTAGGCTGTCTGCTCGATGTCGCCACTGTGGAACCTCAACGATCCGCCCTCCGGCGACGATATTGCTGCGGCGCTGCAGGCGTTTCCCGTCGTGGCCGATGTGTTGCGGGCCGCTGCGAAACCCCCGGACCGGGTGCTGCCCTTTCATCACGTCTGCGGGTTCGACGAGCTGTTCCCCTGCCTCAGCCCGTTGGGCCTCCGGTTGTTGCAACTCGATCGATTTCACGGCGGCGTCAGCCGCGACGCCGCCCTTCAGGAAACGTCCGAGGTGCCTCCGGAGCTGGTCGACCGCGAGGCGTCCAACCTGGTCATCGCCGGGTTGGCGGTCTTCCGCGGCGACCGGCTGCGGTCGCACCCCGACATCGCCCGGTACATCCCGATGCCGCTGCCGATGCTTGAGAACGCAGTGAACTCGATCAACAGCGACCGCCTCGCCACGGCCTGCCGCCGGATGGGCATACGGTCGGGCACCACCAAGGCCGAGCGGAGCGAGGCGGTGCTCGCTGGCCTGCGCCAGCCAACGACGATCGAGAAGGCGCTGTCGTCGGTGAGCCCCGAGGCCAGGCGACTCTTCGGGCGCATCGTCGAGTTGACCTCCGTCGATCGATTTGGGTTCACCGACTCCGATGAGGCGCCGGGATCGGTGCCACTCGACAGCCTGATGAACGCCAACACGGTGCAGTACCGGGCGGCCTCGCGCGATCTGCTGTCGCTGTATGCGCCCGTTCGGGGCAACATGACGCCGCTCGGCGAGCTGGTCGAGGCCCTGCTGATCACCGCCTCGATGGGGTGGGGCGACAGCGTGACGCTGTTCATGGAGGTCGCCCACGGGTGCGGCAAGGCGTTGGGGCCTGCGCTGGTGCCGCCGCCCGACGTCGTTGGTGTTCCCGTCCAGGAGACCCCGATGGGCCCCACCCGCGTGGTGGCCCAGCTGGGCGACGTGGTGGGCCACCTGGGCGACCATCCGGTTGAGGGCAAGAAGTCGGGCGACCGTCGGGCGCCGGTGGCCACCTGGCGCAGCGCCGCCAAAGCGACCGGCATCGACAAGGACCTCGGGGTGCTGCTCGGGGGCCTGGCCGCCGACCTGGGCCTGATCTACGCCCAGGCGATGCCCGCTCGGGGTCGCGGTCGCAAGGTGTTCCACCCCGTGCGGTGGCGTCCCAACCTGCGCCGCATCGCCGAGTTCGACCGGCTCGAGGTGGGCACCCGCTGGCTCAGCCTCGTCGAGGCGTGGCTGGAGGGTGGGCGGGGTGAGGACGCGTACGCCCAGTCGGTCAAGCGGTCGCTGTTGGTGTCGGTGCTCGCATCGATGCCCGAGGGTCGGGCGATCGAGCGTGGCGACTTCATGGCGCTGGCCACCGGGCGACACGTGGCGCTGAACGACGTCGACGAACTCAGCGAGCACCTGACCACCGCCGCCGCCTTGGGCCTGATCGGCGACCCGGGACGTCCGGGGCTGACCGAGGCCGGGCGTGCGGCCATCGGCGGGGCCGACGCGGTCAACGCTGTGGTCGGTGGCGGCGACCGCAGTTTCCTGGTGCAACCCGACCATTCGGTGGTGGCCCCGCCGAACATGGCCCCCGACGTGGTGGCGCAGCTGATGCGCTACGCCGACCTGGAGAGCGAGGGCGGCGCCTCGGTGTGGCGGCTCTCGGCCCGGCGCCTGGCCCAGGCGGCGCCCACCACCTCCCCCGAGGAGGTCCAGCGGTTTTTCGCTGACGGGTCGTCGGTGCCGGTGCCCGACGCCGTGCTGCGTTTCATCGACGATGCAATGGGGTCGGTGTCGCCGGTGACGGTCACCGAGGTGGGCTGCGTCATCACCGCTGCCGACCCGATGGTGATCTCCGACGCCGCCCGTCACAAGCCGGCCAAGCTCACCGTGGTGGCGGCCGGCGTGGCCACCTCGCCGCTCACCGCCGCCCGTGTTCGGGACGTGCTGGCCACCAGGGGCGTGATCCTCGCCTCCTCAACCCCGGCCGAGGCGACCATCACCTCGATCGGGAGCGCAGCTTCGGCCGACCCGAGCGCACCATCCACGGCGTCGCCGACGGGCACCGATGCGCTGCTGCCCCCACCGGTGGACGATGCCATCGCCGGGTGGATCGTCGACCAGCCGGACCCGGCGGATCCTCTGCCCTCCCCGAAGCCGATCGGCTTCGACGACCACCTGGTGGCGGCGCTGACCGCGTCGATCTCACAGCGAGCGAGCACATGAGCGACCCGACCAACCCCCTGATCGTGCAAGGCGACCTGTCGGTGCTGGCCGAGGTGTCATCGCCGCGCTTCGACGAGGCCCGGGCCAAGCTGGCACGGTTCGCCGAGCTGGACAAGGCCCCCGAGCACATCCACACCTACCGGATCACGCCGCTGTCGCTCTGGAACGCTGCTGTGTCCGGGCTGAGCTCGGGCGACGTGGCCGCCACGATCACCGGCCTGGCCAAGTACCCGGTGGCGCCGTCGGTGCTGGCCGAGGTGCACGACCAGATGGGCCGTTACGGCCGCCTGCGGCTGGTGCGCGACCACGACACCGCCGCCCTGGCGCTCACCTCGGCCGAGCCGGCCTTGTTGGAGGAGGTCAGCCGGGACAAGCAGGTGGCCGAGCTGTTGGGTAACCGCCTGGACGGCAACCGCTTTGCGGTGCGCAATGGCGACCGGGGCGTGCTCAAGCAGGCGCTAATCCGCCTCGGCTGGCCCGCCGCGGATGAGGCCGGGTACGCCAAGGGCACACGGCTGGAAGGGGCCGAGCTCACCGCCGAGCTGCGCTCCTATCAGAGCGATGCGCTGGCCGCCTGGTGGCACGAGGGCAACATCGAGGGCGGCAACGGTGTGCTGGCCCTCCCGTGCGGCGCGGGCAAAACCATCATCGGCCTGGGCGCCATCGCCACAGCCGGAACCCACACGCTGATCGTCGTCACGTCGATCAGCTCGGCGCATCAGTGGCGCCGGGAGCTGCTGGCCAAAACCAACCTGACCGAGGACCAGATCGGCGAGTACTCGGGCGATTCCAAGGAGATCCGTCCGGTCACGATCGCCACCTATCAGGTGCTCACCTGGGCCAAGCGGGGCGTCGGGGCCGACGCCGACATGTTCGACCGCCACCCGCACTTGAAGCTGTTCGACGAGCGCGGTTGGGGGCTGGTGATCTACGACGAGGTGCACCTGCTGCCCGCCCCGGTTTTTCGGGCCACCGCCCGCATCCAGGCGATCCGTCGCCTGGGGCTCACCGCCACGCTGGTGCGGGAGGACGGCAAGGAGGGCGACGTGTTCAGCCTGATCGGGCCGAAGCGTTTCGATGCCCCGTGGAAGGAGTTGGAGGCGATGGGCTGGGTGGCCCCCGCCACCTGCACCGAGGTGCGGGTCAGCCTCACCGACGAGCAGCGCATGGCCTATGCGGTGGCCGAACCGGCGGAGCGCCACCGGCTGGCCGCCACGACGCCGTCGAAGCTGGTGGCCCTCGACGAGCTGATGACGGCCCACCAGGGCGACCGGATCCTGGTGATCGGGCAGTTCCTCGATCAGCTGGCCAAGGTCGCCGAGCGCCTCGGCGCCCCGCTGATCACCGGCAAGACCCCCCAGAAGGTGCGCGACGAACTGTTCGAGGGGTTCCGTTCGGGCGAGATCGACGTGCTGATCGTGTCCAAGGTGGCCAACTTCTCGATCGACCTGCCCGAGGCCAACGTGGCCATCCAGATCTCCGGGCAGTTCGGCTCCCGCCAGGAGGAGGCCCAGCGCCTCGGTCGCATCATGCGCCCCAAGGCCGAGGGCGGCTCCGCCGAGTTCTACACGATCGTCGCCGCCGAGACCGTCGAGCAGGCCTTCGCCCTCAACCGCCAGCGTTTCCTCGCCGAGCAGGGCTACACCTACACGATCGTCGACGCCGCGTAGCGAGCTTGACTCAGCTCAACCCATGATGGCGTGCCTTGAACGTTGTGTTCAACCCCTCACGGCTACCGCTGCGGGGCCGACGTTGCTGAACCTGAATCCTTGACCGGCTTGGAGGTGACCCGCATACACACCCGATTCGCCTCCTGTGGCCAGCCCTCTCGGGATCGAGACAGAACCTCCGAAGTTTGGATCCCCCCACGCAGGCTCGACGGCTCCTGCGTTCCACACCTTTCCTTGCACGGTGTTGCCGACGGTTCGAGCGCAGACCCGCCAGGGGAGGGGCGGCAACGGTTGACCTTCCCGGTAGAAGCCGGGCGCCTCGAACGACCCGAGACCGGTGAAACCCTCGCTACTTCCACTGTCCATGTGGTGGGCATTCCAAATCCACCTAGCGGTCGCCCAGACGTTGTTCGTCAGCGTGAGTGCGGTGGTTCTCCCCCCCGCAGTTCGAATGTGCACGGCAACCCCAGGCTGAGCGAAACCAACGATCGCGCCGGTCACCGACTCGATCGTGGCACAAACCGAATCGGGAGGACTTCCCCTCTTTGCCACGACAACCCGCGTGTTCGCCCCCCTCCCAACTTGGCCGTTGGTGACCTTCACCACCCCATTGGACTCGTCCATCGAGTAACTCCCGTCATCGGTGATCGTCAACATGGTGAAGTCAACGGGGGGTGGCGGGCAGGAGGAGCGCCAGAGGAAGACGGCCATTTGTGCGCGGGTGACCATGTTCGATGGGGAGTATCTGCCGGGTGAAGTGCCGGAGGTGATCCGGTCGCCGACGAGCCACCCGACCGCCGTTCCGGCGAAATGTCCGGCGGGAACGTCGTTGAACCCGTGCGGCCCCACCGGGGTGGGCCCACCGGCTGCTCGCCACAGGAACACCGCCATCTGTGCGCGGGTGACCGGTTGCGACGGCGAGTACGTGCCGGGTGAAGTGCCGGAGGTGATGCCGGCTCCGACCAGCCACCCGACCGCCGTTCCGGCGAAATGTCCGGCGGGAACGTCGTTGAACCCGTGCGGCCCCACCGGGGTGGGCCCACCGGCTGCTCGCCACAGGAACACGGCCATCTGTGCGGGGTGACCGGTTGCGATGGCGAGTACGTGCCGGGTGAGGTGCCGGAGGTGATGCCGGCTCCGACCAACCAGCCGACCGCCAGGTTGGCGAAGTGGTTGGTGGGAACGTCGTTGAACCCGTGGGTTGCAGGCGCCGCACACGACGACGCCGCCGCATCCTCGAGTCCGGACGGGCCCGGTGGCGGACTGCCTTGGGCGCCCGCCGGCACGCCGAAAGTCACCACCATCACCAACGACCAGCCCATGAGCAAACGAACTGTGAGAAGGCGATTCACCGGTTGACTGTATCCGTTCATCCGGTCAGGGATGCGACTCCACCAAGGCGCTCACGGCAGCGGAAACGAAGTGGTGATCGAGCCTTGGTGCTGAGATTCGAAAGAACTGATTGCTTTCCAGGCGACCCGGGCTACTCTTCGGGAGAGCGTAATTCTCATTCGAGATAACGGGGTTTCACACCCAAGGGGTACGCATGAAGGCTCACGCCCAACGGCTCGCAGCGTTGCTGTTTGCCGTGATCATCGGAAGTGCGGCTCTCCAGCTGAGCGGTGTCGCCAGCGCGGCGCCACTGGCCCCAAACCTGACGGAGGTGGTCGTTCAACCGGACCAACGCACCGTAGAGGTGACCTGGCAACACACGGGGCAGACACTGGTGAGCTACGAGATCTGGTGGCGGACCTCCGGAACGTCGACTTGGCAGTGGGTGTCATCGTCGGCCGGTGGAACCAACAGCTCATGGGTCCCGTACGCGTCGGCACAGAGCACCTACGTCGAGCGGCTGAAGATGCCCGCGTCGGTCGCCAAGACCAAGGTCGACATCGGCATCAAAGCGGTGCAGGGGACCTGCCCGCCCGACTCCAACTGCTCGAATCTCGACGACGCCAAGATCACCAACATAGGAATGAAAGCCGCCCCCAAGGTCACCCTCACTTCGGATCCGACGTCCATCCAAGTCAACTGGACCGCAGCATCGGGCTCGTTCCCATTCGTGTCCTACGACGTGTTCTTGAAACCCACCTCCTACCCCGGCCCGATCGAGGACTGCTGGAGCACCTGGGAGGGCACCCGCAAGAACACGACGAAATCACTCACCAGCGTGCCGGCCGGATGTGGCGGCGGAGCAGTTCAACCTCAGACCCAATATCAGGTTGGAGTCCGAACGATCCAGCAGACCGGCGCCAAGCCCGTTTGGACCACCGTCCGGGTCGCCACAGCCACCACACCGTCGGGCTTGCCGGCGCACTGCCAGTCTACCGACGAGCTGTTTTGCACCGACTTCCCGAACGGGTTCGTGAAGACAGCAGCCTGGCCTGCCGCCCAGCAGGGTGACCCGGTCACCCTGAACGGGGCCAACATCAAACACGCCCCATACCTCAACGGCTCCAACTGGACCACGCCGGCCGTGGTCGACGAGATCAACAACGGCTTCGGGTCCAGCTCGGCACCCGACTGGAACGTCATCAGGCTGAACATGGACTGGCCGACCTACCAGATCGAGCAGGGCGGATCTGTCACCGTCGACCCGGTGGCACTCCAGGAGCTGGACACCGTGATTGACGCAGCCAAGGCCCAGGGGCTGTACGTCATCCTGGTGCCCGCCCATACAAGGTGGCCCGGATCGCTGTGCGGCATGAGCACCCGGATGGCCGATGCGACCCATGACATCCCGAAATGGATGTGGGACATCGTCGCTCCCAGCCTGACTCCGGAGTGCAAGAAGTGGTCGACAACGGCTCAGGACCTCGAGGATGAGGTCTTCGCCCGTCCTGAGTTCAAGACCTACATCCGAACTCTTGCGGACCGTTACTCGGACTTCTCGACGAGCGCCAAGGCTGACAGGTCCGAGACCGTGGTGGCTCTGGATCTGATCAACGAACCCAAGGGTGACGGCGGGGTTCAAAGCAAGCAGTCAAAGATGATCGCCAACTACACGGCGATCGTCCAGGACGTTCGGGCCAACAGCACCGCCACCAACAAGATCCTGATGGCCGAGCCAACCCACGGCGACACCTCGCTGGCTCAAAACAGTGCGGACCTGGCGACGTTCGCAGCGTCGAGCAAAAACCTCATGTGGTCCTTCCACGACTACTTCGGTGGCGGAACCGACGGCAGTGAACCACCGACCGACCCCATATGGGGCTATGGCCGCAGCAGCTATGGCTTCCCGAAGGGGCAAGATCGAACCGACAGCAACCCACGGCCATACACGTACGGCAACGAGGCAGCCCAGCACCGCACCTACGTTGAGCAAGTGATCGGCTGGTCTACCGCTCAAGGTCTTCCGGTGTACATCGGCGAGTATGGCGTCTACAACCCGTGCTGGGGCAACGTTGAATCGGAAGCGATGGAGTACGCCACCCAGACCAGGGACCTGTACGACTCCATCCCGATCAGCCCGGGCTCCAGCACCACAGCCCCTGTGTCCCGCACGTGGTGGATCAACGGGTCAAGCAACGCCGCCAGCGCTATGGAGCTCCGACGAGCCAGCACGGCGGGGCCAGCGGGTTGTGGCCCGGAGGTCGGTGGCTATTTTGCCCACGCAGCGGGAACCACCTAGGCAACGTTTCAGGATTCATGAAGCCGGGAGATCCACCCGTTGAGGGTGGCGGCGTCCCGGACGACCTGTTCGGGGTCGTCGTCGGCGACGTACTCGAGCAGGCCATATCGGGGCAGGTCGCCGGGCAGCGGCGGAGCATCGGCGGCGATGGCGAGGACCGGCTGCCAGAGTTCGGCGCCGTCGGCCAGCGGATAGCGCTCCCCGATGCCCCCGGGACCCCAGACGAACACGTGCAGGTAGGCGAGCGAACCGGCGACCAGCTTCAGCTCGTCCAGCGCTTCGGCCGGGGTCAGCGCCGGGTCGGGTTGCCAGTGGGTGCGCAGCGCCGGGTGATCGACGGCTGCCAGCACGCTGTGAGCGCCGGCGGCGGTGTGGGTCAGCGTGCCCGGATGGAACTCCAGTGCCACGCCCAGGCCACGGGCATCGGCCGCCTGAGCGATGGCGGCGGTCGTCTCGATCACCCTCGCCCGGTCGACCCCGGGCGCATCGCTCTCGATGCCGAACGCCGTCCATACCCGCAGGAGCGGAGCCCCGAGCGCTTCGGCCGAGTCGAGCGCTGCCGCCAGCTCGTCGGGCGGCGAGTCCGGATCGTCGAAGGGGCCGATGCCCAAGTAGGTGCCGTAGCTGGTGACCGCCACCCCGGCGTCGGCACAGCGGCGGGCCACCGCCTGGGCCACCGAGGTCTCGCCGGGCGGCACGTGCCCGTCGGCGCCCCACTCGATGCCGGCCAGCTCGGCCCGCACCGCCAGCGCGATCACGTCGTCGGTGGCGAGCTGGCGCATGGTGATCGAGCACATGCCCGACTCGATCACCCTCATCTCCGAACCTTCCGTCCGACGTTGCGTTTGATCGCCACCAGCTGGCGACGTTCGGGTCGCTCCTTGTAGTACTCGTCCAGCGGGTAGCAGCCCGAGATCAGCCCGTGGCGGGGGCCGGTGGTGCAGTCGCTGAACGTGCGGCACACCAGCCGGGTGCGCAGCTCGGCCCCGGCGAGCAGGTCGGCGGGCATCCACGGGTAGCTCAACATGTTGCGGCCGATGCCCACCGAGGTGACCGCGCCGGTGCGCACCTGGTGCTGGGCGACGTGGCCCAGCCACTGCTGGAAGTACGAGTAGCCGCTGCCGATCACCGCCAGGTTGGGGTGCGCCCGGGTCAGCCGGGCGGTGGCCTCCACCATGACGGCGGCATTGATCAGCGGGTCGCGCGGTGGGGCATATCCGTCGGAGGGCGGGAAGTAGGCGGGCCGCTGGGCGTGCGGGTTGTAGTACGGGCTGCCGGCGGTCAGGCACACCATGCCGACGCCGAGCTTCTCGCACTGTTCGAGGAAGCGGTGGGTCTCGGTCAGGTCGATGCCCGCGCCGGTGTCGTCGGCGCCGAAGGGTCGATCCCGATCGCCCTCGGCTGCGGTGACCGGCGCGCCGATGCCGTCGTCGTCGGGAGCGAAGGGCACCAGGTCGTAGGCGGACAGCCGCACCCCGATCGCCAAACCGGGTACCCGCCGGCGGATGCCGTCGACGACCGCTCGAAGAAACGCGGTGCGCCCCTCGAAGTCGCCGCCGTAGCGACCCGGGCGTTCGTAGGCGCTGAGCAGCTCGTGCAGCAGGTAGCCGTGGCAGTGCTTCACGTCGACAAAGGCAAAGCCGGCCTGATGCGCCCGTTCGGCGGCGACGACGAAGTGGTCGACCAACTCGTCGAGCTGGCCGTCGGTCAGCACCTCGGCCGCGCCGACGCCGAGGCGACGGTCGAGCTCGCCGTGGGTGTGGGCGCTCTGGGGCAGCGGATCGCCATGCGGTCGCGACCATCGGCCCGAATGGGTCAGCTGCAACCCCACCACCAGGTCGTCGGTCGACCCGTGCGCCTCGGCGTGGGCGTCGACCAGCCCGGTTCGTAGCCCGGCCAGCGCCTCGGTTGTGGCGTCGTCGCTGACCAGCTGGTGGGGGTTGGCCCGGCCGTCGGGGTGCACCGCCACCGCCTCACCGCCCCAGATCAGCTTGGCCCCGCTTTCGCCGAAGCGTCGCCAGCGGCGGGCGACCAAGTCGGTGGGCGCCCCGTCGGTGGTGCCGTCCCACCCTTCCATCGGCAACGCACAGAACCGGTTGCCCACCACCAGCTCCCCGGCGGAGGAGTCGCTCACCGTGAACGACTCGGCCAGCGGTCCCCCAGGCTCGACCTCGACATCGACGCCGATCAGGTCGTCGATCCCCAGCTCTCCCAGACGCTCGGCGAACTCGTTGATATTCGACAGCCGCTTGACCTGTTTGATGTCAATCACCAGTCCCCCGTTCGGTGTCGCGACCCGCCACTCTTACAGCAAACGATGTACCTCCGTCGCCGCGACGCGTCCGGCGTCGTCCAGCGGGTTGGTGATGGACCACACGTTGTTCTCGGCGGTCATCGATGCGTTGACCCCCGACTTCCCTTAACCTGGGCACGTCCGTCCTTTGGCCGAAGCACCTTGGCACCCATCAGTCAGACCGGTCGGTATAGTGGCGGTATGACACCGGCGGTAGCTCGATCATCAACCACCATCAAGCTCAGCACCGAGACACGCGATCGCATCCGGGCATTGGATGGCGACACCTACGAGGAAACGATTGTCGAAGCGCTCGATGCGCTCGAGGATGCTCAGTTCTGGGCACAAGCCGAGGCGGCGGCTGCATGGGAGGCATCTCTGCCGGAGGAGGAACGCAGACGCCTGAGGGCCGAGACCGATGCCATCGACGCTGCATTTGATGGCATCGGGTGATCGACTTTGGCGATATTCATCTCGCCGACCTCAACGAGGAACGGCGGCGCCTGGTGTTGGTGGTTTCGACGAGTCGCTTTCACCAACTTTCCGGACGTGCTTTGGTCGCTCCACAGGCAATGGGCCCCAAACGGGAGGTACCGCCTCCCTGGCGGATCCAGGTTGATGGCATCGAGTTCGCGTTCGACACCATGAGGACCGTATGGCTCGATCGCCTACTGGAACGGGTCGACCGAACTCCGGCCAGCGCGACCAGAGCAGTTCGCAGAGCGGTCCGTAGCATCACCGAGGGCTGAGCTGGCACGACACTCCATTTTCGTGGGTTGCACCGAACCCATCGCGGCAAGCCGATCGGCGATGTCGGCGAGCACCGCCCGATCACACGATCGCGTCGAGGCGTTCCGCGATGTCGGCGAGCACCGCCCGGTCACTGTCGGGCCGGGTGGGTGCACCCGCGGGTGTGGCGTCGCTGTCGATCCAGCCCCGCAGCGTGAGAAACATGGCGGCGTCGTGGCGGTAGCCGGGCACCGGCGCACGGAAGGCGAAGAACCCCAAGTACTGCAACAGGTCGTTCAGCTCGTGGAACGATGCTTCCTCTGCGGCCCAGCGTCGGTCGCGTTCGGCGAACGCGTCGGGGGCAAACGCCGACAGGCCCAGCAGGTAGTCCGAGCCGTAACACACCATGTCGATCGCCAGGTCGTTGCCGGTGAACACCGAGAAGTCGGCCCGCACCTCGTTGCGCAGCGCCAGGCGATCCCACTCCGCCTGGCGGGACAGCGAGCTGTGCTTGGCGCCGATGCAGCTGGCGATGCCGAGCAACCCGCGATACGCCTCGAGGGAGTAGATCCGGCCGTACGGCACGAACATGTCGCCCAGTTCGAAGGCGATGAATCGGTCCAGCTCGGCGCCGAGCGACGCCTGGGCCTCAACCCAGCCCTCCTCGCTCAGCGACGCCAGGCCCCAGGATGGGAACACCACCGGCGTGCCGCCGGCCTCGGCCACCTCAGCTGCGGCCCGGTTGTAGGCGGCGGGGTCGTACCCGTCACCCTGGGTGTCGGGGACGAAGGCACCGGCGGCAAACCCGCCGGGCCCGGCCAGCGATGCTGCGGTGGCCAGCACCCGCGCCCGATCGGGCTCGGGGAGCAGCTGCACGTAACCGGTGTCCATGTTGACCGCCGGGATCAGCCCGGCGTCGAGGGTCCGGCCCAGCAGCGACTCGAAGCCAACCCAGTCCACCTCGCCGCCATCGGTGTGGGGCAACAGCACCGCCGAGTAGCCGACGATGCGACGGCCCGGCACCAGGGCAGGTGTCGGCCCCGGCGCTGCGGCGCCGCCCGCACGCTCGGCGCTGCCCTCCACCTCGGCCCCGCCTTCAAACACGACGCCTGGCGGTCCCCAGTCGTCGGGGTAGACGCTGACCGACCGTTCGTTGCTCATGCCAGCAGGCCGAGGTCGCCGGCCCGCACCTCGTGGTTGAGCGGCCGTCCGGACAGGAACCGGCCCACCTCACCGGCGGCCAGCAACCCCATGCGTTCCGCCTCGTTGCCCATCGACCCGGCGATGTGGGGCGTCAGCACGGCGTTGGGCAGATCCCACAGCGGCGACGTGGGCGGCAGCGGCTCGGGGTCGGGGGTATCGATCCACGCCGCCAGCCGCCCGGAGGCGCATTCGGCCTCGAGCGCAGCGGTGTCGACGATCGACCCTCGGGCGGTGTTGATCAGCCAGGCCCCGTCCCGCATCAGCGCCAAACGCTCGGCATCGATCATGTGGCGGGTGGCGGTCAGCTCGGGTGCGTGCACGGTGACGATGTCGGACCAACTACACAGCTCGTCGAGCCCCATCGGGGTGGCGCCCAGCTCGTCGACCTCCTCCGGGTCGAGATACGGGTCGCGCAACCCCACCTCGACGTCCAGTGTGCGCAGGCGCTCCAGCACCAGCCGCCCGATCTTGGAGGCGCCGATCACCCCCACCTTCAGCCCGTGGGTGCCCAGCGGCCCGGCGGGGCCGACACCCGACACCCAGCCCTCGCCGCGGTTGGCGCGGTAGGCGTCGCGCACCCGGAGGACGTCCTTGGCGATCATGACGATGGCGGCGAAGGTGAACTCGGCCACCGGTACGGCGTTGGCTGCAGCGGCCGACGAGACGGCGACGCCCCGGGCCCACAGCTCGTCGGTGACCACCGCCTTCACCGTGCCGGCGGCGTAGGCCAACAGCCGCAGCGCCGGCAGCCGGTCGAGCGACGCGGCGTCGAGCGGCGCACATCCCCAGCTGCCGATCAGCACCTCGACCGCTTCCAGCTCGGCGAGGGGCGTCGACATCAGGTCGATCGGGGCATCGTCGACCAGCGTGACCACCTGGGCGAGGGCCGCCCGCACCTGAGGGGTGATCACCAGATCGTCGACGCCCGGCCACATGATCAGCGCCGCGTTTGGTCGTGTCGTCATCAGCAACCTCCTGGCCAACAGAGGAGCCTGCCACATGCCCCGGCGGCCTCGCCCGAGGTCCGCTCACGGCCCGGGGTCGTTTGGCCGAAGCGAGGCGCGGGTAGTCCCAGCGCCGTGGCGGAGCGCCACGAGGGAGCGCTGTTGCACATGACCGATCCAAACTCGTCGTCCAACGGCGCTGCCGGCACGGCGCAACGCGCCAACGACGCCGCCGGCGACAAGCTGGACGACGTCGCCGACAAGACCAACGAGAAGCTCGATGAACACCCGTGGGCGGAGTGGCTGCCCAAGGCGGGCTGGCTGGCCCGGGGCTTCGTCTATGCGTTCATGGGCTGGACCGTGCTGTTGATCAGCTTCCAGAAGGATTCGGCCGACGAGGCCTCCTCCAAGGGGGCGGTGGTCGCCTTGGCCGACCAGTCATATGGCCGTATCGCGATCGGTGCGCTGGCGGTCGGTTTGGTCGCGCTGGTCGCGTGGCAGGCGCTGTCCCTGGCGCTGATCCGCGACACCGACGCCAAGTCGTGGCTCAAGCGGCTGAGCGCTGCGGGCACCATGATCTTCTACGGTGCGCTGGCCTTCACGGCCACCCGTACCGCGCTCGGCATGGGCGCCGACAAGGGCGGCGGCATCGAGCGGTTGTCGAAGGGCTGTTGTCCTCCACCCCCGGCCGCATCGTGGTCTTCGTCGGCGGAGCGATCGCCCTCGGCGTCGCCGGCTACCGGGCCTATAAGGGCTGGGAGCACAAGTTTCTCAAGCACCTCGACCTGGACGGCTGCGATCCCCGCCGTCGCAAGCTGATCGCCCGTCTGGGTGCCGTCGGCTGGATCGGGCGTGCCTTCGTGGTGGGGCTGGTGGCGGTGTTCTCGATGTGGGCGGCGGTCACCGCCGACCCCGACAACGCCGTCGGCTTCGACCAGGGCCTGCGCAAGGTGTCGGTCACCGCGTGGGGCTTCGTTCTGGTGGCTCTGGCCGGGTTGGCGCTGATCGCCTATGGGCTGTTTTGCGTGGTCTCGCTGAAGTACCGCGAGATCCGAGATTAACTGCCGACGCGACGTTCGAGTTCCTGGGCGACGGCACCCGGCTGGTCGCCGTTGAGGTCGATCAGCTGCACCTTGGTCCACAGTAGGTCCTTACCCAGGTAGCTGCCGGTGCAGCTCACCGTGCGGTCGAGGAAACCCCCGTCGCCGCCCGGGTTGGGCGCACCGCTGCCGGCCACGGCCGCGCAGGTGGCCGCAGCGTCGCCGTAGGCGGCATCGACCGATTCCGTGCCACCGATGCTGCCTAGGGTGCGGTCATCGCGAAGCTTCGTGATCGCCACGTCAACCGCGTCCGAGGCGGCCTGAAGCCGCTCCGTGGAGGTGGTGTAAGCCGACGCGCTGCGGAGGCTCACCGTGGTGTAGCCCATCAATGCGACCACAGTGAGCATGCCGATCACCATGATCGCCATCGCCATGATCAGGGAGCTGCCCCGCTGGCTCCGGTCTTCCTGCACTCGGGAACGGAAGGCGCACATCGGGTTCATGATTTTGGATCCCAGGTCACGACGAGCTTGGGCACGTCTTCTTTCCGCTCCTTGGACGCGAAGCGCCAGCCGCCCTTCTGGATGCTGCCCCCCTCGTTGCCGGTGTGCTCCCGGTCGATGAGCCAGCCGTTGTTCACCGCCGTCCCGTCATACCAGCGTTGCACTGCGCCGAGCACCGGAATGTCAACGTCGACCGGGGGTGCGTCCGAGCCGACCCGAAAGTCGCGGAACGAGTCGGCGTCACCGTTGGGGCACGGCAGGCTGAGCAGCGGCGGGGGCGGATCGGGCAACGCCGGAGGCTGCCGGCCGCACACATCCATGGTGTTACTCGTCAGCCGGTACTCGTTCCAGATGAACCACTTCGGGAGCATGGTCAGGCGGAAGCTGTCGTTCCCGCTGATGCCGGCGCCTTTGCCCGTCAAGGTCACCGAGAGGTCGGCCGACTGCAGGTCCTTGCCACCCGGAAGGAATCTGGGCTCCCCGGTACCCAGGCACGGGGACAGCAGGTCGATCTTCAGGAACGCCTTCTTGGAGTTGCCGCCGCTCTGGACGACGAACTCGGCGTCCCGTCCGTAGATGTTTGACCTCTCGCTCCCCGCCTCGACGACGTAGGTGTCAGCGCTCACGACCAGGGTGCACTGCGGTTTGGTCGGCGCTCCCGACTCCAGTGGGGTCTCCACCGTGTTGCGTCGTCCGTCCACCGTGAACACCAGGTTGGTGGCAGTCGTGACCGTCATCGACACCAGGCGACACTGGTAGTCGCCCTCCGGGGTGAGCGGCGCCGGGCTGGCAACGGCCGACGCCCGGCAGGTGACCGGCGGCCGTTTGGTGGGATCCAGGTCCCGAACCACGGTACCCACCTGAGCGGCACTCTGAAGGGCCTGGTCCTGGTCGGGCCCGGTGCAGACACGACGCTCCAGCGTGTCCCCACCCGCCCCGATCGAGTAGCTGCGCACCTGCACGTCGGGTCCGTTGCGGGTCACCGCACGCACCACACTCTTGTCGTCGCCTCCACAACCGGGCGTGTTGCGGGTGACCGCCAGCTCGCCGGTTTCGGGGCCGGCCGATTGGATGTCGTCGGCAAACGTCGAGCCGGTCTGAAACGCCGAGGCGGAGCTGGTCAGCTGAGCGACCGTTTCCGGCGGGGTGCGCATCAGGAGGATCAGCGCCCCTCCCAGCGCCCCCATGATCGTCATGCTGACGACCATCGCTACCAGCAGTTCGATCAGGGTCAGGCCGGCCTGGCCCCGGCGTCGCGCAGCGACCCCGCCGATCACAGGCCCGCCTCCGGAACGAAGGTCCACAGCTGCCTGGGGTTCGTCGGGTTAATGGCGCACGCCCGCTGTCGCAGGACCAGCCCCGACCCCGGCGCCTCGACGCACAGTTGGCTGGCCACGCTGCTCAGCCAGGCGTTGGTATCGATCACCCATCGCTGGGGCGTGCCGGCGTTGTCGGTCGGCGAGATGCAACCCAGGGTCCTGGGCACGGCCCCATCGGTGCCGCCGTTGGCGTCGAGACAGAACCCGAGGTTGCCCACCGGGCGGTACTGGCCGCTGTTCAGCCTGACGAAGCGCTGCTGGGTCCGTCCGCTGGCGGCGCACGGCCAGCCCCAGGTCGAGAGCGGATCGTTGCCCTGGGCCGCGTTGGGCTCGAGGCACAGGTTTGAGGACGGGGTGCGCAGGCGCCCGACCGCATCGGCGCGGGCCTTGGATCCGTGCACCTCGGAGATCCACTGCTCGTCGGTGGTGGAGCAGTTGCCCATGATGGCCTGGACGCCGTCGATGCCGCCCTGGATGCAGCGGCCGCGGGGGACGCCCGCCTGGGTCACGTTCTTGATCTGACCGTTCTCGATCTTCCAGCGCTGATCGTCCTTGTTGGCGGCGCAGTCCCAGAGCACGGGTCGACCCAGCGAGCCCAAGGCTGCGTCGAGGCACTTGTCGGGGCTGCCGGTCGAGCGGATCAGGCCGTTGCTCATCAGCCGGAACGACTGGTTGGTCCGAGCGGCACCCAGGCACGGCATGATGATCAACCGGTCGTTGTTGGCGTAACCGGAGCGCGTGGTGCCGTCGATGTCGAGGCACCCGTCGAAGCGGTCGCCGGCGGTGCTGGCGCTGCGGAACTGAAGCGCACTCGATGAGGCGCCGTCGACGTCCTCGACCGCCCAGGCCTGGTTCGGCCTGTTGCACGGCTGCACCTGGGCGGTGTTGGAGCCGGGGTTGAACTCGGCGCAACGCCCCGAGCCCACCTGCTGAAACTGCGTGCCCTGAACCCTCCACTGATGGCTCGCCACCGGGTTTTTACAGGCCCAGGGAAGCACCGCCGCACCGTTGGAGTAGCCGGCGTCGATGCACAGGTTGGCGTTGGAGGCCGCCGAGGCGAACGCACCGTTGTTCAGCTGCACGAACGACTGGTTGGGCCGGTCTCCACCCGAACAGGGGAAGCCGGTGTAGGCCTGGTTCTGGGTCACCGTGCCGACGACGTCCAGGCAGTTGCCGGTGTCGATGTTGCGGATCCGCTTTAGCTGCCGGGTGTCGGTCGGCGCCTCAAACTCCCAGCGCTGGGCGGCTGCGGTGCTGCAGTCCCTCATCGCCAGCGGGGCGTTGTCCAACCCGCCCTGGAGGCAGCGGTTGCCGGGAGCCTTCGTCTTCAGCTGGCCGTCGGCCGACAGCGTCCAGCGCTGGTAGGCGCCGTAGTTGCAGCCGATCGGCGCCACGGCCGCGTTCTCGGTGCCACCGTTCTGCACGTCGAGGCACAGGTTGGGGTTGTCGGCCAGCCGCAGCTCGAAGTCGTCGCCGACCTTCGCCAGCAGCACCCCCTGGATGGCCCGGTCCGGCCCGCCGCACGGCCAGGCGATGGCGTTGGCGCCGGTTCGCAGGTCGGCACAGCTATTGCTGTCGAGGTTGCGCATCTGGCGGAGCTGCGACGTGGCCGTCCCGAGCTCCTCGGGGCTCCACTGCTGCGCGGAGATATCCCCGCTAGTGGCACACCCAACCTGGGTGGCGTACTGGAAGTTGCCGTTGCCCTGGGCGCAGGTTGCGACGGTCGCCCGCTTGAACTGGCTCAGGTTGGTGGTCGTCCACTGCTGCGTCGGGTTGTTGGGGACGGTGTTGGCGTCACCAATGAGTCGGGCGCACTCCGACGCCTGCAGGCCGGCGCCGCCACGCGTCGTGATGCACATGGCCGGGTTGGCCAGCGACACCCACTCGTTGGTCTTCAGCTGGACGAAGGACTGGGCCGGACGGTCGAGGCCGCCGCAAGGCTGGGTCCATATCCATTGACCCTCGGTGACCGCCCCGTTGGTTTCCAGGCAGTCGCCGTGCTTGTTGTTGCGCAGCTGCACGGCGGTGGCCATCGCCGGGGCATCGAAGGGGTCCAGCGACCACGCCTGTCCGGTGCGGTTGGGGTCGCAGTTCGCCAGCTCCAACCATTGACGGCCGCCAAACCCGGTGAGGCAGCGGTCGACGCCGGCCGCCCTGCTCGCCTGGATGTTGCGGATCTGGGTTCCCTCGACCACCCACAGCTGTCCGCCGCCCTGCTTGCACACCTCGACCGCCGCGATCTTGCCGTCGTAGCCCAGGCAGTTGCCGGGGAACTTCTTATTGACGAAACGGCCGTCCGGAGACATGTTCCACTGCTGGTTGGTTCGCGCTGCCCCCAGGCACGGGAACGTCTGGGTCCACCGAACCTCCGGGCTGTGCCTGGGGAACGGGTCGTCTCCTCGACGAACCTCGATGTCGGCGCAGTCACCAGTCGCCTGTCCGCCTGTGTCGAGGGCCGTCAGCCGGATGGCTGGGCTGGGCACCGACGTGGCGGGCGGCCCAAAGGCCCACTGCTGCTCCGGCAGGCCGTTGCAGGTCTGGACGACGAGTGGGCTCCCCAACTTCTTGCCGGCGGCCAGGCACAGGTTGGGGTTGGACCGGGACTTGATCTCCAGGCCAACGATGTCCCAGCGCTGCTGGGTGGAACCGCCGTTGCAAGGCTGAATCGAAACCGCCGAGCCGTTGGCCCGCAGGCAGAACGCCGAGCTCACGGCCTCAAATTGCCCCTGACCAGCATCCGTGCCGGCGGTGTACTCCCACAGCTGGTCCGGACGACCGGCGCAGCCCAACGAGATCAGCGACACACCATCCGCGAAGTTTCCGTTGTCGATCGAGGCGCAGGCGTTGTTGCCCAAGTTCCGCAGTTGCAGACCTGCGTCGTTGTTGGGCATGAACACGATCGACAGCACCGGGCGCTGCGACTCGTTGGGCCACTCACGGGTGCGCATCCGGAAGCCCGGTGCATCGGCCTGGCAGTCCAGGCCGGACGGCCCGCAATCCTGCTCGATCGACCAGCCACGGTTAAACGCCGCCGCCTGGTAGAAGAGCGAGGTGTCGTTGTCCAGATTGGCGCCGGTGATCACCTGGTGCCGCGGCGGTGAGTCGCCGGCGCCGGAGCCGTGCTTGAACTTGGCGGTCGGGTTGGCGTCCACCATCGGGGCGCTGCCCCAGGTTGCCGTGCCCTGGTTCCAGTCCCCGGTCACCCGGCGGAGGGCGTGGTTGCAGGCCGTGTCGCAATTGGGAGTCCCCGTCACCTGCCAGGTGTAGAGGCGCAGCTCGACAGATCGAACCGCCCTGTTCTTGGGGATGGGCGTGCCGTCGTCGCACTTGGCGTCGCCGGGACGAAGGTCGAAGTGCACCAGCGCCTGACGCTTGGCCCCAGCCTCACCGGCCACGTCCCGACACTGCGCCGCCGTGGTTGGCGCCAGGAGCGGCCTGATCCAGGAAGGTGTCCTCGTCTGCTGTGATGTTGCAGCGGACCCCCGGCGCCGGCACCTGCTGGTTGAGCTCCGAGAGGGTTCCGTCGTAGCGCTTCAGCATCGAGTGCTTACGCGTTTCCAGCCGTCCCTCGCCGGCGTCCATCGACACCGAGTACTCGATCCGTTGCAGGCCGGTGTCGGCCCGGGCGTTGGCGCAGTTGGATGCGAACGCCGCAAACGTGGCGGGGTTGGAGCCGTCCTCCCAGCCGGTGACGGCATCGACCTTGATGTCGAACCCGGTGATCGGTTTGAACGCGTCGGCGTAGTCTGAGGCCTTGGCGCAGGCGACGTACGGGGCGTCGTTGAAGGCCTCGGAGAGGTTGCGAAGCTCCACCTGGGAGATGGCCGAGCGCCGCTGAAGGGCGCTGGACTTGAGGGCGGTCATCACGCCGCCCATCAGCCCCACCACCACGATCGAGGTGATCGCCACCGACACGAGGCCCTCGATCAGTGTGAATGCGGCCTGGCGACGGCCGCCGCTGCGGGCAGCGCGCTTCTTCAGCCGATGGATCATCGAGGAGACCTTGAGGTCTGGCATGCTCAGGCCTTCCCGGGGCCGCAATCCGCCAGATGGCTGGGGGATTGGACGCACAGTACACAGGCGTTCACTTAAACGCTATCAGTGACGGAACTCACCCCAGCTCGGCGTGAGAAGTCGCACACGGCCGGAGAAGGCGATTCAGCGAACGACCGAATACCCAACAGGGTGTCAGATGTGGAGCAGCTCGACCAATGGGTCGTGCAGCAGGCCGTTGGTGGCAAGCCCGTGGCCACGATCGGCGCCCTCGTGGCCGTCGAGCGCCGTGAATCGGCCGCCGGCCTCGGTGAGGATCACCGACATTGGGGCCACGTCCCACTCGGCCACGACCGGGTCGACCATCGCGTCGGCCACTCCAGTGGCCACCATCGCATATCCGTAGCCGTCGCCCCAGGTGCGCAGCAGCGCACCAGAGGAGTGCGCCGCCTGGACCTGCTCGGCGTTCCACGACCCGAAGCCGCTCGTGCACAGCAGGGCATCACCAATCGTTGCGGTGGTGCTCACCCGAGCGGGCCGCTCGCCCCGCGAGTCGGCAACAAAACAGCCAAGGCCGCGGCCGGCAAACACGGTTTGGCCCAGCGCCGGCAGCTCGATGATGCCCACCGCCGGGCCGTGTTGGTCCTCGACCGCCACCAGCGTCGAGTACAACGGCACGCCCCGGGTGAAGGCCTTGGTGCCGTCGATCGGGTCGATGATCCAGCGGCGCTCGCCCGAACCGGGGCTGTGGCCCTCCTCCTCACCGAGGATGGTGTCCTCGGGGGCGAACTCGCCGATCAGCTGGCGCAACCGGGCCTCGGACGCCTTGTCGGCGGCGGTCACCGGCGTGCCGTCACCCTTGTGCTCCAGGTCCAGTTCGCCGCTGCGAAACCACTCAAGCGTCACCGCACCCGCCTCGGCGGCAAAACGGCGGGCGGCCGCCAGCAGGTCTGGGTCGGCGGGAGGCGTGTTGGTCACGAGGGGTCATCCTTGCTGTCGGGGGCACTCGATGCGTCGGGAGCATCCTCGGCGACAAAGCTCTCGGTGTCGAAGTCGCCCGTATCGTCGTCCTCGCTGGCGGACGACGACTTGGGCGGCCAGGGGAAGAAGGTGGACGTGCGGGCGATGTAGTCGGCGTAGCCGGGCCGACGCTTGGTGATCGTCCGCTCCAGCATGGTCACGCCCGACACCCGCAGCAGGAAGGTGCTCATCACGATCGGCCCGATGATGCCCCACCAGCCGCCGGCGGCGAGGGACACCAGGAACAGCCCCCACCACACGGTGAAGTCGCCGAAGTAGTTGGGGTGGCGGGTGTAGCGCCACAGGCCCTTGTCCATCACCTGGCCCTCGTTCTCCGGCTTGGCCTTGAAGCGGGCCAGCTGGGCGTCGCCCACCGTCTCGAAGGTGAAGCCCACCAACCACACCGCCACACCCAGCCAGGCGACCCACCCCAGCGCCACGTCGTCGCCGGCGGCGGTCAGCTGCACCGGCAGCGACACGATCAGCACCAGCGCGCCCTGAAGCGCGAAGGTTTGGATCAGGCTGAACCACCAGAACTTGTCGCCGAAGCGCTTGCGCATCGCCACGTAGCGCTTGTCCTCGCCGGTGCCCCAGTTACGCCACAGCAGGTAGCCGGACAGGCGGAGCCCCCAGACGGTGACGAGTGCTGTCAGCAGGTCGATGCGTGCGTTGGGGTCGCCGGCCGCCCGGGCGGTGTGGGCGACGATGACAAACGCCAGGCCCCACACCAGGTCGACGATGCTCACGTCGGAGAGAAACACCGACGCCACCCAGGTGACGAACATCAACACGATCACCGCAACGGCGCTGGCGCCAAACACGGCGCCCATCAGCGGACTATCTGCATCGTCGGGTTCATCGCTGCGGTGTTCCTCCGGCTCGGTCGACCTGCTCAGTCTGGCCGCTGCCCAAGCGGGTGCCGTAGCCCGTTGGCCTCAGGCCAACGTCCCCATCCTGGGGCCGAGGCCAAACCGATGACGCTCGTTGTCGGTAAACGGCTCGGTGAGGAAGTCGTAGAAGTCGGGGCGCTGGGCGCGCAGGCCGGCCTCAAGCAGGCCCAGCTCCTCCCCGACCGTCAACGAATCGAAGCCCAGGCGGGTGGTGATCGGGCCCAGTGCCCGAAACAGAATGCCGTACTCCTCTCGAAAGATGTCGAGGGTCATCGGGTCGACCGCTGCAACCAGGTTCTCTGCGCCGTGTCGACGCGCAAAGACGTACACCGATCGGTACAGCAGCTCGGTGGTGCCCTCCGGAGCCCCGGGGACGACGGCGATCGACGTGCACTCGCAGATGAGGCCGTGGGGCTGCTTATCGCGCTCCATCCAAGCCCCGAGGGACAGCTGGTCGAGAGTGCCAACCGTGGCCTGCATTGCGCCCGCCGGTTCGGCCGAAGGCGCCACCACCACGTGAAACGAAGTGCGGCCAAGTGGCCGCAGCGGCGGTGGCACCGCGCCCGCTGCCCCCTCCACCCCGGCCTCGATCAGTCCTTGGCGATACAGCTCGGTGGCTCGCGACAACAGCGGGTCGCCCATGACGACATGGACGCTCGGTTCGATCGCTTTTGTTGATGGCACCCTCTGCCTGAAAATCATTGAATCCCCGTTCAACAGTGACCTTCTCTCGCAGCCGACTATTCAGTGTACCCAACTGCTCGAATCGAACCTACAGCTGAGTAAAGGCACCCTAACTCAAACCCCATCCCCCACAAGTTCACGCCGTCTCTTGCCCGACCAAAGCACCAAGGCGATCGCTTATCGTGTCGGGCCCTTCACCCCCCTTATAGGAACGCTCAACAGCACCAGTTCCGCCTTTGGTCCCGATCAAGCTCCGCCATCAACGGAGCTGATAGCGCAACAGCTTCGCTCGAACAGGTCGCCTGTCGCCAACGCAGAGTGTGATATGGGGAGCGTCAGTCATGCTGGGCTCGGCCTTCTGCCCTCCGTTCCTGCTTCCTTTGACTTTACGCTGAACAACCCACCAGTGCTGGGACGACTAGGACCACCCTAAGAAGCAATGCTCTGACTACCCAATTGTCCACCTGCGGATATCTATTGCTCGGAAAATACTCATTGAACCATACCGATTGCGCCCCTCACCCGTCATCCCTCGGAATGCTATCCCGCAATCGGCTCAGCAGCATACGGCTCGCAAGCATTGTGCCCATACCTGCAAGTGTTGTGCCCGTACCTGATAGCACCTATCATCCAAGGATCCACTGACGTAAGCCAGCATAGCTCCTAATCTTAACCATCAACCCTATTCGTTTCTCGTGATGAAGACCAGGCGGTCAACTGAGCCGACTTTGTATTGTTCATACACCTCACTATCTGGCCACCGAACCTCAAACGAGTCGACGTAGGACGTATCTCCCAACCCAATGTGCAACGCTCCAGGCCCCGAACTCTGGTATCCGCTTCCGGTTCTTACCTCCCCAATCCACTCAGGGGCGCCCTTCTGTGCTACAATACGAACCCGAGCACCAACGGCCTGAGTATTGGATGTCGTCTCATCTCGCAATACGATTTTCAGCCAGTGACCGCCACCTTCCGTCGTATTCAAAAGCAAGCTGGGCGCTCCATCGCTATTGGCCACAAGAAGATCGAGCAATCCATCATCGTTTTGATCAAAAGGGATCAGGGCCTTGGCGTGCTGTGGGCTGATGGCTCCGGACGTCAGACCGCTCTCGACCCATGGACTAGCAGCCGAATTGCGCCAGATATGAGACTGCCCAGCTTCGAAGAAGCGGGACGCCTCGGCGATGCTCGGGTCTCGGTCGATCCCGGATCCAGCGTCCTTGTAGCCACCTACAACTACGAGATCTCGACGACCGTCGTTGTTGAAATCCTCACCGGCCGAGCCCCAAGCCCAACCCGCGTCACGCACCCCAAACTCGTCCGTAACGTCCTCGAACCCGCCCAGACCATCTCCAAACCAAAGCCGGTTGCCGCTGCAACCCACCTCCGGTCTTGCCTTTACACACCCAACTCCATTCACGCCAGGGGCGATGCCGCTCACAAACCAGTCCATGTGACCATCCTGATTAAAATCATCCACCACCGACCCCATGCCGTTCTCATCCGTTCCGAGTCCAGATTTGACCGTAATATCTTCAAACCCATCGCCGGTATTTCGCAAGAGGCGGCTTGTGCAGAAGTCGCCGGTTAAGAACAGGTCTGGCCAGGAATCATCGTCGAAGTCCGCAAATACCGGCGTGAATGCAGACACGCCTCGTAGATCAACGCCCATCTTGTCAGTGACATCACGGAAGGTTCCGGAGCCATTGTTCTCCCAGAATCTGGACGTGGCCCTCTCGTGATAATTCAAAGCTTCACCTGACAAGCTGTCTCCAGGACGCTCTTTCGCGCAAATACTATTCCCTGAGGTGGGACCAGTTTGATCAGCGACAGTCCAAAGGGGTGGCTGCCAATGCGCCGACATCAGATCTAGATCTCCGTCCTTATCCCAATCAGCAAATGCTGAGCCAAGAACCGTGTGTGCCGCGAAAGGCTGGCTCTTGGTCACGGTGAACATGTCGGCGACTCCCCTACGCTCTGCCTCCTCCGTGAAGCCTCCGGCTCCATCATTCACGTAGAGTTGGTTCGCCTGGTCGCCCACTCCACCAACGAATAAATCCAATGCGCCGTCGCCGTCAATATCAGCCCAGACCGATGCCGCCGAGCCGACGCCGTCGGCCGGTGACCCAGTCCTCACAATCAATCCAGAATCTGCAGTGACATCAACGAAGTTTCCTTCTGGGGTAGCACGGAAGAGGCGATCAGAGATGCTGAAGTTTGTTAAAAAGAGGTCGAGTTTCCCATCGCCGTCGTAGTCCCCCACCGATGCACCACCAACAAACGCCCCGATATTACTCGGAGCTTCTTCCGGAAGATCTCGAAGACCAATATCTGATGCCACCTCATCAAACTTGAAGTATCCGCCGCCGATGAGGTCACTGGGTCTTTCACTCGCAACCCCGTTATCTGACGTGGTTGTAGTTTCGCTAGGTGGCTGGTGTCTTTCGCGTCGGGGTTGAGGCTCGCGATTTAGGTTCGGGTCTGGCAAAATGGTGCCCATGTTGGGCGATGTTTGGTGTGGGTTGTGACGGTCGGGGTGACTCCCCGGCAGGCTGACGTTTTCCGGTCGACGACCGGGTTCGTTGGTGACGCTGTTGCCGACGATTCGGTCTGGTCGGTGTTGCATCGGGAGTGTCATGTGTTGTTTCCCGATGAGGCGTTTGCTGATCTGTTCCAGGCCACTGGGCGCCGGTCGGTGCCACCGAGGATTGTTGCGGTGGTGATGGTGTTGCAACGGTTTTGGGGATGTCGGATCGTGAGGCGGTGTCGGCGTTCCAGTTCGATGCCCGCTGGAAATACGCCTGTGGTGGCCTCGATTTTGACTATCCGGGTTTGCTCACACGGTGCTGGTCGACATGCGGTCGCGGCTTGCCCGGTCGGCTGCTCCGGATCGGATTTTTCGAGGTGACGTTGGGAGTCGCTCGTGAGGCGGGGCTGGTCGGTTTGAAACGGGTGATGGACTCAGCGCCGATCTATGACGCGGTGTCCACTCAGGACACCGTGACGATGATCCGTTCCGCGATCCGGGGTCTGCTCAAAGCCGCCAGCTCCGGCCTGGAAGGCGAGTTGCGGGCTGTCCTTGTCCGCGATGATGACTACACGGCCGCGGGGAAACCGGTTTGTGATTGGGACGACCCCACGACCGGACCGTGTTGGTCGACGCGCTCGCGGTCGACGCGCTCGCATGCCTCGATTTGTTGGACGGCCAGGAACTCACCGGGCCTGTTACTCAGGCTGCAGGGTTGTTGGCGACGGTGGTCGGCCAGGACCTCGAGACCGATGATGACGGCAGGTTTGTGATCGCTTGGAGAGTCGCGAAGGACCGGGTGATCTCCACTGTTGACCCCGACGCGAGGCATGGCCACAAGACCGCAGCCCGGAGCTTCGACGGATACAAGGGCCACATCGCCGAAGATCCTGACTCCGAGATCATCACCGCCACGATCGTCACCCCCGGCAACGTCGGTGATGCTGCGGTCGCCAACGACCTCATCGACGACATCCTCCCCACCGACACCGACACCGACACCGGCGACAGCGACGGCGACGGCGACGGCGACGGCGACGGCGACGGCGACGGCGACGGCGACGGCGACGATGAGGCTGAGGTGCCGGTTGTTTATGGGGACTCCGCCTATGGGACCGGCGGGATGCAACAAGCCCTCACCGACGCGGGTGTCGAGTCGAGGTGTCGAACCCAGCAGCCCGTCAACCGGAACGGCCGGTTCTCGAAAGCCAAGTTCAACATCGACCTCGACGCTGACACAGTCACCTGCCCAAACAACGTGACCGTCACGATCCGTCGCAGCAACGACGGCACCAACGGGACCGCCGCGTTCGGTGTCGTGTGTGGCGAGTGTCCGCTTCGTGAGGCGTGCACCACCTCGAAGACGGGGCGGACGATCAGCGTCGGACAATTCGAAGCAGCGTTGGCTGCCGCCCGGCAACGACAGACCGACAGCGGTTGGCAGGCCGACTACCGGGCAACCCGATCCAAAGTCGAACGGAAACTCGCGCACCTGATGTTCCGCAAACACGGAGGCCGGCGGGCCAGAGTCCGAGGCCAAACGAAAGTCGCCGCCGACTTCGCGCTGCTCGCAGCAGCACGGAACATCGCCAGACTCGGCGCGCTCGGAATCAGATCAACACCCACCGGATGGACCGCAGCAACCTAAAAGACCAAGAGAAACCCCCGACGGCGCCCCCACGCCCCCACCACAGCATCACGACCGGCCCGACCCAACTCCCACCCAGCCCAAACACCCGCCAGCCAGCCCAGCCAAGCGCTGTCACAGCCAGCCCCACCATCCGGCCCAGCCCTCAGGCCACCCCGAAAGACACCAGCCACCTAGGGGCCGTCGTGGCCCTTGTAGCATCAGCCCTGTCGGGTGATTCCTCACTCATGTCACGGGTTGCAGCCCAAGCAGCCAGCATCGTTGTCGCCATCAATGCCCCGGCGGCAATTCGGAGTCGAACCCCCGATTTCCTGTCAAGCCAACCAGACGACATTTCGGCTCTAGCCTCGATCCGGCACGCTGAGACCGTGAAGAATTAGGTTCGGACGCGACAAATGCGCTCCGTTCCAGCAAACTTGAGGGTGTTGAGAACCACAAGGAGGCTGGGATGGGACGCATCTGTCAGGTGCAACATAGCGCGTCGGAATCGGTGCGCTATGACGGCGAGGTTGAGACCGACAAGATCGTCGCGTTGGCTGGCCTGGGGCCGGTCGCCGAGTACGCCGACCGCCTCGGTTTGACCGGCGGATTCGCCGGCGCTGTGCCCTATTCGGGCCCGGGGATCCCGGTCGTTGACCGGGGCGGTTTGTTGGTCCACAGCTTGTTGATGTTGAACGCCGGCGGGGATTGCTGCACCGATCTCGGGATGCTGCAGGCCGCAGGAGGCGTGTTGGGTGATGTTGGTTCAGACACGACGTTCCGGCGGATGGTCGCCGACCTCGCGGAGACACCCGGGGCGACCAACGCCGTCGGCGGCGTGATGCGGCAGGCCCGGACCAGGGTGTGGGCTGAGCATGGCTGGTCCGATCCCGGCCGTCGGGTGATCTTGGATATCGACGCCACCCTCACCCCGGTGCACTCAGAAAAAGAAGACGCGAAGGGCAACTACAAACGCGGGTTCGGGTTCCACCCGGTCGCGTGTTTCGCTGACTGCTCCGGCGAGGCCCTCGCCGTTGAGCACCGGCCTGGCAACGCCGGCGCCAACACGATCGTCGATCTGGTTGGGATCATCGACGACGGCTTGGACGCGTTGCCCGAGAGTGTCGCCCGGTCACATCGCCCCGGCGCCGTCCCAACCGAAGCGGCCAACGAGATCCTGGTTCGTTCCGACTCGGCCGGTCACACCCTCGGATTCTTGTGGGACATGTCGGACCGCAACCTGCGGTTTTGTGTGACCGGCAGGTCGAACAACATCTTGAGCTCGGTGATCCTCGGTTTCGGCGACAACACCGGCTGGGAGAACGCTTTGCGGCCCCGGAACGTCGACTGGGACGGCAACGATCCCGATGTTGACGCCCGTGCTGCGCAGGTCGTTGAGGTCACCAACTACCCGTCGATCGCGAAATGGGTGGGCCTCAAAGGACGTCCCAAGGACAGCCTCGATGTTCACTACCCGCCAGGCACCCGGATCGTCATCCGACGCGAACCGTTACACCCCGGTGCCCAACAGCGGATGTTCGACACAAACGGCTGGCGCCACACCATCATCATCTGCGATCTCCCCGACGATTCGGCACTCGAGATCGACCGGCTTCAACGCGAACACGCCCACGTCGAGGAGAACATCAAACGCCTCAAAACCACCGGGCTCGAACGGTTCCCGTTCCCCGACACCGCCCGCAACAAGGTCTGGACCTCAATGGTCGGCTGGGCCCACACCCTCTGCCGCTGGTTCCAACTCGACCTCCTCGCCGGCACCGAGTTCGAACACGCCCACCCCAAAAAGTTGAGACGTTGCCTCTTCGGAACCCCGGCGATCCTCCGGGTCCGCAACCGGCAAACCTGGACCCTCTGGCCCCAACACTGGCCATGGAACCCCCACCTCCGAACAGCCGGACAACGACTCCGCACCATGGCCACCCCCACACCCCTCCGGATCTGACCGCCCGCTACCCCCGGCAAATCAGCGACCCGCCGGGAACACCCGGCCGGGCTGCTTCACCGACCCCACACACCAACCCGAACAGCCCTCACCACACCAAACAGGCAGCCACCAACACCCCAAACCCACCCCGAGCAGCCCAGCACACCCACACCCACCCGCCATCACACCAAAACAGGCTTCAGACCGCCACCAACGAAGAAACGTGCCGGATCGCGGCTAGCTTAGGAAGCCACAAAAAGCTATGAAACGAAGGTACATTAGTCTAGGGACCCGCCGACACGTTGGGACATTCGGCCAAGGGCTCTATATCTTTACCCAATTGCCAGTCACACACCAGCATTTCGAATCCTGGCTCAGGGTTGGCACCAAGCATATCAACGTACCGAACCCGAGACTCCCCAAGCTTGGTCGAACCGACATACGCTTCGAGGTCCAGCACCCGACCCGCATCGTTCATCTTCTGTGTGGAACAGCGAACTTGGATGGCAAAGTCGCCCTGGCTCGGTCGAGATTGTTCTCGATCAAAGTTGGCCGTCGATGCCAGAGGATCACCTTGGCAGCCTCCACCCGCCCTTGCGGCACCTGGACCGAGGCGTATCTCGCTGATGACATCAGACATTGCGCCGTCGACGGCGCGTAGGTTCTCCTGGCCCAAAGCGTTGCCGCTTGCTTGACGAGCGGAGACCAAAGTCGCCTCAGCGATGACAACCATAGGAACGGTGAGGGCGAGGAGCACGAATGCAATAGCAATCGTTGAGAAAGCTCCACTGGACCTCAATGCTGCCCGGCGCCGCAGAGCTGACGCCAGGCTTCGTGATGAACTTCTCATTGGATCAACGTCCGTGCCCCTAAGCCCGGATCTCCTGCCGTACCTGGCGCGCCTGGACTACCACTAGGCGCCCGAACTGGCGCCGGCCCGTTGGGATAGTCGGTGGTTCCGCCAAGGCCTCCCACGCCACCGCTAGATCCTGATCCCCCCATTCCACCTGATCCAGGAGTGTCATAAGTTACAGATGATGGATTCAGGGTTGGCGGGACTGTGTGCTCTCGTACGTAGATCCCAATAGACGGGCCGCCTTCCGCTCCGCCTGCCCCTCCGCCACCGCCGCCACCCGCGCCGCCGCCGCCCCCGCCGCCGCCCTCATGAAGAGTTGAGTCGTTAGCGCCGTTGCCACCAGCTCCAGCGTTGCCGCCGGCTCCACCGGTCTGACCGAATCCTCCCTGCCCACCTCGTCCAGCCTTGAACTCACCTCCCACCACAGTCAGATTGGACTTATAGGAGTAGACAGCAAATGACCCACCACCGGGGTCGCCGACCTCCGTGCCCGCCTTGCCTTCGCCGCCACCCCCACCGCCTGCACCACCGCCACCCGCGTTGGATTGGGTGCAGTTGCCGCCGCCGCCGCCACCACCACCACCGCCGCCGCCTTTGCCTCCTGAACCTCCCGCGCTCCCGACGTGGCCCACCCAGGTGGCGCCGGAGGCTGGCGGGGCAGTATGAAGAACGCCATTGGCGCCTCCGGGACCGGCGGAACCTCCCACCGAGTCACCGGCACCCGCCGCTTCCCCACGGAGGCCGGGGTCCCCACCCCAACACCCGTTGGCGCCCCCTAATCCACCTGAGCCTCCCGAAGGACCACTCCCCTTCACCCCCGGATCGCCAGAAGTACGATCATCGCCCCAGACGTTAGTTCCAGAAAGCCCACCAAGTCCGCCGACCCCGCCGCCACATGTACTGGTACCCGCAGTGCGATCCGACGTTCCACCGCCAGGGCAAGCGACTGCAGGGGCTGGTATCCCGGCAGGTCGGCTGATCGGCAATCCAGACAGTCCAGCGGACGCCTTGTAGTTGCCTCCCTCAATGGCGACCGTGGAACTGTCGACCCTCAAACCATAGGTGGACGAACTCGCTTCGCTAGCCTCAGGAGAGTTGGCGGTCACTTCCTTTAGGTCCACGACCGAATCCTTGATGAGGATTGCTGCAGACTCGTTGCCCTTTCCTCGGCCCCCATTGACATCTTCGCCACCCACTACGTTCTCCAGCGTTACCTTACCTCCGGCGCCCTTGCCGCTGCCATCGATAAAGATCGCTTGCGTGCTTCCACTCGATACGACTGGAGTCCGCACTACGAATCCGCTGACCTTCGCCCTTACAACGCCGGAGAGCACAATCCCCGCTGGGTTACCGGTATTGTCACCGGAGACAGTAGAATTACCGCCCACACCATTAAAGTCCTCTGAGAACCTTCCCTTAACCTCAATATTGCTCTTCATGTTGAAGCGGTCGTACGTTCCTGCTGCGACGTAGACACGCGGCTTACTGAGGTCCTCAGCCCGCTCTATTCCTTTGTTAATGGTTTTGCAGGGTTGGGTGATCGCCACACCACAGCCGCCAGGTTGATCATTAGAGCCTCGAGTTTCGCTCACGTAGATGATATCAGTCTCAACCTTGACGGTAACCTGGGCACTAGCTCGCTTCCCATTTGAATCTACAACCGTGACTTTAACAGTAAAGCTGCCAATATTAGGAAAAGAATGCTTCAATGTTTGAACGCAGGGCGAGGGGCTTGCGGGACAGAAACCTTCCGTATTTGGCTGACCATCACCCCAGTCTATAGTCGTCTGCTGAATAGTTGCCTTCGAAAAGGTTTCTAAGGTCGGGGTGAACTCAACCAGCGTGTTGCGGTTAACGACAACTGGCGGCACAGGCTTTAGTGCCGCCTTGGGAGCCTTAGCATCAATATCCACATTGTGGGTGACTGAGTTGGTCAGACCTGACTCGGAGCTACGAACCTTCAGAGTGGCGGTCATCGGCGAAACGGCCTGATCCAGTATTCGCTCCGGAATGACCTGGCTGGTTGTCTCAGGAATCACGAAACCTTGGGGTGGCGCAGGTGGCGCAGGAACCGCCGGCACGTTCCCATTCACGGGAGCGCCGAACGACCACTGATAAGTCAGGTTACCGCCTCTTGGGTCGCGTGAACCGGTCGCATCGAAGGTGACCGTGTCTTTGTCAGCTACGTTCGCCGGGGCATAGGAGAAGCGTGCAATCGGAGGAGTGTTGGGCGCAGCGTAGGTGTCATTGCGGCGGGTCGCCTGAACCACTACGGCGGCCCTCTTATTGCCCGCTCCAGATGTACTCGCAGACTGTAACCGCAAGGTAACCAGCCTGCACTCGGCACTCTGACCGCCATCACCGTTCGGGCAGGAGCTGGCTGCGCTCAAAAGGCGTTGACCAATAATTGCTCCGGTCGTGTCGTTGGCGACCGCTGGGACAACCTGGAGGAGAGGATCACTCAATGGGGTGCCGGAAACGACACTCTGATTAAGACACTCTCGACGCCATAGATTATCACCCATGGCTGTGCCGGATGACTCAAGACTGTAAATAACGCGATGGTTCTGTGATGTGACCAGTGCCATGACTACGGAGCCGCCCCAACCGGGTCCACCCGGGCAGTCATCAATCGTTTGCGGGTTGCCGCTTGCATCAACCGTCGCGGCCACCGCTTTAGCATTGCTAACATCCCGCACGACCGCAAGGTCGACCGCGGCCAAGTTAGACGTCTCAGTGTTGAGAAGCCTGGCCGTGGCTTGCTCGCCCATAGTCAACGTAACGAAACCCATCGTTGGGAGGAGAACCGTGGCGGTTATTACCATAGCGATCAGGGTCTCCAGCAAAGTGATGCCGTTTTGTCGTGGTCGCGTCACCCGACGAAGAACCGCTGATCTTAAACAGCGCTTCATCACATTTCTCATTTATACACCCCGGTACTGGATCGGTGAGTCTGGCCCTGGATTCACACCAGTCATTCTGGGAGCATTCTTATTGAAGAGACGGGCACGATACGGATAGGTTGAACCGGCGCAAAATGTTTTACCGAGATTCAACAAATTCAGGTTCGGTTCTTCCCACCGATAACGTCCGCTAGACTGTATGATCCCATCACTATCATTTCTGGTGAATCCATCCCAGCACAGGCTAGAAGGTGCGGGTTGAATCTCGATCTCTAGCACCAAGTTCTCCCCTGGTGCAGACTGCACTGGAGTCCAAGCGAAATCTATGTAGCCGGTACGGATCCAAGGGATCTTGGCGCGTGAACCTGTTGCCCTGAAATTGCTGGGCGGGCTCAGCGGCTTGACCATTACAACCTGCGTAACTGAAGACGTTTGACCGCTCGCGTCCTTCACCGTGAGTTCCACCACATAGGGGTTGGCAGTGCTGTAGGCGTGAGTCACAATTCCACCAGTCGCCGTAGTCCCATCACCGAAGTCCCAATAGTATGAAGAAACAGCAACGTCGGGATGTGCCCGGGAGGAGGTCCCGTCAAAGCTGATGGGGGTGTAGGGGTGGAACTCGCCAGGTGCAGGTGACGGCTCCGGAAAGCTCGCAAGAGGAAGAGGAATGTCGATTGGATCGATCGTGATTGGCACGTTTGCGCTTGATGTCAAACCCAATTCGTCTGTTACGGTCATCGTCACGACATAGTTGCCTGCCCAATAGAAGGTATGGGACGGGTTCTGCGAAATCGAGCCGTTGGACGATCCGCTTTGTGGGTCACCAAAGTCCCAGGAGTAGTTCAGCGGAGTTCCATACGGCGACAAAGTGCCCGCCGAAGAAAAGCTGAAGCTGGCTCCGGGGCTGCCAGTGGAGCCACCTCCAGACGCCACGGCCGCTGCTGCAACCGGCGAGAGCCGAGGTTCGGTTCGTTTCGGTACTGTGATGGTGACTGAGTCTTCGCTCGATTGCTCCTTATCATCGGTCACACGCAGCTTGACCGTGACCTCCTTGTCGTTTGGCCCGGCCGTGTACTCGCAGAACATCTGATCGCCGGGAAGCTCTGTTTCATCCGTCACTGCCGTCCCTGGGACCGATACCCCGGCAGGGGGGGCGGTGGCATCGCAGTTCCATTCGAATTTATACAAAGGGTAGAACGAGGTCGACTGTTTTGCTGTGAACGAGAAGACCATGCGGATATCGCCGTCTTTCGTCTGCGGAACAGATGGATCGATACTTGCTATCGGGAGGCGCAGCCGACGAGTTTCGTCGAATTTCGTCACCTTCGCAGTGCGGGACTTGCCGTTGTTCGTGACCTTCAAATTCACCTTTTGCCGACCGTTGTCTCCCGCCGGAGTTCCGCAAGTTTCGCTCTCGACTGACGTGACTTCGATGGTGGGCTTCCCCGAAGCGGTCTGTCGGGAGAGATTTTGATCGTCTAAACGAGCATCGTCTGCGACAAGGATCGCGTCCTGGTAGGTCGCCTCGTTTGCGCACTCTTGGTACGGGGTCTCTCGCAGGGCTTCGCTGGCGCCTACCACAACGGCATCCATCCGTGCAGTTAGATTCGCTTCACGCGATGCACTTTGAAGAGTCCGCAAGCCTGTGGCGCCAGCGCCGATCAACAGCGCCACCATGACCATGCCGATGATCGCCTCGAGCATGCCAAAGCCGCCCTGGCCTCGATGTGCTCTAGCGCTTTTCCGGTCGAGTTGCGTCGAGTTGGTCATGCCCAACACCTTCCCCGAGTCGAATCCGACGTAGTTGAACGTAGGGCTGAAACCACTAAATGTGTCGTCACGTCCGGCCAACCACTTGCTGCTTATAGACAACCTCGTCCGGATACATCGAGATCGCCTGGGCATCATCCAAGGTGATTGCACCTTCGGACACCAGCCCGCTGAGAGAGCTTTCCAAAAGCCGCATGCCATCCCGACTCGACGTGGTCATGACGTTGCGGATCTGACGGACCTGACCCTCGCGGATGAGGTTGGAGATGGCCGGCGAACCGGTCATCACCTCGAAGGCGGCCACGCGGCCACCACCGATCCGAGGAATCAATCGCTGGGCAATTACCGCCACCAGCGACATCGACAGCTGGGTACGGACCTGGGCCTGCTGATCGTGAGGGAAGACGTCGATTAAGCGGTCGACGGTCTGGGCGGCGTCGTTGGTGTGCAGTGTGCCGAACACCAAGTGGCCCGTCTCGGCCAAGGTGAGCGTGAGGGAGATGGTCTCTAGGTCGCGAAGCTCGCCGACCAGGACGACATCGGGATCCTCCCGAAGCGCAGCGCGAAGGCCCTGGGCGAAGTCGGGCACATCAGTGCCCACCTCGCGCTGGTTGACCAGTGCCATCTTGGAGTGCTGCATGTACTCGATCGGATCCTCGATCGTGAGGATGTGGCAGGCCCGGGTGGCGGCGATCTCAGCGATCATCGCCGCTTGCGAGGTGGACTTACCTGAGCCGGTGGGACCGGTGGCCAGCACCAGGCCGTGGGGCTTCTTGACGATCTTCTGCCACACGTCGGGCAGACCCAACTGCTGGGGTGTGGGGATGTCGGTGGGGATCAACCGAAGCGCAACCGCCGGCGAGTTTCGCTGGTAGTAGGCGTTGGCCCTGAAGCGGGCCTGGTCGCCCCAAGGGAACGAGAAGTCGAGTTGACGATCCTCGTTGAACCGGTCGAGGTCGTCCGGGCCGATCAGCCGGTCGACGATCACCTGCGACTCCTCAGGCGTGAGCACTTCCGAGCCGTCGATAGGCAGAAGCGAACCGTCGATGCGGATCATGGGGTGCGAGCCGGCTGCGATGTGCAAGTCGGTGGCGCGTCGTTCCATCAGTTCGTTGAGGTAGGGCTCGATGTGGGAAACGTCTGCGGTGTACACGTGCGACCTCTATAACTTGCCGGCGAGTTAGTTGAGCGAATGGGAATGTAGCGAGACTCGAGGGTGAGCCGGCGTGGGCGGAATCTCCCGCCCACGCCTCCTCACGCAAGTCACCTAGCGACGAATGAGCATCGAATGCTCCCTTGTAGCGCCTAGCATCAGGCGTTCAACGAGGTCGTCTCGATGTCTGCGCAGTCGCCTGCTGGCACGGCGGTGGTGGTAGTACCATCGCGAGAAATCTTCACCGGAACCTTGGTACCAGCGGCGGGCATCGTGAAGTACTTGGTGTTGGAGTTCTCCAAGTAGTCGTCCCATGACTCGTCGTTGCCGGAGACCTTGTTCGACGTTGCCGCAGCGTTCCACGCGGTAATAATCGCCCCACGCTCAGTATCGCAGGCCGCCTTGCCGGCGTTCTTGGTCGAGTTGCCGACTGCGAACACGACAACCCCGGCCAGGATGGCGAGGATGGCGATGACGACGAGGAGTTCGATGAGCGTGAAGCCCGATCCGCTGCGTGCCTGGAGCCGCTTCAATGTGTTGTGCATGGGGTTTCTCCCTGTTTGTGAATTGACACCGGTGTTGGTGCCGCCGTTGTGACCAACGAATTGTGCGCTCGAAAGCGCTGGACCAAGGAACTCATCAGAGCTCCACTTGGCCGTAGATTCCGTACATCGCGCTGACCATGGCCAGCGCCACGAAGCCAACGACGGCGCCGATGAAAATGATCATGATCGGCTCGAACCACTCGGTCATCTTGTCGACCGCGTAGTCCAGCTCGTCGTTGAAGAAGCCGGCCACGTTGTCCAGCTGCGCAGCCAGCTCGCCGGTCTGCTCGCCCACCTTGATCATCTGCAGCATGGTGTTGGGGAAGATGTTGGCCTCGGCCATCGGCTCGGCGAACCCATCGCCCTGCATCACCAGCTGGGTGGCCTCGTCCAAGCGATGCTTGAAGACCAGGTTGTTGGAGCAGTCCGCTGCGCTGGGCAGGGCGTCGGACAAGGGAACGCCCGAGGACAACAACACGCCCAACACCCGGGCGAATCGCTCCGTTGACGAGTAGACGATCACCTTGTTGATCAGCGGCATCTTCAGCAACACACCGTGCCACCAGTAGCGGCCCTTGCGGGTACTGATCGCACCGAAGAACGCCAGGATGGCGACGACGATCAGGCCCAGCGTGATCAGGCCGGCGGTCGACTGCACAAAGTCAGCGATCGCCATGAGCATGCGGGTGGGCAGGGGCAGTTCGGCGCCGAACCCCTCGAAAAACTCGGCGAACCGAGGAATGACGAACACAACGATGATGGCGACGACTGCGATCGAGACGACCATCAGGATCATCGGGTAGATCAGCGCCTTGCGTACCTGCTTGCGCAACGACACATCGCGCTTGATGTAGCGGTGCAGCTCGTCGAAGGCCCGATCCATGCGACCGGTGAGGTCGGCCGAGCGGATGATGGCCACGAAGTAGGGCGGAAACACGTCGGCGTGACGGGCGGCGGCGTCGCCGACGGTGGAGCCGGTGCCGATCTGATCGATCATCTCGTCGAGCACGATCTTCAGCTGCTTGTTGTCGCAGTCGTCGCGCAGGCTGCCCATCGCCTCCGTCACCGGGACGCCTGCGCGCATGAAGCTGGCCATCTGCCGACAAAAGTGCATGATCTCGATGAGGGGAACACCCTTTTTGGTGATCTCCATGTTGAGGCCCTTGCGTTCCGTCAGCTTGGAAACGCGGGTGCCGTTGAGAGCCAGCTCGTTACGGGCAGCCAGCGACGAGGGCGCCTTGATTTCGCCCTTGACCGTTTCGCCCTCGACGGTTTCGCCCTCGTAGCGGAACCTGACCATCGTGTCGGTCATCTCGCTGCCCCTACCTTGTCCTGCTCATCCGCATCGGCGGGGTTGGTCTCGCCAGCATGGGCGGTACCGTTTGTCGTGGCCTCAGTCGACTTGTGCTTGTTCGATGACACCGTCTCGTCGAACACCATCTCGTCGAGCGGCGCATAGACGGTGCGCTGCACCTCTTCAAACGTGGTGACGCCGGCGTTGACCAGCGCGAAGCCCTCGGACTGCATGGTCCGCATGCCGTCGCGGGCCGCCGCCTCGTGCAGCGCATGGTGCGACCCCCGCTCGGAGATCAAGGTGCGGATCTCGTCGTTTACCCGCAGCAACTCGTACACGCCGATGCGGCCCAGGTAGCCGGTGTGGTTGCACTGTGTGCAACCGACGCCCTGCATCCACTGGTCGGCCTTGGTGCCCAGCACCCGCTCGACCATCGCTGCCTGAGCGGGGTCGGGGATCACCGGCTCCTTGCAGGCGTCGCAGACACGACGCAGCAGGCGCTGGCCCATGATGCCGTTGACGGCGGAGGCCACCAGGAATGGTTCCATGCCCATGTCGATGAAGCGGTGCAAGGCCGACACCGCATCGACCGCGTGCAGCGACGACAACACCAGGTGACCGGTGAGCGCCGACTGCATGGCGATACGGGCGGTCTCGGCATCGCGGATCTCGCCGACGAGGATGACGTCGGGATCCTGACGCAGCGTGCCCCGCAGACCATCGGCAAAGGTGAACCCGCCGGCCTCGTGCACCTGCATCTGGTTGATGCCGGCAAACTCGTACTCGACCGGATCCTCAATCGTGACGACGTTGCGGGTGTCGTCCTGGATCTCGGTGAGGGTGGCGTACAGGCTGGTCGTCTTGCCCGAGCCGGTGGGGCCCGTGCACAGGAACATGCCGACCGGCACGTTGACCACGCTGAGGTAACGCTTCACCAGGTCGGGGGGCATACCCAAGCTGTCCAGACCAATCAGGCTTCGGGTTTTGTCCAGCAGCCGCAGCACCACCTTCTCGCCGTGGATCGTGTTGACGACCGAGGTGCGGATATCGATCGGGCGGCCGTCGACCTCGGTTGAGAACTGCCCATCCTGCGGGCGGCGACGCTCGACGATGTTGAGGTCGGCCAGCACCTTGATACGCGAGGCGATCGGCGAGCTCATCTTGGACGGCAGCTGGATGGCCTCGGTGAGCGCACCGTCGACGCGGTAGCGCACCCGCACGGCGTGCTCAAGCGACTCGATGTGAATGTCGGAGGCCCGCTTGCGGACGCCCTGGACGATGATCTGATTGACCACCTTCACGATCGGCGAGCTCTCGTCGACCGCCGCTCGGGTGGAGGCGGCCTCGAAGTCGGCCGAGTCGTCCATGAGCCCAAATGCGGCGATCGCCGCATCGGCGTGATCGAGGGCGTTGTAGGTGCGGTCGAGCGAGCGCTCAATCGATGGGCGGGCGGCCACCATCAAGCCGATGGCGCCGCAGCTCTCGGTCAGGTCGGCGAGGGCGACGGCATCGACCGGGTTGGCCGTGGCCACATACACACGGCCCTGCTCCACCTTGAAGGGGAGAACGCCATGGCGACGGGCCAGTTCCTCGGGCACCCGGGCGATCGCCTCAGGCTCGGCCGCCTTGGCGTCGACCTGCGCCACCGGCAGGTCGAAGCGGGTAGCGAGTGCAGCGACCCACGGGCCCTCGGCGATCACGCCGGCGCCAACCAACGCCTCGCCGATGTCCTTGCCCGCAGCGTGGGCGTCGGCGGCAATCGTGGTGGCGGTCTCGATGTCGTCGACCCCGGCGTCCGCCAGCGTCTCGGAGAGGGACGGCCGGTGAAGATCGATCCAGGCGTGGACGCCTTCGGCGTTCATCTCGCTCGGATGGGTCGAGGCCCCTACTTCTGAGGCCGAAGCGGTCGGCTGGTCGCCGCCGCCCTCGGTCGTCGAGTCCTCGGTCTGGGCGCGCCGCTGCTGGTTCGACACGTCAACCTCATCGACCTCGGTGCGCTTAGACCTGCGTAGCACTTAGCCGCGATCCGGCACGTTTCTTCGTTGGTGGCGGTCTGAAGCCTGTTTCGTGTGATGGCGGGTGGGTGGGTGTGCTGGGCTGCTCGGGGGTGGGTTTGGGGTGTTGGTGGCTGCCTGTTTGGTGTGGTGAGGGCTGTTCGGGTTGGTGTGTGGGGTCGGTGAAGCAGCCCGGCCGGGTGTTCCCGGCGGGTCGCTGATTTGCCGGGGTAGCGGGCGGTCAGATCCGGAGGGGTGTGGGGGTGGCCATGGTGCGGAGTCGTTGTCCGGCTGTTCGGAGGTGGGGGTTCCATGGCCAGTGTTGGGGCCAGAGGGTCCAGGTTTGCCGGTTGCGGACCCGGAGGATCGCCGGGGTTCCGAAGAGGCAACGTCTCAACTTTGGGGTGGGCGTGTTCGAACTCGGTGCCGGCGAGGAGGTCGAGTTGGAACCAGCGGCAGAGGGTGTGGGCCCAGCGACCATTGAGGTCCAGACCTTGTTGCGGGCGGTGTCGGGGAACGGGAACCGTTCGAGCCCGGTGGTTTTGAGGCGTTTGATGTTCTCCTCGACGTGGGCGTGTTCGCGTTGAAGCCGGTCGATCTCGAGTGCCGAATCGTCGGGGAGATCGCAGATGATGATGGTGTGGCGCCAGCCGTTTGTGTCGAACATCCGCTGTTGGGCACCGGGGTGTAACGGTTCGCGTCGGATGACGATCCGGGTGCCTGGCGGGTAGTGAACATCGAGGCTGTCCTTGGGTCGCTTCTTGAGGCCCACCCATTTGGCGATCGACGGGTAGTTGGTGACCTCAACGACCTGTGCAGCACGGGCGTCAACATCGGGATCGTTGCCGTCCCAGTCGACGTTCCGGGGCCGCAAAGCGTTCTCCAGCCGGTGTTGTCGCCGACACCGAGGATCACCGAGCTCAAGATGTTGTTCGACCTGCCGGTCACACAAAACCGCAGGTTGCGGTCCGACATGTCCCACAAGAATCCGAGGGTGTGACCGGCCGAGTCGGAACGAACCAGGATCTCGTTGGCCGCTTCGGTTGGGACGGCGCCGGGGCGATGTGACCGGGCGACACTCTCCGGGCAACGCGCCAAGCCGTCGTCGATGATCCCAACCAGATCGACGATCGTGTTGGCGCCGGCGTTGCCAGGCCGGTGCTCAACGGCGAGGCCTCGCCGGAGCAGTCAGCGAAACACGCGACCGGGTGGAACCCGAACCCGCGGTTGTAGTTGCCCTTCGCGTCTTCTTTCTGAGTGCACCGGGGTGAGGGTGGCGTCGATATCCAAGATCACCCGACGGCCGGGATCGACCAGCCATGCTCAGCCCACCCTGGTCCGGGCCTGCCGCATCACGCCGCCGACGGCGTTGGTCGCCCCGGGTGTCTCCGCGAGGTCGGCGACCATCCGCCGGAACGTCGTGTCTGAACCAACATCACCCAACACGCCTCCTGCGGCCTGCAGCATCCCGAGATCGGTGCAGCAATCCCCGCCGGCGTTCAACATCAACAAGCTGTGGACCAACAAACCGCCCCGGTCAACGACCGGGATCCCCGGGCCCGAATAGGGCACAGCGCCGGCGAATCCGCCGGTCAGACCGAGGGGGTCGGCGTCTCGGCGACCGGCCCCAGGCCAGCCAACGGGATCTTGTCGGTCTCAACCTCGCCGTCATAGCGCACCGATTCCGGCGCGCTATGTTGCACCTGACAGATGCGTCCCATCCCAGCCTCCCTTGTGGTTCTCAACACCCTCAAGTTTGCTGGAACGGAGCGCATTTGTCGCGTCCGAACCTAATTCTTCACGGTCTCAGCGTGCCGGATCGAGGTTAGTTGTCCCCTGGTCCCCGTGTGGGCGTTCGTATGTGCACTGCGACGGCCGACCAAACGAAGTCGACGCCTTCGATTTCCAACCGTGATGTTTGGCTCATGACCGCTCCGGGAATCCTGCTGATACTCAGGAGTGGAGCGAGAGCCTCCTGTCACTGACGAGAAGCATTGTAGATCCACGAGCCTCACCTTGTAAGGGGAGGACTCGACGCGTTCACCTGTGAAATCTCACGCGGTTTCTCAGAAACCCTCGCTGAACGGATATTACACCCTTCAGGGCGGCTCGGGGTCGGTCAGCCACGCCTCGACCAGCCGGCGAGTGTCGGCTCCGTCGGAACGCTCGACCAGGTTGAGGAAGTCGTCGGTGGTGGCCTTGGCCAGGGCGTTGTCGGTGGCCCACGTCGTCATGATTGCGAAGAACGCCTTGTCGCCCACCTCGTCGCGCAGCGCCTTCAACGTGAGGCCGCCCCGCTGGTACACCGCCGGGCCGAACAACCCAGCAACGCCCGGGTCGAGCGGCGGGTCGAGCGAGGACCCCGACGACAGCGGTGGCCCGCCCGTGCCGCCGTCGCTCTCCGCCCACAGCCACTCCCCCATCGTGGCGAACCCCTCGTTCAGCCAGATGTCTTCCCAGGCCTCGAGGCTCACCGAATCGCCGTACCACTGGTGCGCCAGCTCGTGGGCCTGGATGACGGGTTCGTTCCACGCGTCGGACCCGAACAGCGACCGGGTTTGGGTCTCCAGCGCAAACCCAAGCGGCTGGTCGACGACCAGGATCCCGTAGATCTCAAACGGGTAGGGGCCGAAACGGCCCGCAAACAGCGTCATCATGCCCGGCAGTTGCCCGAGCAGCGCCTCGACCTTCGCCTTGCCGCCGGCCTCCACCACCTCATCGGCCACCGCGCTCAGCAGTGGGATGCCACCGAGGGCGGTGCCCTCAAAGAACGTGTACTGCCCGACCGCCACCGTGGCCAGGTAGGTGGCCATCGGATCGCGCGGCGACCACGTCCACGTGGTGCGACCCCCCTCGGTCGTCATTCCGGTGCGGGTGCCGTTGGCCACCGCCTCCACCCCCTCCGGGGTGGTGATCTCGAACTTGAAGGTGGCCTTGTCGCTCGGGTGGTCGTTGGCCGGGAACCAGTTGCTGGCCCCGTCGGGCTCGGACGCGACGTAACTACCCACGTTGGGCTCACCGATCCAGCCCACCTCGCCGAGCATCCCCGAGCCGCGTGGCTCCGGGGTGCCCTCGTAGTCGACGATCACCACCACCGGCTCGTCTGCGGGCAACGGCGCCTCGGGGGTGAGCACCAGGTCCAAACCGGCACGGCGATGCTCCACCTCGTCCCCATCGATCGTCGCCTTGGTCACCGTCAGGCCATCCAAGTCCAAGCGCAGCTCGTCGAGATCCTCGGTGGTGCGCAGGGCAATGGTGGCAACCGCCTCGAAGCTCACCAGGTCGTCCTTCATATCGAGGGCCAGGTCGTAGGAGGCCACGTCGTAGCCGGGGTTGCCGCTGTCGGGGAAATAGTCGTCGCCGATGCCGAGGGCCCCGTCGTCGGCGGTTCCGTCGTCGTTGGCTCCGGGGCCCTCGGAGGTGGTGGTCGCGCCGTTTGAGCGATCCGGCGACGAGTCTGCCCGTGTGGTCGACGCCTCAGTCGCCACACGGTCGGCCGCCTCGGAGGCCGACGACAACCCCGCCCCACAGCCGGCCAGCACCGTCACGCAGAGCGCGCCAATCACTCGCTGGCGCAGGCCGGCGGCGCCGCGGCGCCGGGTCTCAGCTCGGGGTGGCATGGGGCCCATTCTGTCCGCTGCCCAATGACGATTCCGGGCAGGAGTAGCCTTAACGCCATGGCGATCACCGACACAGACCTCACCCCGGTGCCCCAGCCAACCCAATCTGAGCCTTCCACCCCCATGGCGTCCACCTTCGGCGCCGGTCATGCCGAACGCTGGCGGATCACCGGTGGATCACCCGTATCAGGCGAAGTTCGGTCGGCCGGGGCAAAAAATGCCGTCACCAAGGAACTGGTGGCCACGCTGCTCACCGACGAACCGTGCACGTTTACCAACGTGCCCCGCATCGGCGAGATCGACGCGACGCTGCCCATGCTGGCGCAGCTGGGCACCAAGTACGAGTGGGTCGACGACCACACGCTCACCCTGCACACACCCGAGATCACCGGCCAGATCTCCGAGGAGTACTCGGGTATCAACCGCATCCCCATCCTGTTCATGGGGCCGCTGCTCAACCGCATCGGTGAGGCCGAGGTGCCGCTGGTGGGCGGCTGCACGATCGGCCCCCGACCCGTCGACTACCACGTCGAGGGGCTGCGGGCGATGGGCGCCGAGATCGACATCTCACCGCACCGCTTCCGCGCCACCACCGACCGTCTGGTCGGCATCACCCACCGGCTGCCCTACCCGTCGGTGGGAGCCACCGAAAACCTGATCCTCGCTGCGGTGACCGCACGGGGCACCACGGTGATCGAGAACGCCGCCATGGAGCCCGAGGTGGTCGACCTGGTGCTGTTCCTCCAGAAGATGGGGGCCAACATCGCCGTCGATATCGACCGGCGCATCATGATCCAGGGGGTGGACCGCCTGGGCGGCGCCACCCACCGTGTGATCGAGGACCGCATCGAGATCGCCTCCTATGCTGTGGCCGCCGTCGCCACCGGCGGCGAGGTTGAAGTGCTTGGTGCCCGCCAGGAACACCTGCTGACGTTCCTCAACGCGCTGCGCCTCGTCGGGGGCAACTTCGAGGTGCACGACCAGGGCATCCGCTTCTGGGCCGAGGGCCCACTGACCTCCCACCACATCGAAACCGACGTTCACCCGGGGTTCATGACCGACTGGCAACAGCCCTTCGTCGTGCTGCTCACCCAGGCCGACGGCCCCTCGGTGGTGCACGAGACCGTGTACGAGAACCGGTTCGGCTACACCAAGACCCTGTCCCGCATGGGCGCCAACATCAGCCTCACCAGCCAGTGCCTGGGCAGCCGCACCTGCCGCTTCGCCAACCGCGACTTCAGCCACTCGGCCGTGATCTCGGGGCCCACCCCGCTGCAGCCGAGCGACCTGGTGATCCCCGACCTGCGGGCCGGGTTCGCCTACGTGCTCGCAGCCCTGATCGCCGAGGGCACCTCGACACTGCACGACATCGGCTACCTCAAGCGCGGCTACGAAGACATCCCCGGCAAGCTGGGCGCCCTGGGCATCACGGTTGAGGAACTGAACGCAGCCGACGCCTGAGGTTCAGGTCTTCCTCCGCCGACACACCCGTGCCGCAACTCGGGAGCCCAAACGACCGCCAGACCGCGCTCTGCACTCCCCACTACACGCCCGAGCCGCAACTGGGGAGCCCAGACAACCGTCAGACCGCGCCCTGCACTCCCCGGTTGCTGCCTTCGGCGGATCGGCACCGATCCAGAACCCTCAGGCCCGAGCGTCCTGTAGGTCAACCTCGTAGACCTCGAACGCTCGGTCTGCGGTAACCAGCGTCAACCCGTCGCAGAGACATTGGGCGATCAGCATCCGGTCAAACGGATCGCGATGGTGCAGGGGCAGCGCCGGCGCCGCTTCGGCGTGGACCGACGAGATGCTGAGCATCGAAAAGCCGTTCGCCTCCACCTCGTCGACGAGCCCGTCGGGAAAGGACAGCTTGCCAAGCGCCTTCTCAACCCCGAGCTCCCAGGGCGTGACCACCGAAACCAGCACCTCGGGCGAGACGGCGATCAACTGGCGCGTCCCCTCCCCCAGCATCGGGTGGTCATCCAGCCACCACCGGACGACATGGCTGTCGAGGAGGAGCCCCGCCACCTACGCCACCCCGGCGGCCTCAGCCGACTCGTCGAACGCGGCGAGCGCCTCGGGATCGGAGGCGATGGCGTCCTCCTTGGACTCGTGCACTTCAAACCGCCCTGCCCACGAGCCAGGCGTCCGGTTGGGCCGGCGTCGCTGGTCGAGGTAGGTGCGAATCGCCTCGGCGTAGAGCGCGCTGCGGGACGCACCGGACTCCTGACGCAACCGTTCTGCCTCCTGAAAGATCTCATCGGGGATGGAGACGGCGGTCTTCATGAGCGAAAGTATAACCGGTACTACTACTCTTTGGGTGCCGGATGCACTACGACGCGACCGGCAGAGGAATATTCGCGGCTGACATCACGCTGTTGGCTAGTTGCTCAAACTCCCGGTAGCAGGTCTGAACCAGCCGGCTGGTTGAACCGAGCGCTCCGTCCGCCGCCCGCAGGTCGAACATGGGTTTCCGAGCGTCCTGAGCCAGAGGTACCAGACTGCGATAGTTCCGGACCGTAGCAAGTTGATAGGCATCCCCAGACGAGGTCACCGTCGGATCAGATTCGCCGAGCACCGACCTGTGGAACTCGGTTGGGATTCGACGAAGCCAGCGGTCATAGGCCTTGACCGGCCGATCCAACCGCACCGCGTGTTGCAACACGACGTAGCCGAGCGGCTTCATCAATCCACTTGGTGCATCGATATATTCGGGCACCTTTGGCAGCCCCAACTCCTGCCAAAAGTGGCGCCAGTCTCGCAAAGCCGGACCGAGATTGCGCAGGCCTTGAAGCGAGAACAGGTCTGCGGCAAGTGGAATAGCCACATCGTCCGACGCCAAGAGCGCCGAACGGTTGAGCGCACCCAGGTTGGGACCAACATCGAGCAACACAACGTCGGCACCAACCCGAGATGCGGCTTGACCGACGACTCGGTGGAAAGCCGTCGTCACCCGGATAGCACTCTCGTCGCCCATCAAGCTCCTGGGCCATGCATCGGACAGGCGGTCCTCGAAGCTGCTCAAACCGAGATCCCCGGGAAGAAGCCACAACCGTTCCGCTGCTTCGTGCGGCATGGGGACGTCTATATCGCCAAGCCCTCGGATAAGGGGCGAGATGGCAGACAGCACCGTGCCGTTGCTCATCGGCTCCCAGAGCGACTCGAGTTTCTGTTCATCAAAGAACGCCGAAGTGAGATTGGCCTGCGGATCGAGGTCGACGGCTAGGACCCGCCAGCCGAGGCGCGACACCATGTGGGCCAAGTGGTAGGTGAGGGTCGTCTTGCCAACACCGCCCTTGTTGTTGAACAGAGCGATCGCTGTGCTCACGACCCCCTCCTGACGGTGACGGACCAGTAGTTGTCCTCTACCTGGTACTCCGCTGGTGGGTTACCGTTGGCTTCGAGTAGGCCTTTCACCAGCGTGATGCCTCGGCCGAACCGGTTGACATAGCCAAGGTTCTTCATGGCGGCCGCCAACGACGGGTTTCGGTAGTCGTTTCGCTCGGCGAACGTCTCTTTGGTGACGACACCGTAGGGCCCTCCGGGGCTTGACACCTCGATGCGATCCTCAAACCACGCCAGCCGAATGGGCGCGTTGAAGTGCTCGTAGTCCCGGTGAGTCAACGCGTTGAGCACCAACTCCCTCAGCGCAGCGGTGGGATAGTCGGGCCGATTCTCTTGGCGCAGGCCCCCGACATCGATGACCGACGTCCGGATGTTTGAACTCAACAGCCGACCCAGCACATCAAGTTGGCCGATCAGGTTTCCCCGAAGCTCCTCCTGGTCCATGACATGAGACGCTTCGTCCGAGCCTTGGTAGCGAACGAACTGCACGTAGGCGCCGGGAACAAAGCCTGTGGGATCGAATCCAACCACGAGCAAGCCAAGGACGCGGACCTCAGCTGACTCCGGGTCCAACATGCCCAGTGATGACAGCTGCTGGTCGAGGACCCGGTCGTTCTCGGCCAACACGTCCGGATCGATGGCGGACGGCAGGTAGGTGGAACGAAACAGCTCGACATCGAGATCATCGATACTCGTACCTCCAACCGGGTGCTGATCGAACAGCACATCCCCGGCGCGACTGCGCTCGGTCAGCACGATCTCTTCTTCGCGGCTTGCCCGCCTTGTACTTGGACCCACCCGGACGTAGACGACCCCATCTAGACGAACTGGTCGCATGCGAGCGGGTTCGACGGTGTGTCGCGCTTCCACTCAACGTTGTCCTGTTCGGGCCTATCGATGAGAGTAGCGAAACCGCTCATAGTCCCAGGCTATAGATCAGCTGCGGCGAGGCGGCGGCGACGATCAGGGCCGCCGCCAGCAGCGCCGGGCCGAAAGGCACGGCCAAAGTGCTGATGCCCGTGGCCTCCGGCTCGTCGCCGGCGACGGCGGCTGCTCCCTCCATCGCCTGGGCGGAAGCCTCGGTTGGGAGGTCGTCATCCGGGGACCGCTGTTCGGGTGACGATGCGGTGACGGGCATGACCGGAGCAGTGCGACGGTTGCCCTGCGCCCACAAGACACCACCGAGTATCAGGCCCACGAAGGCGGCCACACCCATGGTGAGCACCACCGAAAACACAACCAGGATCATGCCGCCGGTACCGACCAGCGCACCGATGTGCAGCCCGATCAGCACGGCCAGGCGCACATCGCCGAAGCCCAGGCCGCCCGGCTTGGCAAACCAGATGACGAACAGCGCCCCGCTGAGCACCGCCGCCCCCAACAGCGCGCCCACCACCACGGCGGTCTCGCCTAGGCCGACCGCCGAAGCGGCGATCAGCACGACCGAGATACCGGCCGCCGGCCACACCAACTTGGTCGGCACCATCAGGGTGCGCAGGTCGATCACCCCCACGATCACGGCGACGGGCACGAACCACAGCATCGGCACCAGCGTCCATCCCCAGCCCAGCGCCCACGCCAGCGCCAGCCACAGCAGCGGCACGCTGGCCTCGACCATCGGGTGAAACGCCCCGATCGACGCGCCGCAGTTCTTGCATCGGCCCCGAAGGAACAGCCAGGCGAACACCGGCACGTTGAGGTGAGCAGGCACGTCGGTGCCGCAGGCCGAGCACCGGCTGCGACCCCCGGCCACCTCGGCCCAAGGCCGCATGGTGAACCGCTCGCCAAACTCGTTGGGCTCATCGAGGGGTACGGGCAGGCGATCGATCACCACGCAGCTAAACGACCCGATGGCCAGGCCAAACAGCGTTGCCATCACGATCAACATGACGGTCTCCATCACACCTCGCCTGGTCCTCGCGTGTCTGGTGCGAACGGGTTCAACGCAGATCGCGGAGCAGGCTGCGTTCGAAACCGCTCGGACCTTAGCTAAAGGCTGGCGGACCAGCGCCGAACTCCTCCCACCACCTCAGAAGAGACTACCGGCGTTTTGTTGTTCCCCATCGCAACGGCAGCAGCGGGCCTCATCCCACACCCTCTCCTTGAGCCACGACAGCATTGCCAACGATGGCCCAAAAGTCGGCTGCACGTGTCGACCCAGAACCAGCGGACCGACGACGGTCGCGCCTCCGTCTCTTAGCGCGGCGACGGCACTGAACATCGACCCTCCCCGCGTAAAAGTGTCGTCGACCAAAAGCACCCGCTCACCAGCGACTGAGCGTGTGAGGCGGAAACGATCCGGTCGGAGGTCCGTGTGCCCGCTGGAGCCGTCAGTCGCCATAGTTTGGAGGGCAACTGCTGTGACAAAACCGACAGATGCCGGGTTGACCAGCTGCTGGAACGGGAACCAAGCCTGGGCGGAGGGGCCGGAGAAGCTGCTGTGCGTCGGTCATGGGCGGCGCTAGATCAGCACGTCGTCAGACTCCATGACCTCAGCCTCAATGTCGGCCACGATCTGGTCGATGTCGTCGATGGCTAGCACTCCTGGAAGGTCGGCCATCTCCCGAGCCCAGGCTTGAGCTGAGACAAGTCGCCGCAAAAGGTACAGACGTTTGCCGTGCCGTAGCGCGTGGTCAGCCTGCTGCCTGGCACCGGAGGTTGGGCCGGCCTCGACGACGACTGTGCCAAGTGACAACCCGGAGGTCACGATATTCCTCACGGGGAAGCTCCATCGCGTCGGCCCCATGTCCGGCCAGAACTGCGAAACGACCGCTCCCGAGCGCTCGATAGACCGTGCCAGGCCTCGGTTCGAAGCCGGATAGACGCGATCTAGCCCTGACCCCAGCACAGCGACAGTGCGACCTCCAGCAGCAAGAGAGCCCCGGTGCGCAGCCGTGTCGATCCCAATCGCCATTCCCGAGACGACTGTGATGCTCAGATGAGCCATCTTGGCGGCGATGTCCCTCGCCGCAGCCAGCCCTTCCTCCGACGGCTTTCGGGTTCCGACCACCGCTACCGCTCGCTCATCAGCTCGTTCCATCGAGCCTCGAACGAAGAGGAACGGCGGATGGTCGTGAACCATTCGCAGGTTGGTCGGGTACTCATCGTCGAGCACCGAGACCAGCCGCACATCCGACTCTTCGAGCACCCGGCCCCAGTGCTCGACACGCTGTCGATCGATCTTCTGAATCTCGACCGCTACGTCTGCCAGGCCTTCGAAGTCATTGAGATCGAGGCCTGCATCGAGAGCTTCCAAGGCAGCAGCCAGTCGAAACGAGCTTGGACCGTTGAGTGATGGGCAGACTCGCTCGGCCAGGGCAAGAACGACTGCCGGGTGTGAGATGAGGTCGCTCGAATCCATGGTTCCCTCCTTGAGTCGACCGTACCGGCGTCGCAGCCTTGACCGGCATTGTGGCCTGCCGCGCATCAAGTTAGCGCCCGCTGGCGTGCCCCTATGCGGGTCGCACTGATCGAACAGTAGTTCGCTGTCGGGTTTTTGACAATCACTTTGGTGGAACTCGCTCACGGTTGCGCCACATCCGTCGCGCCACATCGGCATCTCAGCATCTCGACGGCGACGGCTCGGCACTACCCTCAGGAAACGCCTCTACTCCAACGCAGAACAGGATGCCCATGAGCGACTCCGCCAAGCCCGACGCCTCGACGATCATCTACACCCTCACCGACGAGGCCCCGGCGCTGGCCACCCGCTCGCTGCTGCCGGTGATCGCCGCATTCGCCGGTGCGTCCGGCGTGGACGTCGAAACCCGTGACATCTCCTTGGCCAACCGCATCCTGGCGGCCTTCAGCGACCTGCTGCCCGCCGACCAGCAGCGCCATGACGATCTGGCCGAGCTGGGCGAGCTGGCCACCCGGCCCGAGGCCAACATCATCAAGCTGCCCAACATCTCGGCGTCGCTACCGCAGCTGAAGGCGGCGATCGCCGAGCTCCAGGCCGACGGTTACGGCCTACCCGACTACCCCGACGACGCCCCCGACGGGGAGGCCTCGGGCGACGACGCCGACGTGCTGGCCCGCTACGCCTCGGTGATGGGGTCGGCGGTCAACCCGGTGCTGCGCGAGGGCAACAGCGACCGGCGCGCCCCCGCAGCGGTGAAGAACTACGCCCGCAACCACCCCCACTCGATGGGCGCATGGTCGGCCGACTCCCGCACCCGGGTGATCACGATGGACTCGGGCGACTTCCGCTCCACCGAGCTGTCGGTCACCGTGCCCGACGCCGACGAGCTGACGATCCGCTTCACCCCCACCGACGGCGACGCCTGCGAGCTGCGCTCCCCGGTAAAGGTCGCTGCCGGCACGATCGTCGACGGGTCGGTGATGAGCGCCGCCGCGCTCGACGCCTTCCTCGCCGAAGCGATTCGCCAGGCCAAGGCCGACGGCGTGCTGTTGTCGGTCCACCTCAAGGCCACGATGATGAAGGTGTCCGACCCGATCATCTTCGGGCACGCCGTGCGGGCCTTCTTCCCCGACCTGTTCGATGCCTACGGCGAGGTGCTCGCCGAGGCCGGCTTCAACCCCAACAACGGGCTGGCCACCCTCGACGAAGCGCTCGCCGAGGTACCCGCCGACACCCGTACGTCGGTCGAGGCCGCCCTGGCCGCCGGCTACGCAGCCGGACCCGAGCTGGCAATGGTCAACAGCGACAACGGCATCACCAACCTGCACGTGCCCTCCGACGTGATCATCGACGCCTCGATGCCCGCCATGCTGCGCACCTCCGGGCAGATGTGGGGCCCCGACGGCAACCCGGCCGACACCCTGGCCGTCATCCCCGACCACAGCTACGCCGGCGTCTACGCCGAGGTGATCGAGTTCTCCAAGGCCCACGGTGCGTTCGACCCGACCACGATGGGCTCGGTGCCCAACGTCGGCCTGATGGCCCAAAAGGCCGAGGAGTACGGCAGCCACGACAAGACCTTCGAGCTGGACGCCGACGGCGTCGTCGAGGTGCTCACCCGCTCCGGCGACGTGTTGTTCGCCCACCAGGTGGGCGCCGGCGACATCTGGCGGATGTGTCTGGCCGCCGACGCACCGGTGCGCGACTGGATCGGCCTGGCTGTCCGCCGCGCCCGCGCCACCGGCGCCCCGGCCGTGTTCTGGCTGGACGAGACCCGGGCCCACGACGCCCAGCTGATCGCCAAGGTCAACACCTACCTCGCCGACGAGAACACCGACGGGCTCGACATTCGCATCATGGCGCCCGAGGACGCCACCCGCTTCTCGCTCGAGCGCATCATCGACGGAAAGGACACCATCTCGGTCACCGGCAACGTGCTGCGCGACTACCTCACCGACCTGTTCCCCATCCTCGAGGTGGGCACCTCGGCCAAGATGCTGTCAATCGTGCCGCTGATGGCCGGCGGCGGCCTGTTTGAGACCGGCGCCGGCGGTTCGGCCCCCAAGCACGTGCAGCAGTTCGTCGCCGAGAACCACCTGCGCTGGGACAGCCTGGGCGAGTTCCTCGCCCTCGGCGCCTCGCTGGAGCACCTGGCCGACACGGCCGACAACGCCCGGGCCCGCCTGCTGAGCACCACCCTGGACACGGCCACCGCCCGGGTGCTCGAGGAGGGTCGCTCGCCCTCTCGCAAGGTGAACGAGCTCGACAACCGCGGCAGCCACTTCTACCTGGCCCTCTACTGGGCCGAAGCGTTGGCCGCCCAGGACACCGACGCCGAACTGGCCGCCATCTTCGCCCCGCTCGCCCAGCAGTTGGGCGACGACGAGTCGACGATCGTCGAGGAGCTCAACGCAGTGCAGGGCAACCCGGTCGACCTTGGCGGTTACTACTGGCCCAAAGCCGGACGCGGCCACCGCGGCCATGCGGCCCAGCGCTACGTTAAACAGCATCCTCGAAGGCTTCGGCGGCGCATAGGCCGGGGGCCTCGGGGGCGACACCACCTCGGGGGGACCGGCAATGGCGTCACACAACGACAGTCACATCAGCGACGGTCACGTCAGCGACAGCGACGTCGCGGACATAGCGATCATCGGCGGTGGCATCGCCGGGGTATCGGCGGCCTACTGGCTGGCGCACCACCCCAGCGCTCCGTCGGTCACCGTGCTGGAGGCCGAGGACACCCTCGCCCACCACACCACCGGTCGGTCCGCCGCCCAGCTCATTCCCAACCTTGGCGCCATACCGCTACGTCCGCTGACGTTGGCCTCGGTGCCGTTCTTCCACGCCCCGCCCGAGGGCTTTGCCGAATTTCCGCTCGTCACCCCTCGGGCCGTCGTTACCGTGGCTCCGCCCGGCGACGAAGCCGCCTTCGAAGCACAGCTCGCTGCTGCCCAAGCGGTCGACCCGAACACGCGCGAGATCGACGTCGACGAGGCATGCGCGCTGTTCCCCGGGCTGCGACCCGAGGCGTGCGGACGGGCGATGCTGGAGCCCTCCGGCGACGACATCGACGTGGCGGCCCTGCACCAGGCGTTCACCGTCGGAGCCCGGCGCGCCGGGGCGACGATCGAACGCTCCTGGCGCCTCGAGACGGCCGAACGATCTGTTCTCGAGGGTGATGCGTCCTCGAACGGGACGTTCGAGCGACAGGCCGGTGGGGGCTCGGCCGACCGCTGGTTGCTGGGCTCCGACGACGGGCGGACGATCACCGCACGCATCGTGGTCAACGCAGCGGGGGCCTGGGGCGACGTCGTGGCCGGCATCTGCGGGGTGGCCGGCGTCGGCCTGGAACCGCGTCGCCGCACGGCATTCATGACGCCCAGCACCTTCGACGGCTCGTCGGAGTGGCCGATGGTGGTCGACGTGGCCCACCGCTGGTACGCCAAGCCCGACGGCACCCAATTTCTGTGCTCGCCCGCGGATGAAACCCTGTCGCCGCCCTGCGATTCCAAGCCGGAGGAGCTCGACGTCGCCCTCGCCATCGACCTGATCAACCAGGCGACCACCCTGGGCATTCGCACGGTCAGCTCCGCCTGGGCCGGCCTGCGGACCTTTGCTCCGGACGAGTCGATGGTGATCGGCCCCGACCCCGAGGTGCCCAGCTTCGTGTGGTGCGTCGGCCAGGGCGGAACCGGCATCCAAACCGCGCCGGCCGCAGGACGTCTGCTGGCCGACCTGACGCTCGACGGGGCTCCATCGCCGTTCTTCGACCCCCGACCCGAGACGAACCTCGCCGTCATCGACCTGGCCGCGCTCACCCCGGAGCGGCTGGTCCGCAGGCCGGTCGTGACCGCCTGAAGCCCAACCTGGCATACGAAGCCACCCCTCCACATGCGGATGCCAGACTGGTGCGCATGGCCGACAGCACGCAGGACAGCCCCACCACGCGCACCCCGCACAACCCGTTCGTCGAACGATCCCCCGAGGATGAGCAACTGCACCGCAAGCAGCGCCTGGCCATGGCGTTCCGCATCTTCGGTCGCCTGGGCTTCGACGAGGGCGTCGCCGGGCACATCACCGCCCGCGACCCGCTGCGCGAGGACTGCTTTTGGGTCAACCCCTTCGGCATGTCGTTCAAGCAGATCCGGGTGGCCGACCTGATCCTGGTCGACCACGACGGCCAGGTCGTCGAGGGCCACTGGCCGGTCAACCAGGCCGCCTTCGCCATCCACTCCCAGGTGCACGCCGCCCGTCCCGACGTGATCGCCGCCGCCCACTCCCACTCGGTGCACGGCAAGGCGTTCTCCAGCCTGCACCAGCCACTGCGGCCCCTCACCCAGGATGCCTGCATCTTCTTCGAGGACCACGTGTTCGACCCCGACTACGGCGGGGTGGCCAACGACATCGAGGAGGGAAAGCGCATCGCCACCGCCCTCGGCGGCAACAAGGCGGCGATCCTGGCCAACCACGGCCCGCTCACCGTCGGCGAATCTGTCGACGAGGCCACGTTCTGGTTCGTCACCCTGGAACGCACCTGCCAGGCCGAACTCCTGGCGATGGCCGCCGGCGAGCCTGTCCCGATCCCCGACGAGGTCGCACGCGGCGTCAAGGATCAGGTCGGCTCGTCGCTGGCCGGCTGGTTCTCCGCCCAACCGTTGTTCGACTGGATCGCCGCCGAGCAGCCCGACTGCCTCGACGGATCCTGACCGGGCCGACGCGAGTTAATCCAGCTTGTACGCGGTCAGGTTGGCCTCCCGCCGGGAGGACGGTTCCGCTTGATCGGGGAGAACAACCCGTTGTCTTGTAAATCGAACAGGTGTACGATAGACATATGTTCTCCGACGGGAGCGATCTCAACGAACCGAGCCAGCGGTCCGGCGTTGAAGCAAACCACTTCCTCCGTTCGCACGACCTGGCGACCGAGGGCTCACCCGAGCTGGCCGAGCTGATCGACCTCGAGGCGCAGCGCAGGCGGATCGACCACCGCCAGGCGGTGCTGCTCGCCGAGGTGGCCGCGTCGGGTGTCTGCGACATCGCACACGGCCACACCACCCCGATGTGGCTGGCCGATCGCACCCAGCACAGCCCCCAGGTTTGCCGAAGCCAGGTGAACATCGCAGCCCGGCTGCAGCGGCGCTACCCCAAACTCGCTGAGGCTCTCGAGGCCGGTCGGGTCGGCTGGCAACACGTCAAGGTGGTCGACTCTGCCGGAAACGACCGCAACTGGCAGGCCCTGGCCGACCTGCTGCCGGCCTTGATCGACCTGGCCCAAGTGGCCGGGTTCGAGCGCTGGGCCCGAGAAGTGCGCGGTATCGCTCAGCGTCTCGACCAGGACGGCGGCTACGACCCCGCCACCGATCCGGCCAACAACCACCTTCACCTGGTGCCCACCACCGACGGCATCACCTATGTCTCCGGCCAGCTGGTCGGCGAGTTGGCGTTGACGATCCGCAAGCTGATCGACGGCGAAACCGATCGCGTGCTGAAGCGCTACCGCGCCGACGCCGAAGCCACCGGCGGCGACACACCGGTCCCCAGCCGAGGACAAGCATGCGCCGAAGCGCTCGGCGAACTCCTCGACCGAGGCTCCGGGGTACCCGACGGCAAAGGCAAGCTCCCCGAACCCGAAATCGTTGTGATCCTCAACGACACTGGCGACACCGAGGACGGCGGCGAACTCACCGACGACGACGGCAACCACCTCTCACCCCACATCCTCCGGTTCATCATCGCCGCCGGGCTCATCCGGCCGATGGAGGTCTCCGGCGCAGGTGACCCGCTGCGTATGGGCCGCACACTCCGCTACGCCAACCGCCACCAGCGCCGGGCCCTCCTCGCCCGCGACGGCGGCTGTATCTTCCCCGGCTGCGACCGACCCCCCAGCTGGTGCGACGCCCACCACGTCGATGAATGGGACGACAACGGCCCAACCGACATCAACAACCTCGGGCTTTTGTGCCGGCACCACCACCGGGTCACCCACCGACCCGGCTGGACAATGACCCGAACGGAACAGCCGAGAGACCCCGACGCCGCCAACCCGGATGAAGTGAGATTTCGATGGCGAACTCCCACCGGGAACCTCGTCGACTCCCAACGACACCACCAGCGCAGCCACCCGACTGCGGCGTGAACCCGCGACCGCCCGGTCAGTGACTCGGTGAGTTACGCGGAATCGGGCTCGCCGAAGCGAGCGATGCTGACGCCTCGGCGAGCAAGGGAATCGAGCATCGTTCGGGGTGGCGCAAGCTGGCCGGCGGTGACTGCGCCGTTCGGGGGCTGCTCCAGCTGCTCGCCGCAGGTGGCGATCAGCGCGGCGACCGCCCCCTCGAGCCGGTCGACCACGCCCAGCACCACCGCAGTGGTCGTCGACCCCTGACGGCCCCTCGCTTCCACGATCGCTGCACCCATTCCCGATGGCTTCTGCGCACTGGGCAGCGGCGGCAGTCCGACCGCCACGGACATGCGCTCCCGTCGGGTCATCGAAATGCGAGCGGTGAGCCGCTCCAACTGCGGATGGGCTGCGTGCAGGGTCTGCACCTCGGCCAGATCCGCCCGATAGGTGTCGCGCCCACCGACCGGCTCCGGGAAGAACCACAGCTCCCGACCCGAACCCGCTGACCGCTCCACCCAGGCGCCGTCGCGCCACACGCGACCGGCGCGTCGAAGCGCCTGCGAACGGGCCTCGGCGCAGGCCGGTCCCCCAACCCCATGCCGGGCCACGTGCAGTTCGGTGGCCTCCTCCAACAGCGTGGCGGCATGGGCGGCCATCACGTCGGTCAGCCCGGGCGACAGCGCCGCACCAACCACAACCGGGGTGCTGGAAAGCTCACCATCGAGTAGCTCTGCGATGAGCTCGGGGTCATCACAGCACGACACCGCCGGAACATCGGCCTCGGCGGTACGGCGCAACGCCGTCCGTTGGGCCGATGCCTCCACGGTGATCGCCGCCCAGTCGGCATGCACCGGCTGCCCCGGCCGCACGATCTCCACCCGTTCGAGGCCACCCACCTGAGCGGCGGCCACCTCGTGACGCCGGCTGCGAACCCGCACCAACTCCACCGAGGGCGTGGACAACAATTCGGTGAGCAGTCGACGCCCCACTGCGCCCAGGCCGACGACCTCGACGATCATCGCTTGGCTCGTCTCATCAACCCATCCCGCATCTCAGCGGTACTCGGGCCCCGCCAGCTCACGCCAGCCACCCTCCTGGGGCGGAAGACCGCCGATGCCCCGAAGCCGCAGCACGAGGGTGACCATCCCAGCGATGACCATGGCGATGACCCCTCGTCTCAGTGCGCTGATGATCGCTTCCTGTTCACGAGCCGTCGGATTGGCATGTCGTGGGGCTAGCTGGATTCGAACCAGCGACCTCACCCTTATCAGGGGTGCGCTCTAACCAACTGAGCTATAGCCCCGAGTCACTCGGTCAGACGAAGTTAGTCGCTTCGCCCATGTTCGAGCGAACGCCCAACCCGGATGTGGCCGGGAGCGCCTACAGCGGCTCGGCCGTCTCCTCTTCGATCACCGACACCCACACGCCGCCGATCAGATCGGAGATCAGGTTGAACAGGATGGAGCCGATCACCGCAGCACCGGTGAGGGCGAGCGTGATGATCAGGCCGATCAGCGAGTACACCCGAAACAGCAGATCGGCATCGATCGACACGTCGGTCAGGCTGAAGGACTGGGCGATGAACTTCTCGAAGTTGTCGATCGTGCCCGACGATCGGGCGACCGACCACATCGTCACACCGGCGACCAGGAAGATGAACCACATACAGACGTTGAGGACAAGCGTCAGCTTGAAGACCGACCACGGATCGACGTGGCGCACCAAGCGCCGGACCCTGCGGGCACGAAACCGTTCGCGATGGCCGAAACGGCCTCGCGACTCGACGACCATTGAGTCGTCGGCGTCCGCATCAGCATTGGCATCGTCCGTGCTGGTCGTCTTCAGCGTCGCCGTGCGCGCAACGACCGCAACCGGTGCGGCCACCGTCTTGGGAGCATCCTCGGCCGGTGCCGGGCTGGGCTGTGCCGGCTTGACCACCGGGGCTGCCTTGGCCTCCGGGGACTTGGCAGGCGGCGTGGGCTTGACGTCTGGGGTCTTGGCAGGCGGAATTGCCTTGGCGTCGGGGGCCTTGGCCTCTGCGGGTGCAACAGCCTGGGGCTTGGCAGGTGGAGTGGGCTTCACGTCCGGCGCTGGCGGTGCCACAACCGTCGACGAGTTCACGTCGGCGTCGGTGCTGGCCGGCGGCTTGGCCGGTGCCGATTTGGGCGAGGCGGTGCGTTTGGTGACCTTCGGGGTGCTCTGCGGCGGGTCGTCGCGTTGCCAGCGAGCTTCTTTGGGCGTCGAATCGGTACCGGGCTCGGGTGCGGGGACAACCGCCGTGCGAGGGCCTGGTTTGGCGGGGGCACCGCCGCTTGGGGCCGCGGCGTCAGTGCTGGACCCCTCGTCGGACGATGGTGACATTTGCGAGAGTCTAGGGCGAAGTGGAGCCGGAGGCGTGAACGGGCTCGGGCTCGGCGGCGGCCGTCGCTTCGATGGGACCCTTCGCCACTCGGACCCGCCACCGTCGGCCGCCCGACACCGTCGGTTGCGAGTTGGCCGACGTCAACGAACAGCCGTTGCGGGCGCTGATGACCTCGGCCATCGCCCCGGCCGAGGGGGACCCCGACTCGTCGACGCCCACCGCCGCCAGCGCCGCCAGGTCGGCGACCGCCTGCGCCTGCGCCGCCCGCACCGACCCCTGGGCAACCAGCACCAGACCGCTCAACATGACGAGCGCACAGCCGACGACCGCCACCGCCCACCACACGACCGAACCTCGGTCCGACCCTGGTCGCCTGAACATGGCCCCATCGTGCCCGCCACCGTCGGCGGGCACCACGGGGATCGCTCCCCGGGGCTACTCCGCCGAGTTCTCGTCCGGTTCATCGGCGGGATCGTCACCGTTCTCGGTGTTGACCACCGGCGCCACCGCAGCGACCTTGGTGTCATCATCCAAGCGCATGACCGTGACGCCCATCGCGTCCCGGCCGTACTCGCTGATCGCCGCCACCGGCGTGCGAATGATCACGCCGGCATCGGTGATCAGGAAGATCTCGGCGTCGTCGTCGACCAGGTTGGCCGCCACCACCCGGCCGCGGTCGCCGCGGATGCGGTGGGCGCGGATGCCCTGCCCGCCCCGGCCCTGACGGGTGAACTCGTCGGGGTCGGTTCGTTTGCCGTAGCCGGCGTCGGTCACGGTGAGCAGACGGGTGTCGGGCGTGAGCACCGCCGCGCCGATCACCGTGTCGCCACGCTTCAGGCGCATGCCGCGGACGCCGGCTGCGCTGCGGCCCATCGGCCGAACGTCGGACTCGGCGAAGCGGATGCCCATGCCCGACGAGGAGATCAACATCACCTCGTCGTCGTCGTTGACCGGCAACACCTCGACCAGCTCGTCGCCGTCGCGCAGGTTGACGGCGATCAGCCCGTCCTGGCGCGACGAGTCATAGGCGTTGAAGCGTGTCTTCTTCACCACGCCGAGCGCGGTGGTGAACATCAGGTAGCGGTGCGACTCGTAGTCGCGGGTGTCGATGACCGCCTGCACCCGCTCGTCGGAGGCGAGGCGCAACAGGTTGACGATCGCCGTGCCCTGGGCGCCGCGCTCCACCATCGGGATGCGGTGCACCTTCAGGCGGTACACCTTGCCCCGGTTAGTGAAAAACAACAGGTAGGCGTGGGCGGACGTCTTGATCAACGTGGTGATCATGTCCTCGTCGCGCAGCTTGGCCCCCGCCACGCCGCGTCCGCCGCGGCCCTGGGAACGGAACGCGTCCAGCGACGTGGTCTTGATATAGCCCCGGCTGGTCATGACGACCACCACATCCTCGTCGTCGATCAGGTCCTCGACGTCGAGGTCGCCCGGGTCGTGCACCATCGGGCTTCGCCGGTCAACGGCGAAGCGTTGGCGAATGTCGGCGAGTTCCTCGCGAATCACGGCGTCGAGCCGGCTTTGGTCGGCCAGGATGGCCTCGAGCTCGGCGATGATGCGTCGCAGCTCGGCCAGTTCCTCGTTGAGCTCGGCCCGGCCCAAGCGGGTCAGGCGTCCCAGGGGCAAATCGAGGATGTGGTTGGCCTGGATCTCGGAGAACTCGAAGCCCTCACCCATCAAGGCGGCGCGTGCGCCCGAGCGGTCGGCTGACGCCCGGATCGCTGCGATGATCTGATCGATCAGGTCGAGGGCGCGAACCAGCCCCTCGACGATGTGGGCCCGGCGCTGGGCCCGACCGAGGCGAAACTCGGTGCGACGGCGGACGACCTCGCGTTGGTGATCGAGATAGTGCACCAGGGCATCGCGCAGGTTGAGCGTGCGGGGCACGCCGTCGACCAGCGCCACCATGTTGGCGGCAAAGGTGGTCTGCAGTGGGGTGTACTTGTACAGGTTGTTGAGCACCACCATCGGCGAGGCGTCCCGCTTGAGCTCGAACACCAGCTTGATCTGACCTTTGGCCGAGCTGTTGGTGATCGCCCGGATGCCCTCGAGCTCCCGGTTGTTCACCAGCTCGGCGGCCCGCTCCTCGATCACCTCGGGTGCGGTCTGATAGGGCACCTCGGACACGATGATGCTGTTGCGGCCGTTGGCGTCCTCAACGATCTCGGCCTTGCCCCGCAGCTTGATCGAGCCCCGCCCGGTTCGGTAGGCCGAGTTGAGCCCGGCCCGACCCAGGATCTCGCCTCCGGTGGGAAAATCGGGGCCCAAGACCAGCTCCATCAGCTCGTCGATGGTGGCGTCGGGGTTGTCGATCAGCAAGTCGACGGCGTCGATCACCTCGCCCAGGTTGTGGGGCGGGATGTTGGTGGCCATGCCCACGGCGATGCCCTGAGAGCCGTTGACCAACAGGTTGGGAAACCGCGACGGCAACACGGTGGGCTCTTCGGTCGAGCCGTCGTAGTTGGGGATCCGATCGACCGTGTCCTCGTCGATCTCGGCCAGCATGGACATGGCGAGCGGATCGAGGCGGCACTCGGTGTAGCGGTAGGCGGCGGGACCGTCGGAGAGCGAACCGAAGTTGCCGTGCTTGTCGATCAGCACGTGCGACAGGGAGAAGTCCTGGCCCATGCGCACCAGCGCGTCGTACACCGAGCTGTCGCCATGGGGGTGGTACTTGCCGATGACGTCGCCGACGACGGTGGCGCACTTGCGGTGCTGACGGTCGGGGCGCAGCCCGGCCTCGTGCATGGCCCACAGGATGCGGCGGTGCACCGGCTTGAGGCCGTCACGCACGTCGGGCAGCGCCCGGCTGACGATGACCGACATGGCGTAGTCGAGGAACGACTGCTCCATCTCGGCCTGGATCTCGATGGGCTCGATGCCCTCGCCGCTGAAGTCGATCAGCTCGACCGGCACGATCGGGTCGTCTGCTTCTGGGTCGTCTGCTTCTGGGATAGGCGGCTCGTCAGACATGGAAACTCCGGATCAGATATCGAGAAAGCGGACGTCGTTGGCGTTGGTCTGGATGAAGTGCTTGCGGCTCTCGACGCTCTCGCCCATCAGCACCGAGAACACCTGATCGGCGATGGCCGCCTGCTGTGCGGTCACCTGCAACAGCGTGCGGCGCTCGGGGTCCATCGTCGTTGCCCACAGCTCGTCGGCATCCATCTCGCCCAGGCCCTTCAGCCGGGCAAAGTCCTCGGAGTGCTTTGGGCGCCCGACGAGGAACTGTCGGCGTGCCTCATCGTCCTTGAGGTACACCGTCTCCTTGCCGACCTTGGTCGAGTACAGCGGCGGCTGGGCGATAAACACCCGGCCGGCCTCGACCAGCGGCTTCATTTGACGGAAGAAAAACGTGAGCAGCAGGGTTCGAATGTGGCTGCCGTCGACGTCGGCGTCGGCCATCAGCACGACCTTGCCGTAGCGGATCAGCGAGAGGTCGAACTCCTCGCCCATCCCGGCGCCCACCGCCTGGATCAGCGACGTGACCTCGGCGTTGCGCAGCATGCGATCCGGGCGGGCGCGCTCGACGTTGAGGATCTTGCCGCGAATGGGCAGGATCGCCATCGTCGCGGGGTCGCGGGCGTCCTTGGCCGAACCACCCGCGGAGTTGCCCTCGACGATGTACAGCTCGCACTCATCGGGGTTCTTCGACGAACAGTCGGCCAGCTTGCCGGGCAGCCCGGCGCCGTCGAGTGCCGACTTGCGGCGGGTGGCCTCACGCGCCGAGCGGGCCGCCTCGCGGGCCCGGGACGCTGCGACCGCCTTGGCGACGATACGCCGGGCCTCGTTGGGGTGCTCTTCGAGCCACTCCCCCAGCCGGTCGTTGGTCGCCCGCTCCACCATCGAGCGCACCGGCACGTTGCCCAGCTTGGACTTGGTCTGACCCTCAAACTGCGGATCGGCCAGCTTCACCGAGATGATCGCCGTCAGCCCCTCGCGAATGTCCTCGCCCTGAAGGTTGGTGTCCTTGTCCTTCAGGTGACCCTTCTCGCGCGAGTAACGGTTGAGCGTGTTGGTGAGGGCCTTCTTGAAGCCCTCCTCGTGCATGCCGCCTTCGATCGTGTTGATGCCGTTGGCAAAGCTGTGCATGCCGTCGGAGTTGTAGCCCGAGTTCCATTGGAACGCGACCTCCAGCTGCATCGGGGCGCCGGCCGCCTCCTCACTCCAGTCGTAGCTCCCCACTTCCTCGAACAGTGTTTCTTTCGACGAGTTGATGTGAACGATGAAGTCCTGGACGCCGTTCTCATAACAAAAAACGGTGTGTTCGGGCTCGTCACCGCGCTCGTCGGAAAAGGAGATCGTCAAACCGGCGTTGAGAAACGCCATCATCTGCAGACGTTCCATCAGCGTCTGGCTTCGAAACGTGACGTCATCGAAGATCGTCGGGTCGGGCCAGAACCGCACCGTGGTGCCGCTCGGCCGGTCGATCCCGTCGGTGCTCGCCGGCGTGGGGCCCACCTGGCGCAATGGCTGATCGGGCGTCCCGCCGTCGCGGTAGCTCATCGACCAGCGCTCGCCCCCCCGGTCGATGTCGACCTCGGTACGCGCCGACAACGCGTTGACCACCGAGATGCCCACGCCGTGAAGGCCACCGGACACCTTGTAGCCGCCGCCGCCGAACTTTCCTCCGGCGTGCAACACGGTGATGGCCACCTCGGCGGCCGACATGCCCGGGTACTTCGGGTGCGGATCGGTGGGGATGCCCCGGCCGTTGTCGACCACCTGGCAGCAGCCGTCGGCCCCAAGGGTGACCTCGATGTGATCGGCATAACCGGCCATCGCCTCGTCGACCGAGTTGTCAACCACCTCGTAGACCAAGTGATGCAAACCACTCGGGCCAGTGGAACCGATGTACATGCCCGGTCGTTTACGGACCGCCTCCAAGCCCTCGAGTACCTGAATCTGATCGGCGCCGTACGTGCTGGTTTCAACTGTCACGTGGGTGACCTCTGTGGGTGCGAAAGAGGGGTATATGGATCGAATGACAACGCTTGCCGTTAAAGAACACACAGGATGTGGATAACCATGTGGAAACAATGTGGCTGTCACACCATCCGGCCGCTGGGGCCGGCGATCATCATAGCCCATCGTGAAGGTCCCGCCGACCGGTTGACCCGCTCAGCGCCCGTCTGGGGCCCCCGGGGCGCCCTCCCCGGGGGCCCCACCAGATCGACCCTCGGAAGTAACACGCACCCGTACGGTGGCGACGACGTCGTCCCCGACCAGTCGATTGAGCGTCCCGGCCAGCTCGCGGCTGATCAGGTTGAGCTCCTCGGCCACCACGGGATCGGTGGTACTCACCACCAGCTCGCCGGACACCAGCTCGCTCGGCCAACACCAGCCGGCGAGGCGAGATCCCACGATGGTGGCCCACTTGGTTCGAATCACCTCGTGGGCGTCGACCGACGGCCGTCCGAGGTGGGCCAGCACCGCATCGAGCGAGTTGGACACGTGGCGCGATGAACGGCGGGGCCTCATCGCCAGCTCACCTCGCCGGCACCGACCACTTCGAGCACGGCCGACGGCGAGATCTCGTCGGGCAGGTCGGCGGCGGTGGTCAGCAGGGTCTGACCGGCGGGCACCGCCCGCAACAGCGCCGAGCGCCGCTGAGCGTCCAGCTCGGAGAGTACGTCGTCGAGCACGAGGATCGGCGGGGTGCCGTAGCGGTCGGTCAACAACCGGTGAACCGCCAGGCGCAACGACAAGGCCAGGCTGCGCTGCTCACCCTGGGAAGCATGGGTGCGCGCCGCCATCTGCTCCAGATCGATCTGGAGCTCGTCTCGGTGCGGCCCAACGAGCGTGACGCCCCGCCGCAGCTCGTCGCGACGGGCCTGCTCGAGCGCCACCTCCAGCCCGGCTGCGCGCCAGGGCGCTTCGTAGGTGAGCGTGACGTCGCAGGTGACGCCGGCGAGCTCCTCGTAGGCGGCGCTCACCAACGGCGACAGCTCGGCGCACAGGCTGGCCCGCTCGTCGCCCAGCCGGGTGCCGCGATCGACCAGCTGGGCGTTCCACACCTCCAGCGTCAGCTTGGCCGCCTCGTCGAGCGAACCCTTGGACTGGCGCAGCAACGCGTTGCGCTGGCGCAGCACCTTGTCGTAGTCCGCCCGAACGGTGTCGAGCCGGGGATCACGAGCGACCAACGCGTCGTCGAGCAGGCCCCGCCGCTCCGAAGGGCCGCCCTTGATCAGCACCAGGTCGTCAGGGGAAAACACGGTGACCCGCCCGACGCCGGCCACGTCCCGACGCCGCGCACCCGACTGCCGGTTGAGCAACACCCGGCCCCGGCCGCGCGCCGAGATCTCGCTCTCGATCAGCGCCCGGCGGGCTTCACCGCTCGCCTGCCAGGCACCATCGGGGCCCGGCTCCTCCAGCTCGGCGCGCACCACCGCTGCCTCGGCCCCCCGGCGCACCAGGGCCTCGTTGGGGACGCCGCGCACGCTGGTCAGCAGCAACGGCCAAGCCACCGCCTCGACCAGGTTGGTCTTGCCGATGCCATTTGGGCCCACCACGGCGGTCAATCCGATCGGCAGATCGAGCGTCAGCTCCTCGTAGGTGCGGAACTGACGCAGCTCCAGGCGGCGAAGAAACATGTGGCGGCCGGCCCCGCCGGCTCAGGACACGCGTACGGGCATCAGCAGGTACAGGAAGTCGTCGGCCTCCGAGCCGCGCAGCACCGCCGGCTTGTTGTCGCCGATCGTCTCCACCCGAACCTCGTCGCCGCGGGCGGCGTCCAGGCCATCGAGCAGGTAGTCCGGGTTGAAGGCGATCGTCAGGCCCTCGCCCTCGAAGCTGACGTCGAGCTGCTCGGAGGCATGACCGACGTCCTGGGTGACCGCCACCAACTCGAGCGCGTTGTGGGTCATCTCCAGCCGAACCGGGGTCGATTCGCGAGCCATCAACTTCACGCGGCGGACGGCGTCGATCAGCGCCTGCCGATCGACGGTGAGCGTGTTGGCCTGGGTATCGGGGATCAGGCCGCGGTAGTTGGGGAAATCGCCGGTGATCAGCCGGGTGGTGACCCGTACCCCGCCGATGCGAAACGTGGCGTCCTGGGCGCCGAGCACCAGGGTGACCTCGCTGGCATCGCCAAGCGAGCGGATCACCTCGGCAAGGGCGCGCGACGGCACCAACACCGACTGGCCATCCTCGAGCACCGACTGGCCGGCCAGGTCCCTCACCGCCAAGCGGTAGCTGTCGGTGGCCACCAGGCGCAGCCCGTCGCCCTCGGCGGCCAACTGCACGCCGGTGAGGATCAAGCGGTTGTCGTCGTTGGACGCGGCCGGCACCACCTGACGCAGCCCGTCGGCGAGCGCTGCCGCCGACAGGGTGACCGAATCGGCGGTCGGCTCGGCGATCTGGGGGTACTCCTCGGGGGGAATCACGTTGACCGAGAACTCCGAGCGGCCCCCGGTGATCGTCGCCTCGTCGGCCTCGACGGTGACGTTGACCGCCCCGGGCTCGAGGGCCCGGACGATGTCGGCCAGCAGGCGGGCGGGAATCACGGCCACACCGTCGTCGCCACCGGCCACCTCGATCTCGGCGGTGACGGTGAGGTCGAGATCGGATCCGGTGACCTCGAGATGGTCGCCCTCCAAGCGCAGGCGAAGGCCGGCGAGCACCGGCAGCGCACCGCCGCGTCCTGAGGTTGCTCGACCGGCACTGCCGACCGCGTCTGCCAGCACATCGCGTTCACATCGGAACTTCACGGTTCGCCTACTCCTTCTGCTGTGATGAGATGACTACTCCAGGTAGGTGAAGTAGTAGGGCCTGTGGATTGTGGAGAACCTAGCCCAAAGCCTTGTGTTTGCTGGGGAGACGCGTCCACCGTTCGTCCACTGCGATCCCCAGGCGCGCCGGGGTCGGCGCGGTCGCTGTGGGGACGGCCGGCCGGATGTCCCCAGGCCGAGGGCGGTGTGCCCACAGCCCCGTCCCCAGGGGTCATAACCCGTTCTTGATCTTCTGGATCAGCGACTGAACGTCCTGATAGATCTGCGGGCGCTCGGCCATCAGCGCCTTGATCTTCTCGAAGGCATGGATGACCGTCGTGTGATCCCGGCCCCCGTAGATCTTGGCGATCTGCGGGTAGGACAGCTCGGTGAGCTCCCGGAACAGGTACATGCCAACCTGCCGGGCGGTCACCAGCGGACGACGACGGCTCTTCGACTTCAGCTCCTCGATGCTGAACCCGTAGAACTCGGCGGTCGCCTCGAGGATGCGGTCAGGGGTGACGATGCGCCCCCCGCCGGCCGAGAGGTCGCCGAGCACCTGCCGGGCGCTCTCCATCGTCACCGGTGTGCGGGTGAGGTTGGCGTACGCGGTGACCCGGTTGAGGGCGCCCTCGAGCTCGCGGATGTTGTTGGTGATGTTGGTGACGATGAACTCGAGCACCTCGGCGGGCAGGGGGAACTCGGACTGCTCAGACTTCTTGCGCACGATGGCCAGGCGGGTTTCGAAGTCCGGCGGCTGAATGTCGGTGATCAGGCCCATCTTGAAGCGGCTGCGGAGGCGGTCCTCCAGCGTGGCGATCGAGTCCGGCGGGCGGTCGGAGCTCAACACGATCTGACGGTTGGCCTCATACAGCGTGTTGAAGGTGTGGAAGAACTCCTCCTGAAGCTGTTCCTTGCCCTCCATGAACTGGATGTCGTCCACCAACAGCACGTCGTTTTCGCGATAGCGGCGCTTGAAGTCGGGTTGCTGGTTGTTGCGGATGGCGTCGACGAACTCGTTGAGCAGTTCCTCGGTCGACAGGTAGCGCACCCGGTAGGAGGGGTAGTTCTCCGACACGTAGTGGGCGATCGCCTGGAGCAGATGGGTTTTGCCCAGCCCGGCCGAGCCGTAGACGAAGAGCGGGTTGTAGGAGCGGGCCGGCGTCTCGGCAACCGAGAGCGCAGCGGCCTGAGCGAAGCGGTTGGATGGGCCGGTGACGAACGAAGCGAACGTGTATCGGTTGTTCAGCCCACCGGCGCGCAGGTTGCCGGGAGCGCTGTCCACCCCTGCGCCGGGCGTCGGGGAGACGTTCGCTTGGCCGGGCCCCGCCGGTCGGTTCATGCCCGACTGTTGACCGGACCCACCGGTCTCCGGCGGGCCGGGGTGGGGAGGCTCGTGGTGGTTGGAGTCGGGGTCGACCTCGACCGCCAGGTCCACCCCTTCCATGCCCAGGTCGGCGATCACGCCCATCAGAAGCGGACGGAAGCGATTGTCGATGCGATCCCGCAGCACCAGGCTGGGTGCCACGATCGTCAGGGTTACCCCGTCGAAATCGACGGCGCGCACCTCACTGAAGGTGGTACGCCACACCACGTTGGACACCTGGTGTGTCACGCCGCGGGCGACGGCTTCCCAGACCGATGTGGCTTCATCCTCCATGGAGCGGCGTTTCACCTCAGACTTTGTCCACAAGGCAGTCCACATACTGTGGATGAGCCGTCATGGACGACAAACTGGCGAGATTCTCGAGTTGTTCTGCGGCTCGTGACGTGTGACCGCCAAGACGGACTGGCCGCTTCGTGTCAAGGGCGTCCCGTAGCTGCGGACCGGAGCGACGACCGTACCATCAGCATGTGAACGGCTCCACCCCCGGCCTGGTATTCCGGCCAATGAGGCCGCGGGTTGCCTAGGGGTGCGGGCGACCCGTAACGTTGAAGGTCCCTGTGTCGTCTCGGCGCAGACGGCCATTCCCATCCCCATACAGGCCGGCCCAGTCGGCACCGCCCCCAGCAAGCTTGTCCGGGGCACCATTCAGGAGGATCCAGGTGAAGCGCACCTACCAACCAAAGACGCGCCGTCGTGCGCGTCGTCACGGCTTTCGTCATCGCATGTCCGAACGTTCGGGTCGCTCCATCGTGAAGGCCCGGCGGCGCAAGGGCCGCGCACGCCTGTCGGCCTGACGTGGCGTCTTACCGGTCGCCAAGCCTTTCGGTCACTGCGTCAGGCGGGGCGGAAGGGTCACAGCGGACCGGTCACGGTGATCGCAGCCCCATCGGACGCAGCGCGTCCACGGGTGGCCTTCGCCCTCGGTCGCAAGCTGGGTCCGGCGGTGACGCGAAACCTGATCCGGCGCCGGCTTCGCCATCTGCTGGCGAGCCTGGAACAGGGTGGGGAGCTGCCGACGATGGACTACCTGATCATCGGATCCCCCGGCATTGCGACGCTGACCTTCGAGCAACTCCGAGCCCACCTGAGTCGGGCGATCGCGGCAGCCACCCGTCGGTGATGGCTCGTCTTCTCGGCCGGATGGTCCACGCCTACCAGGTGATGACCGACGGCCGACCCTCCCCCTGCCGATATGTGCCCAGCTGTTCGTCCTACGCTGCAGAGGCGCTGGAGACCCACGGAGCCCTGCGTGGTGGGTCGATGGCCGTCCGCCGCATCTGTCGCTGTCACCCCTGGAGTTCCAGCGGCTGGGACCCGGTTCCCGACGCTTCGGGACACCAGGCCCCGGAGCCACAGCTCGGTGATTCTCAGCCGTCCGCTATCCCCCGCTCACGAAACGACGTGAAACCAGATGCCTGACCTGCTTGGTCCCTTCTCCCCGCTGTTCGAGTTCTTCGGCTCCATCGTGGCCGCCATCTACAGCGTGATCCCCTCGTTTGGGATGTCGATCGTGTTGTTCACCGTGCTCGTGATGCTCATCGTCACGCCGCTCACGGTGAAGAGCACCAAATCGATGCTGCAGATGCAGCGACTCCAGCCCGAACTCAAACAGATTCAGGCCAAGTACAAGGGCGACCGGGAGCGCCTCAACACCGAGTTGATGGTGTTCTATAAGGAAAACAACATCAGCCCGGTCGGTGGCTGCCTCCCCGTGTTGGCCCAGGCGCCCGTGTTCATCGTGATGTACCACCTGATCCGTGGTCTGACGAACCGTTTGGGTGGGCCCTCCGCCGGTGTCGGTCACATCGCCGAGCAGGTAGCCAACAACACGTCGCCCCTGACGTCCTGGGTGTTCACCGACCAGACCTTCAACCCCGAGCACGTCAACACGGCCACGGCGTTCTATAAGACCCTGAGCACTCAGAACACGATGCCGTTCTTCAACCGGGTGTTCACGCTCGACCTGGCGAAGACGCCGGCCGAGGCCTGGGCCCAGGGCTTCGTGTCGTTTGCGCCCTACCTGGTGTTGTTGATTCTGATCCTGGTCATCCAGGTGATCCAGAACCGTCAGATCCAGGCCCGCAACCCGGCGGCAAACGCCAACCCTACCCAGGCGATGATCCTCAAGGTCATGCCGTTCGTGTTGCCGGTGTTCGCCTTCAACTTCGCCGGTGCTCTGGCCGTGTACTGGGGCGTGCAGGGGCTGATGCGGATCGGCACCCAGAGCTACATCACCAAGGAGCTCTACGGGAAGGACGGCCCCGGCGTGCATCATGTGCCGGGCAAGGGCAAGGGACATCTCACCGAGGCCGAAGCCGACGCCAAGGCGAAGAAGAAGGCCCCCAACCCCCGCAGCGAGAGCGCCAAGGCCAAGTCGAACGGCTCCAAGCCCGCTGTGGCGGGCCGGCCTACCAAGTCGGGTACGGCCCCCAAGGGCCGCACGCGTAACACACCCAGCCGAGCGAAGAGCGGTAGCGCTCGACGGACCTCGGCAACCACATCTGGTGGGAAAAGCACAACCGGCGGCACAGGCCGCCGATCAGGAGACCCCCGCTCAGGGGACGAACAAGGGAAGTAGCTATGGAGTGGATCGAACTGACCGGCAAGACGATCGAGGAGGCCCGTGATCAGGCTCTCGACAAGCTGGGTGTGCACGAATCGGAGGCGGAGATCGAGGTGCTCGAGCACCCGAGCGTCTCGATGTTTGGCCGTGTGAAGTCGATGGCCCGCATTCGTGCCCGTGTCGCCCCGGTGGCGGCTCCGGCGAAGGAAGAGCGTCGTCGCAAGGGTGGATCGCGCAACGACGGTGGCGCGAAGGCGCCGGCCAAGCAGGCCCAGGCCAAGCAGAGCCCAACGTCAGCTCCGGCCGAGCAGAGCGACACCGCCGCCGGTCAGACCGGTGGCGGATCCGGCAGCGGCCGCAGCGACAGTGGACGCTCCGGCGGCCAGCGTCGTCAGCGCCCCGCCGGCCGGGACCGCGACACAGCGACCACAGACGACGGGCCCACGCCCGACCCGATGACGGCCGACGAGGTGGCCTCCACCGTCGAAGAGTTCCTCGGTGGGCTCATGTCCGCCGCAGGGCAGACCGTCACCACCAGCAGCGAGATCGACGGTGACCGTGTCGATGTGACGGTGGCCGGTGATGATCTCGGCGTGATGGTGGGCCATCGCGGCGCCACTGCCGACGCGGTGCTCGAGCTGTCCAAGGCCGTGATGCTGAAGGTGGCAAAGGGTGGCACCGAGGTGCGCCTTGGTGTCGACGTCGCCGGTTACAAGGGCCTGCGACGCGAAGCGCTCGAGGGCTTCGGTGGTGACCTGGCCCGCCAGGTGGCCGAGTCCGGCGATGCGCTGGTGCTGGAGCCGATGGGTTCGATCGACCGCAAGATCGTGCACGACGCCGTCAACGCCGTCGACGGCGTTCGCACCGAGTCCGAGGGCCAGGGCCGTGACCGCCGCGTGGTGATCCGCCCGGCCTGATCGGCACCCACAAGTTCAGAGTACGAAGCGATGCCCCGGTCACCGTGCCGGGGCATCGTCGCGTTTCACGTGAAACATCCCGCGGCAGGGTATTAGGATCCGCTGACGGCCCCGATGGGTGTCCGACAAGGGGGAGCAATCATGCGTGTTCGCTTGTTCGCAGTGGTCCTGGCGACGGTCTTTCTGGTTGTTGGGTGCACCGGTCAACCCCCTGCCGGTCCGGTCGTTGGGATCTCCGCCGGCGGCAACCACACGTGTGTCGTGCGCGGCAATGGCACGGTGGCCTGTTGGGGCGACAACGCCGCCGGCTGGCTCGGCGACGGCACGACGACCGGATCGAGCGTGCCCGTCGGAGTCGTCGGCATCACCGACGCCATCGCCGTCACCAACAGCGACTATCAGTCGTGTGCGCTCCACGCCGATGGGCGGGTGTCCTGTTGGGGTTTCAACGGCCAGGGTCAGCTCGGTAACGGCACGACGACCGCCTCGAGCGTGCCCGTCCCGGTCACCGGCGTCACCAACGCCACCGCCGTGGCCATCGGCAACACCCATTCGTGTGCGCTGCTCGCTGACGGCGGGGTGTCGTGCTGGGGCTATAACGTCAACGGCGAGCTCGGCAACGGCACGACCGTCCCCCTCTCCACCGTTCCCGTCCCGGTCACCGGCATCACCAACGCCACCGCCTTGGCCGCAAACGCCTTTCACTCGTGCGCCGTGCTCGCCGACGGCGGGGTGGAGTGTTGGGGGGGCAACAACTACGGCCAGCTGGGCAACGGCACGAGTCTCCAGTCCAATGTGCCGGTTGCGGTCACCGGTCTCACCGACGCCACCGACCTCGCCGTCGGTTACTACCACTCGTGTGCGATCGTAGGTGGCGGCGGGGCGGCCTGTTGGGGGCAGGGTGGTTACGGCCAACTCGGCGACGGCGTGCGGCCCTCGTTCGCGCTGGTGCCGGTTGCGGTCAGCGGCATGACCGACGCGACCGCCCTGATCGCCGGCGATCGGCACACCTGCGCGATCCTGGGCAATGGTGACATGTCGTGTTGGGGGTCCAACTGGTTCGGGCAGCTGGGCAACGGCACAAACGACGAATCGATCGCGCCCATCGCCGTCCCAGGGATCACCGGAGTCACGGACCTGGCGGCGGGCACCGGCCACACGTGCGTCATTGTCGACGACGAAGCCGCGTCCTGTTGGGGGTACAACGCCTCTGGTCAATTGGGTAACGGCACCACCATGTCGTCGAACGTTCCTGTCCCGGTTCCAGGGTTGTCCTGATGGTGTTCACTTCGCTGGGTGACGTCTGACAAGGGGAGCAATTATGCGTGTCCGTTGGTTCATGGCGGTCCTGGCGACCGTTCTTCTGGTTGTTGGGTGCACCGGTTCGCCCCCTCCCGAGCCGATCATCGCCGTCGCTGCTGGTGGCGACCATTCGTGTGCACTGCGTGGTGATGGCACCGTGTCGTGTTGGGGCGAGAACTTCACTGGGGCGCTCGGAGACGGTACGACCACCGATTCGAGGGTGCCCGTCGCAGTGATTGGCATTGCCAATGCCACCGCCATCGCGGCCAGCAACTTCCAGACGTGTGCGCTACTCGCTGACGGTGGGGTGTCGTGTTGGGGTTTCAACGGCGAGGGTCAGCTGGGTAACGGCACGACGACCGATTCGAGCGTGCCCGTCCTGGTCACCGGCATCACCGATGCCACCGCCGTGGCCATCGGCAACTCCCACTCGTGTGCGCTGCTCGCTGACGGCGGGGTCTCCTGCTGGGGGCGCAACGACTACGGCCTTCTCGGCGACGGCACGACCATCGACTCGAGCGTGCCCATCCCGGTCACCGGCATCACCGACGCCACCGCCATCGCCTCACACGGCTATCACTCGTGTGCGCTGCTCGCCGACGGCGGGGTGTCGTGTTGGGGGATCAACCAATGGGGTCAGCTCGGCAACGGCACGGCCTCCTGGTTCTCCAATGTGCCGGTTGAGGTCAGCGGTCTCAGCAATGCCACCGGGCTGGCCGTCGGCTACGCCCACGCGTGCGCGATCGTGGATGGCGGCGGAGCGGTCTGTTGGGGGCAGGGTGGTTACGGCCAACTCGGCGACGGCGTGCGGCCCTCGTACGCGTTGGTGCCGGTTGCGGTCGCCGGCATGACCGACGCGACCGCCCTGATCGCCGGCGATCGGCACACCTGCGCGATCCTGGGCAATGGTGACATGTCGTGTTGGGGGTCCAACTGGTTCGGGCAGCTGGGCAACGGCACAAACGACGAATCGATCGCGCCCATCGCCGTCCCAGGGATCACCGGAGTCACGGACCTGGCGGCGGGCACCGGCCACACGTGCGTCATTGTCGACGACGAAGCCGTGTCCTGTTGGGGGTACAACTATTTTGGTCAGTTGGGTAACGGCACCACCATGTCATCGAACGTTCCTGTCCCGGTTCCAGGGTTCTCCTAAGTTGACCGAGGATCGGTTCGGCGACCGATCGTGCGTTTCACGTGAAACCATCAAGACCGGGCTCGCCCGTACGCCCGAGTGGCATCGCCCCAGGAGGCGTTTCGGTTTCACGTGGAACGTTTCGCTGAACGCAGCCCGTCCGCCGTCATTATCTGGGTGGGATGCACCAGCATTCATCAGGGATGCCGTAACCTCAGGAGCGATCGGTTGAACTTGAGGCGGAGACCGGTTCGACCACGACAGGCATTGAGCCGAGAAGGATGGCCAGCGTGAGCGAGGAAGTACTCGACCATCGCCAAGTTGAGGTCAACGCAACGGACGGGCGTGCTGCCGAGCCGACGCAGACGCCGCGTGTCATCGCCATCGCCAATCAGAAAGGCGGCGTGGGCAAGACCACGACCACGGTCAACTTGGGAGCGACGCTCGCCGAGTTGGACCTGCGGGTGTTGGTGGTCGACCTCGACCCTCAGGGAAACGCCTCGACCGGACTCGGGCTGGACAGCCGAACGGTCGACGTGTCGATGTACGACGTGCTGTTGCACGACCAGCCGATGGAGGACTGCATCGAGCCCACCTCGGTGAAGGGCCTGTTCGTCGCACCCTCCAACCTCGATCTCGCGGGCGCCGAGATCGAGCTCGTTCCGGCCTTCAGCCGAGAGCAGCGGTTGAAGCGAGCCATCGACTCGGTGGTCGACCGCTTCGACTACGTGCTGATCGACTGCCCACCTTCGCTGGGGCTGCTCACGGTCAACGCCTTCGCCGCCGCTTCGGAGGTGCTGGTGCCGATCCAATGCGAGTACTACGCACTGGAGGGGTTGGGACAGTTGATCCGCAATATCGACCAGGTTCAGCGCAACCTGCACCCCGATCTGAAGCTTGGCAACCTGGTGCTGACGATGTACGACGGCCGGACCCGCCTGTCCGACGAGGTCGCAACTCAGGTGCGCGAGCACTTCGGCGACAAGGTGTGCCGCAATGTCATCCCCCGGAGCGTTCGCCTGTCGGAGGCACCCTCCTACGGCATGCCGATCACGCTGTTCGATACGTCTTCCCGTGCCGCCGTGGCCTATCGGGAACTGGCCAGGGAGGTTCATGAACGTGGGGCGCCGTAGTGCATTGGGACGGGGACTGGATTCCCTGATTCCGCCGATGGAAGAAGCCGAACCCTCAACAGACGCCGAGGTGGTGTCCGATGCTGGTTCCGCTTCCGTTCCGCAGGGGGTGCAGGAGGTACCCCTCGACGACATCCGAGCCAACCCGTACCAACCGCGCGTGGACTTTGATGATGAGGCACTTGGTGGGTTGGCCGCCTCGATCGAGGCGCTTGGCGTGCTCCAACCGCTGCTGGTGCGGCCGGCAGATCACGGGACCTATCACCTCATCGCCGGCGAGCGACGCTGGCGGGCGGCACGTCGCGCCGGACTGAGTACCGTGCCGGTGCTCGTGCGCCACGGCGACGACCAAGCCGCGCTGGAAGAGGCGCTGGTCGAGAACCTGCACCGGGAAGACCTCAACCCGTTGGAGGAAGCGGTCGGCATCCAGCAGTTGATGGATGAGTTTGGGTTGTCACACTCGGCCGCCGCAGCCCGGTTGGGGCGCAGCCGACCGGCGGTCACCAACCTGTTGCGCCTGCTTCAGTTGCCCGCCGAGATCCAGCGGCTCGTCCGGGACGGAGCGCTCAGTGCCGGGGCGGCGCGAGCGGTGCTGTCGCTGCCCGACGAGCCATCGCAGACGTCGGTGGCCCAGCGCGCCGTCGACGAGGAACTGTCGGTGCGGGCGGTTGAGGAACTGGTGCGGGCGCGCCACGATCTGGCCGAGCGGGTCCCAAGCGGTCGGGGGCGTCCACGGCCCAACTCGCCCGCTACCGACCATCGCCAGAACGGGTCGACGACCAACGAGCCCGACCTTGCACCGGAGGATCGTCCCGCCGGCGTGCTCGAGCTGGAACAGTTGCTGTCCGACCGGCTGTCGACGTCGGTGGCGGTCGAACTCTCCGCCAAGAGAGGGCGCATCCTGGTCGAGTTTGCCGACCTGGACGACCTGGAGCGGCTTTACCGGATCGTGATCGGCGACGAGTAACCCAGGTCGTCCTCCACAGCTGTGGATAACCCTGTGGTCTCTTCGGGGACAACGACCGAAACAGTGGGCAACCCAGGTGGTTACAGGTAGCTGGCGAGCTTGTCTTCCAGCTGTGGCTTGCCCATGGCGCCGGTGATGCGCAGGTCGGGCTCGCCGCCGGAGAAGACGATCATGGTGGGGATGCCCTGAATGCCGAAGCGCATGGCCAGGGTCTGCTCGGAGTCGACGTCCACCTTGGCGATGCGGATCTTGCCGGCATGCTCTTGGGCGATCTCCTCAAGCACAGGAGCGATCATCTTGCACGGCCCGCACCATTCGGCCCAGAAGTCCACCAACACAGGCGTGTCGCTACCAGCGACCTCTTCGGTGAAGTTTGCCTGGGTGAGATGAGTGATTCCTGCAGCCATCGGTCCTCTTTCAGATTGGGGGTTTCCAAGATGGGGTCGCCCTGTGTAACCGGCGCGTCACCCTTGGCATTCCCCGGGGGTCACTCTCCCCGGGTCTCCAGCCAGCGCTCGGCGTCGATCGCTGCCATGCAACCGCTTCCTGCGGCGGTGATCGCCTGGCGGTACGTCTCGTCCTGAACGTCGCCGCAGGCAAACACGCCTTCGACCGACGTGCGGGTTCCGTCGGCGACGGTCTCGATGTAGCCGTCGTCGTCGGTGGCCAGCTGGCCGAGGAACAGGTCGGTGTTTGGACGGTGACCGATGGCGACGAAGAATCCGGCCATCGGCACGGTGGAGACAGCGTCGGTGGTGAGGTCACGAAGCTTGACCGCCTCGAGCGTCTCGTCACCGACCAGGTCCTCGACCACCGTGTTCCACATGAACTTGATCTTGGGGTGTTCCATGGCGCGCTCGGCCATGATCTTGGAGGCGCGCAGCTCGTCGCGACGGTGGATCACCGTGACCGAGCCTGCCATGCGTGCGAGGAAGAGGGCCTCCTCCATCGCCGAGTCGCCTCCGCCGACCACAGCGACGTCGCGGCCTCGGAAGAAAAACCCGTCACAGGTGGCACACGTCGACACGCCGCGTCCCATCAGGTCCCATTCGGCGTCGATCCCGAGCATCAACGCCTGTGCTCCGGTGGACACGATGACGGCATCGGCGGTGTAGGTGGGCTCGGGGGCATCGGGGTCGCCGACCCACAGGCGGTGTGGCGGGCCGGACAGGTCGACCCTGGTGATCTTTGCGGTGATGATCTCGGTGCCGAAGTGCTTGGCCTGTTCGCGCATGGCGAGCATCAGCTCCGGGCCCTGCACCTGGTTGGGAAAGCCGGGAAAGTTCTCGACCTCGGTGGTCAGCATCAACTGGCCGCCCGGCTGATCCGAGGTCGAGGACGGCTCACCCTCGACGAGCAACGGTTGCAGCTGGGCCCGGGAGGTGTAGATGCCTGCGGTGAGACCGGCGGGACCCGAGCCGATGATGAGGACCTTGCGATGAATGATGCTCATTTCGACCGTTTCGACCAGAGGAGGGCCCCGGCGATGACGAAGACCGCGCCAAGGATGAGGTAGGGAGCCCAGACGCCACTTGGGATGAAGGCATCCAACACCCGAACCAGCAAAACGAGCGTCAACACGAGGAGGGGCAGCGCGAGGACTGCGACGATCACTCCATAGACGACGTACTTGGCCAACGCCTGCGCCGGGGTGACCGTGCGGTCGCGCACCCGATCGACCCCGTCGACGATCAGGTCGGCGATCTGGTCGGCCCAGTGGGCATCGGTGCCGTCGGCGGACGGCTGAGGGGTGGTAGCACCCGTGGTGACGGGTTTGGATGTGGTGGCAGACGGCTTGGCCATGATCCCAGCCTACGAGGAGTTGGGGACCCGGTGCCTACCGTGGGGCCGAACGGCCCGCCGCTCACCGCGCGCACACGTCCACACCCAGGCGTGCGGTCAGCTCGCACAGCCACTCGGGAAGCGTTGCGAGGGCCTGGGCGGCGGCCTCGGGTGCGGCTTCGGCTGCGGGTTCGGCGCCGCCCGCTTTGGTCTGATCGGCTACGCCGCGTTCCGCCCGGGCAGCCTCGTCGGCGTTGGTGGCGCCCCCTTCGGCCTGGTCGCTGGCCTCGCTGGTCATCTGTTCTCCGGAGCCACCGATCACCTGAGCGGCGAGGGCGCCGCCGGCGCCAAGGACCAGCAGGACCGCCGCAGCGGCCAGCCAGCGCTGCGGAGCGCTCCGACGTCGGCCCTTCGCCCGGCGACGACGGTCCAGGTCGTCACCACCCTCGGCTTCGGCAGCAACGTCGGCCTCACCTGCGGGGGTGAGGACGCCGTCGACGATCAGGTCGTCAAAGTGGGCCAAAGCGTCGGCGATGGCCCGCTCTCGGGCGCTGGCGTCGGGTTGCGGCGGGGTCCCGAGCCCGTTTGAGGGCCGTGTTCGATCGGTCATCGCAGCGACTCCCCGTAGAACCCCAGCTGTCGACGGGCCCGGGCGATCCGGCTGCGCACGGTGCCCACCGGGATCTCGAGCGCCTCGGCGATCTCGGCGTATTCCAGGGCGCCGTATTCGGCGAGCACCAGGGGGACCCGGAAGTCGTCGCTCAGGCCGGCCAGGGCGGCCTCGACCACTTGACGATCGACGACCCGCTGCGCCGGGTCGCCATGGTCGAGACTGCCCTCCGGGGCATCGGCACGTGGGTCCATTGGCTGCTTGGACGTTGCGCGCAGGGCTTCGAGTTCCCGCCGATGGGGATGCCGGGCGTCACCGCCACCCTCGATGGGATCGTGGGGTTGGGGCCGGCGTGCGCGCCGCCGCAGCTCGTCGAGTGCGGCGTTGACCGCGATGCGGTGGCTCCAGGTGCTGAAGCGGGCCCGGTGATCAAATCGGGCGAGGCCCCCCACGATCGACATGAGTGTCGCCTGGGTGGCGTCGTCGGCATCGCTTTGTCCGACCACGCCGCAACAGACCGCATGGAGCCGGTCGTGATGGCGGCGCAGCAGTCGCTCCATCGCCGCACGGTCTCCGGCCTGGGCCGATCGGACCAGGCCGGCATCGACCGCATGGTCGTCGGTGCGGCGGTCGGCGGCCGGGCTCACCCCTGGGTGACAAGGATCTCGGCCTCGTTGATCCGGACCGAATACGGCAGATCCTGGCCCGATTCGGCGTCGCCCAGGTCGGTGATCCACAACAGGACAACCTCGCCCTGTCTCGCCTGCAGGTTGAGCTCGACCGTCCCGGTGGTCACCGGACCAATCGAGGTTGCGACCACGTTGGCCTCGGGGTCGAAGTCCACCAGGTCCTGTTGGCGTTCGAGCACGTAGACATCGGCCGACCATCCCGTCGATGTGGTCGTGAGGTTGAGGCGTTCGATCTGAGCGGGCTTGACGACCCAGCCGATGCCGACGCCGGGCTTGTTACCCAGGTTGGCCGACCCGTAGCTCTCGGTGGACCAGAACGTCTCGTCGTTTTGATCGAAGCTGTTGGGGAGTTCGTCTGCGTGCTCGGCGTCGTCGCCGTTGGGATCGACATCCTGGGCTCCGATGATCTTGGCGACAGCGGGCGGCGCGTCGTCAGCGGGACCGATCAGGTCGGCCTGATCGCCGCCTCCGCTGAGCAGCGCATACGCAATCATCAGGGCCGATCCGACCAAGGCGATCACCAAGGCCGGCACCAGCCAGCGGCGCTCGGTGGAGAAGTTCGAGGTCTCGTTGGTCGGGGTCCGGTCGTCGCCACCCGGTTCGGCGACGGGCATCGCCTCCAGCGTGCCCAGATCGCCGGTGCCGGCCTCGAGCAGCGCCCGGCGCATCGACGCGGCGTCCTGGTAGCGGTCGTCGGGCTCCTTGGCCAGGGACTTCGCAATCACGCCGGCGGTCGCCCGAGGAACGGCGCTGCGCACGCGATGTGCGTTGGGTGGCGTCACGCGCAGCCGGGCCAGCGCCACGGCTGCGTCGCTGTCACCGGTGAAGGGCAGCGAGCCGGTCAGCGCCTCGTAGAGCACCAAGCCGAGCGCGTACAGGTCGGTTCGACCGTCCACTCCCAAGCCTTCCACCTGCTCTGGGGCCAGGTAGGCGGCGGTGCCCACCAGCGTGCCCTCCCGGGTCAGGCCGTCGCCGACGGCGGCCTTGGCGATGCCGAAATCGGCGATCTTCACCCTGCCGTCCCGGCACAACAAGATGTTGGCCGGTTTGATGTCGCGATGGACCAGGTGCGACCCATGGGCGGCAGCCAGGGCGTCGCACACCGAGGTGCCAATGTGCAGTGCATCGTCGGGGCTGAGGCGCTCGTGACGGTCGAGGTGACGCCGCAGGGTGGTGCCGTCGACCAGCTCCATGACGATCGCCTCGACCCCGTCGGCGGAGATCGTGTCGAAGATCGAAACGACGTTGGGATGGGCCAGGCGGGCCGCCGCGATCGCCTCGCGCCGGAAGCGGGTGACCGAGGTGTCGGTCGCCAGGTGGGGGTGGAGGATCTTGACCGCCACCCGGCGATCCAGGACCAGATCGGAGGCCTCCCACACCTGGGCCATGCCACCGGTGCCCACCTTGCGCTCCAGGCGATAGCGCTCGCCGAGCATCGTTCCCGCAGGATAATCGGCCGACGGGGACGGCGAGTCGGTGGCGTTCCCGGGCATGGGGGTGAAGGTTACTGGCCGAGCGGTGCTCGGCTGGGCCATCACTGGCCTTCGGCGTGACGCTTTGCTCGTGCGGTGCGGATCCACCACAGGGCCAACACGGCGAGGGACGCCACCGACAGCGTCACACCCACCCCCGAAAAGGCGCGCGAGCGAACCTGAAACTCCTGGCGTTCGATCACGTCGGATCCCGTCGGCGTCAGGACGTCGGCGGTGACGCTGAATACGCCCGAGGTGACGACCTCGACCGAGACCTCCGATGTGGAGGCGCCAGGTGGCAGCGTCAGCTCGATGCGTCCGTCAGGGTCGGCGTCGGTGAACTTCAGGCGGTCGGATTGAACGCGAAGCGAGACGGTGACGGGGTCGGCCAGTTCGTTGCGGAACCGAAAGGGAACCTTGCTTCGGCGGGCTGCGAGCGTGATCGTGGACAGGTCGCCCAGCGACACCGAGTCGAGCACCGCCTGGGCCCCGCCGCGGCCGGCCAACGCGTAGGCCTCGGACTCGTCGGGGGACAGGCCGAGGTGGGGCGCCACCAGCAGCTGGCGCTGTGCCAGCTCGGCCGCCTCGTTGCCCGGGTCGAGCGTTGACGCCGCGTTGACCGCCTGCTGACCCCGGTAGGTGGCGAACTCCAAGGCCCCGAACTGGGTGACGGTGGCGTTGCGCAGGACGACCTCCGACTCCTTGGGTGGCCCCCCGTTTGATCTCGAAGCGGAGCTGGCTCGACCGACCGCCTTGACGAGCCCGTCGGCGTCGACCGGGGCGAGCACGCCCGTCGCCTCGCTCAACGAGGCGACGAGCGCTCCGAGCTGCCCGTCGGCCAAGGAGTCGGGCACGCGCAGCGCCACGACGTCGAAGGGGCCGGTGGGCCGGTCGGCGTCGGACCCGTCGGTCGGGTCGCCGAGCCGTTCCTCGTTGGCCAGGGGCGCGGCGCTGAGCAGCGCCAGCTGCCGGGCCACCCCGACGGCATCCACCGTGGGGTTCGTGTCGGGGTCGGCATCCGATCGATCAGTCTCGGTTGTGAGGTCGAAGTCGCTCACCGTCAGCGCCGGCAGCGACGCCTTGACGCTGCCCGTGTTGGTGTCCTCGGGTTGCTCGGTCTGGCGCGTCCGACGGTCGGCGGCGTTCACCGTCGTGCCTTCCACCGACGTCGCAGCGCCGGGTTGGTCTCCAGAACGGACGACGTTGGGATCGAGGAGCACGGTCGTGGCGCCCCGGTCGGCGAGGAACCCGACTGTGGGCGCGGCCAGCGTCCAGTCCGGCGGAACGAGGGCATCGTTCACCTCGACGTCGAGCAGGTCGGACAGCCGCCGCTGCGCCACGTCGTAGCTGATCGTCAGCGCCGGATTCTGGGCGACGTCGGCGGCTGCCCACACCCCCAGGTTGAGGGGCACATACGGGGAGGACAACCAGGTGGCACGATCGGCCACTTTCGCCAGCCCGTCGACGACCTGTGCCTCCTCGGGGGACCCGGCGATGGCCAGGGTGTCGAGCAGTTCGGCCGGCAACGACACCGACAGCGCCGATGTGTCGGCATCGGCGGGCACGGTGGCGAGCTGTTCGGTCAGCGCTCTCAGCTCGGTCAGGTCGCCGGTCGAGGGCTTGGCGGCGCCGTCGAGTTGTAGCGAGGGTCCACCGGAGATCGTGCGAATCAGATGAACCAGGCGGGGACGATCGGTGGGGGAGCGACCGAGACGAATGAGTGGCAGCGTGACGGTGTCGAGCTCGTCGCCGTCCTGGAGCAGTCGGACGCTGACCGGATAGATGCCGGCGTCGGGCAGGAAGACCCGGTCGCTGTCGCCGGCCTTCGAGCGCACCGGGATGGTGACGGTGGCGTTGCGGCGACCGTCCCCCGGGGTGGAATCGGGCACTTGACCGCCGACCAGTCCGAGCTCGGCGATGGTGGCTCGTTGTTCGGATCGGAGTGGCGGGCCGGGCTCGCCGTCGAGCGCCGACTCGATCGCTTCGGTCGTGTTGGGGATGAGGCTGTGCACCGTCCAGGCCAGCTCGTCGGTGAGGCGGAGGTCGGCGGTATCGACGCCGAAGCTGAACGTCCCGTCGGCGGGGACGAAGGTCGACGTGTCGACGATGCGCAGCGGTGGCGCGGAGGGGGCGCGCCCGGCTACCCCGGTACCGGCCTGCGCCGCGGGGAGGGGGCCGGCGAGCAGGCCGAGGCCTAACCCCACTGCGAGGCCGACGCCCACCTTCAGACGCGCCATCAGGGGGCGTCGGCCGCATGGCCGGGGCACCGCCGGGCCGAGGTTCATCGGCCCGCCGCAGCGTCGTCGGGGCGATCGTCGAGCCACAGGCCCATCACGGTCAACGGCCGCGACCGGCGCTGGAACCCCAGCTTGTCGTACAGCTCGAGGGCGGCGGAGTTCGAGCGCTGAGTGTTGACGAAGGCCACCCCGGCCATGTGCGACTTGGCCCAGGCCAGGCCGTCGACGGTCAGCGCCCGGCCCAGGCCCACTCCCTGGTGGTCCGGGTCGACCGCCAGACGCTGGATGAAGGCTTCGGACCCGGACAGTCCGACCACGCTGTAGGCGATGACCGAGTGGTGATCCCTCACCAGCCGCCCGCGGGCCCGGGGCGTCGCCCCGAAGGCCTCATCGAGGCCGGCCGAGTCCAGCTGCCAGAATTGCTGGAAGGCGCGCTCGTCGACGGCGAGTACCTCGCTGCGGTAGCGGAGACGAAACGAGCGCACCCGGTAGGTCGGCGCAGTCGGCAGGGTGGCCAGGTCGTGGGCGAGCACGATCAGCTCCTCGACCGGCTCGAACCCATGCTGAACGAACGGATGGAGATCGTCGTCGTGGAGGGCGGCGGTCAAGATGCGCTCGAAGCCTCGTTCGGTTGCCTCGGCGACGCATCGACCCACGCCCGTGGTGGTGGGGTGTGCACCGCGGGCATCGATCGACAGGTGGGCGACAACACCCTCGCCACGCCAGGGGGTCACCCGAAAGCGTTCGCCGCGCCAGGCGAGTGTGGAGGATCGAGCCATGGCAGTCGCGAGGTTAGTGCTGGCTCCGCTACGGTGACCGCACCCGAACCCGGGAGGATCGACATGCCATCGCCGAGGCACCTGCGACGCAACCGATGGTTCATGCCGTGACGGTGCTGGTCGTCACCAGCGATCGCTTCGCCGCACACGACACCGGTCGTTGGCACCCGGAGCGTGCCGCCCGCCTGACGGCCACCGCTGCGGCGCTCCGCGATCCGGAGTTTGAGGGCGCCCTGAGGGTGATCGAGCCACGACCGGCGACCGACGCCGAGCTGATGCTGGTTCATAGTGCCGAGCACGTCGGACGCATCCGCGTGCTGGCCAACTCGGGAGGCGGCTCGATCGACGCCGACACGCCGCTGGTGGCGGCGTCGCTGCCAGCAGCGCTCGCCGCAGCGGGCTCTGGGCTGAGCGCGATCGAGACGCTGTCGGCCCAGCCTGCCGGGCCGCCCTCCCCCGAGCTGGACACCGCCTTCTGCGTGGTCCGGCCCCCAGGCCATCACGCCACCGCCACGACGGCGATGGGCTTCTGTCTGTTCAACAACGTGGCCGTGAGTGCAGCGGCGTTGGCAGCGCGCGGCGAGCGGGTGCTGATCGCCGACTTCGATGCCCATCACGGCAACGGCACCCAAGACATCTTCTACGGGCGCGACGACGTGATGATGGTGAGTTGGCACGAGTTCCCTCAGTATCCGGGATCCGGCAGGATCGAGGAGATGGGGGCGGGCCGGGGGCTGGGCACCACGCTCAACATCCCTCTGCCAAGCGGTGCCACCGTCGAGCATTACCTGGCGTCGCTCGAGGGCCCGGTCGGCGCAGCGATCGAGGCGTTTGCCCCCACGTGGGTGCTGATCTCGGCGGGCTACGACGGCCACCGGCGCGACCCCCTTTGCGGGCTGGCGTTGACCGACGCCGACTTCGGGGCACTCACCGGCGCATTGCTCGGCTGGTCGACGCCCGGCAGGCGCATGCTGTTCCTCGAGGGGGGCTACGACCTCGAGGCCCTGCGGGATTCGTTGCGCGCCACGCTCTCGACGATCACCGACGCCGGGCTCCCCCCGGTCGACCGGCCCTCCTGGGGCGGCCCGGGTGCCGAGGTCATCGCCAGCCTCGACGCGGCGCGCCGCCGCCTCGACCTGCCGGCCTGAGGCCCTGCGGCCCCGCCTGTCTGCAGCCCCGACAGCCTCTTGTAGCCTCGCTGCGGTGATCCCGACCCGACTGGCGTCCTTACTGGACAGCCTGCGCCCCCTGGCCGAGCGCTTCAGCGCCCGCGATCATCGCCTGTACCTCGTCGGCGGCTCGGTGCGCGACCTGCTCTTGGGCGGCGACCGCCTGCCCGAGGACCTCGACTTCACGACCGACGCCTCGCCCGAGCAGATCAAGGCGACGCTCGGCGGGTGGGCCGACGCCCTGTGGACCCAGGGCGAACGCTTCGGCACCATCGGGGCGATGGCCGCCGGGGTGACCGTGGAGATCACCACCCACCGGGCCGAGGTGTACCACCCGGAGAGCCGCAAGCCCGAGGTGACCTTCTCGGCCGACGTCGTCGACGATCTGGCCCGGCGCGACTTCACGGTCAACGCGATGGCACTCGAGGTCACCGGCACGGCGCCCGAGCTGATCGACCCCTTCGACGGTGCGGCCGACCTGGCCGCCTCGCGGCTGCGCACCCCGTCCGGGCCTCAGGTGTCCTTCGGGGAGGATCCGCTGCGCATGATGCGGGCGGCGCGCTTCATCGCCTCCCACCACCTGGTGCCCGATGACGACGTCGTCCAGGCGGTGCGCGACATGGCCGAGCGACTGTCGATCGTGTCCCCCGAACGCATCCGCGACGAGCTGAACAAGCTGGTGGTCGTTCCGGACCCCTCGCCCGGCCTGTGGTTTCTTCACGACACCGGTCTGGCCGCCCAGTTCTTTCCCGAGCTGCCGGCGCTGCGCGTCGAGCAGGACCCGATCCACCGCCACAAGGACGTGCTCGCCCACTCGATCGCGGTCGTCGCCAAGACTCAGCCCGAGCTGGTCGTGCGCCTGGCGGCGCTGTTTCACGACGTGGGCAAGCCGGACACCCGATCGTTCTCCTCGGGCAAGGTGAGCTTTCATCACCACGAGGTGGTCGGGGCCCGCATGACCAAGGCCCGCATGCGGTCCTTGAAGTACTCCAACGAGCTGGTGTCCGACGTCAGCCGGCTTGTCTACCTGCACCTGCGGTTCCACACCTACCAGATGGGCTGGACCGATTCGGCGGTGCGTCGCTTCGTGCGCGACGCCGGCCCGCTGCTCGACCGGCTGGTCGATCTCACCCGCTCGGACTGCACAACCCGCAACCAGCGCAAGGCCCAGGAGCTGTCGCGCCGCATGGACGCGCTCGAGGAGCGGATCGAGGTGCTGGCGGTCGAGGAGGAGCTGGCCGCCATCCGTCCGGATCTCGACGGCAAGGCGGTGATCGAGTTGCTCGGCATCGAACCGGGTCCGGTGGTCGGTCGTGCACTCAACCACCTGCTGGAGCTGCGCCTCGACGAGGGTCCCCTCGAACCCGAGCGGGCCGAGGCCGAGCTGCTCAAGTGGTGGGCCGACCAGAACGCCTGACGCCAGGCCCGATACTTCCGTAGTGGGGAGCCCAGAGCGCGCTCTGGCGGTCGTGCGGGCTCCCGAGTTCGGGGTTTGGCGTTATCCGCCGTCCTTGCGGCCCCGGAAGATCACGGTTTCGGGCAGCCAGCGGCGGGCGGGATGAAAGTGCTGGGAGTTGGCCGACCCGGGGACGGGGAAGGGCTCGGCGAGCGTATCGACCCGAAAGTTGGTGCGGGCCAGGGTGGTGAACACTTCGGAGATCGGGTGCAACAGCACCTCGCCCACCTCGCCGGCCACCCGCCAGTTGATCGTGTCCGCCGACGGATACGGGGTGGCGAGGACCGGCCGTTCGTAGTCGTCGGGCTCGGTGAGGTGCGCCACCGGATGAGGCAGCGACACCAGAAACACGCCGTCGGGCCGCAGCACCCGGTGCACCTGGCGAAACACCCGGCTGAGGTCGTGCTCCCGGGCCATCGCGTAGATCGACACGCACAGGTCGACGCTGTCCGCCCGGATGAACGCCAGGTCGGCGAGATCCGCCTGATGGAGTTCCACCCGAACCTCGGCCTCGTCGGCCAGCGCTCGCGTGCGCCGCAGCCGGGCGGTGGAGGGCTCGACCGCAATCACCCGGGCGCCGGCGCGGGCCATGGCGACGGTGCCGGCGCCACCGCCGATGCCCAGCTCGAGCACCCGGCGACCCTTGAGGTTGCCGAGCAGGCGTTGGTGGTTGGCGTGGTCGAGGTCGGGGCCGAGCTCGACCAGGTCGGTCTGCTGGCTCAGGCCGTGGGGAAAGCTGGTCGGCGGTAGCCCGGGGGCGGGCGCGTCAGGGGTCAGCAGCAACGGGCGGGGTCCAAGATTGCCGGCGGAGGGATGGCGGCGGGAGCGACGCAAGGCCGGGCGATTTTCGAGGCTGGACACGCTGCCAGTCTGACCCGCGCACCCCGGTGGTGTGGGCGATGGTGGGGGTCGCCACGGGTAGGTTGTCGGCCCATGGAGCAACTTTGGGCTCAGCTACCCGGGCGCACGACGCCCTCGGGTGAGGTGGATTACCGCATCTCGCGGCAGTCCACCCTGCGGAGCCTGGCCGCTGGTGAAGTCGAGCGCTCCGAGGTGTGCGACGCCCAGCGCGAGCTGATGCGGGTGGCCCTCGGCTGCTCGGAATCGGCCGACGGGGTCTGCCCGGTGTGCTCCTCATCCGACGGCCTGCGCCTGGTGCGCTACGTCTTCGGTCCACGGCTCGGGCCGGGTGGGCGGGCGGTGGCGTCGGCCAGGGAACTCAAGGCGATCGGACGTCGCAAGGGCGAGTTCCGGTGCTACGTCATCGAAGTGTGCACCGCCTGTGCGTGGAACCACCTGCTGCGCACCTTTCTCGTGCCGCAGCTGAGCTGACGGCGTGAACCTGTTGGGTTCACGCCGTCGGCAACCGTCTGCGGGAGGGTGACCGGGCCCGGTTTCTGAGTGTCCGACGGCACATTGATGACGGGTCGGTCCCCGTCGGCCCTGCGCACGGGGCAAAATGGTCCGGTCATGCCCGAAACGCCCCCCACCAAGCGCAGCCTGTTCTGGCGTAGCCGCCGACTCTGGTACTCCGCTGTGGTCGTCATCGTGCTGGGCGCTGGGGGCGTGTGGCGCCTGCTCGACCAGCTGGAACTGCCCGAAACGACGCTGAACCCGCTGGCGAGCACCTCGTTGATCTGCGATGCGTCGGTGCCGGTCGGCGAGTGCGACGCCGACAATGCCGCCGGCCAGATCTTCTCGGGCACCGAGAGCCTTCCGTTGGCCTACGACGACATCCCGCTGGTGGTCAAACAGGCGGTGGTTGCGTCGGAGGATCGGAAGTTCTTCGAGCACCAGGGCCTCGACCCGTTCGGTATCGCCCGCGGCCTGTACCAGAACTCCAAGGGCGGCGGCAGCTTGCAGGGTGGCTCGACGATCACCCAGCAGTACGTGAAGCTGGCCTACCTCGAGAACAAGCGCTCGCTGGTGCGCAAGGTGCAGGAGTCGGTGCTGGCGCTGAAGCTCGAGCGCTCCATGCCCAAGGAGAAGATCCTCGAGAACTACCTCAACAAGGCGTTCTACGGGCGTTCGGCGACCGGAATCGAGGCGGCGGCCCGGGTGTACTTCGACAAGCCGGCGGCCGACCTGTCCGCCTCGGAGGCAGCGTTTCTGGTCGGCCTGGTGCGCAACCCGGCGCGGGCGGAACCGACCGAGCATCAAGAGACAGCGGTGAACGTGCGCAACTCGGTGTTGGCCGCCATGGTCGAGGAGGGCTACCTCCCGCAGTCGACCTACGACACCGAATCCAAGCTGCTCGTCGTCACGACCGACCCCTCGGCAGGGGAGTCCAACGGCAACTCGCCGCGCAACTTCACCATCCCCGACGATCTCAAAGCGGTGGGGTACGAGTACATCCTGGCGCAGGCCCGCACCCAGGCGAAACAGTTGCTCGGCGGCGACGACGCCGCGGCCGACCTGGTCAACGAGGGTGGCGTCCGCATCTACACGACGATCAACCCCGACTGGCAGAAGAAGGCCTACGCGGCGATCTATGGCCGTCTGCCCGACCCTGCGGGCGACCCGGACGGCGCGATGGTGACCCTCGACAAGCTCGGAGCGGTGCGGGTGATGGTCGGTGGTCGCGACTACGCCCGCAGCAACGTCAACCTGGCGATGGGCACCGAGGGCGGCGGTTCGGGCCGTCAGCCGGGATCGACGTTCAAACCAATCGTGCTCGCCGAGTTCATCAAGCAGGGCTACAACCTGGACAGCACCTTCGACGGACCGCCGCGCATCATCGTCCCCGAGGCCAACATCGACGGCACCGACTGGCGCGTGGACAACTACGGCTACGTCGACGCCGGCCGGGTGACGGTGCGGGAGGCCACGAAGAAGTCGATCAACACGATCTACGCCCAGATGATGGAGCAGGTCACCCCCGAGAAGGTGGTCGAGCTGGCCGCCAACCTGGGCCTGGGCGACTTCAACCCCGACCCGTCGCTGGTGCTGGGCACCAGCGAGGTGTCACCGGAGGCCCTGGCGGCCGCCTACCTCACCTTCGACAACGACGGCACCTTCACCGAACCGTTCCTGGTGTCGCACATCGATGGCGCCGACGGAACCGCACTGTGGGATGCGAGCGGGGAAGGCAACATCACCCGGCGATCGGTGATGGACCCGGCGGTGGCCAAGTCGGTGTCGTCGGCACTTCGCGGCGTGGTCGCCCAGGGCTCCGGTCAGAACGCGGCGCTCCCCAACACCCAGGCTGCGGGCAAGACCGGTACGACCCAGGACAGCCGCGACGCATGGTTTGCCGGGTTCACCTGCAACGTCGCCAACGTCGTGTGGATGGGCTACCCCGAGGGTCAGCAGCGCATGACCAACGTCGACGGGGAAAAGTCGGTGACCGGCTCCAACGTGCCCGCCAGGATCTGGCACGACCTGATGAGCCAGATTGCCGACGACGACCCCGGCTGCGACTTTCCGGCGGCCAACGGAGGCCCGAACGTCGTGGTCGGGCCCACCCTCGAGCGGATCCCGATCACCGACGAGAAGGGCGAGTTGGTGCTCGACGACGAGGGTGTCCCTGTGTTCAACCCGGTCCCGTCGGTTCCCGACCGAGACAAGGGCACCTCCGGCACCGGGTCGGCATCGACAGGCGGCGGCACCAGGACCGGCACGAGGACCGGCACTCAAACCGGCAACAAGACCGGCGGCGGAACCTCGACGGGCACCGGTGGATCGAGTGGTACCACCGGGGGCGGGTCGACCGGTTCTTCAGGGTCGGGCCCGACCGCCCCGCCGTCGACAGCGGCACCACCCGAGGGGACCGAGCAGCCTCCGACCGATGGCGGGGCCGGCGATGGCGGTGCCACCACCGGCACCGATGGTGCCGAGTCCCCCGACGTCGGTTAGTTCCCTCTACCTCTGGCCAAGGTGGGGATAGTTGGCCACGCACGAGGCGCACCACGCCTCGATGTCGTCGTCCACACTCGCCGCCTCGAGGTCGTCGGGTGCGTCGGGATCGAGGTACACGCGCCGCACCGGCTCGGTGTCCACGTCGGTCGAGGCGCAGTTCTCGCACTCGGTGATGGGGGCAGGCGTCGTGCTCATCGGGGGGAGGGTACCCCCGAGGCCGCACCCGCACTAGGGTGGGGTATCCGGCCGGCAGCCTTCGGGCGCTGGACCAAAGGAGGAAACATGAGTGATCGTCCGACCGTTCCTCAGATCCGCGCCCGTAAGGTGCGCGACGGCGCCGAACCGTTGGTCATGGTGACCGCCTACGACGCGCCCTCGGCCCGCATCGCCGACGCTGGAGGGGTCGATCTGATCCTCGTCGGCGACTCCCTGGCGATGGTGGCCCTTGGCTACGACGACACCCTGACGGTGACGATCGACGACATGGCCCATCACACCGCAGCGGTCGCACGGGCCAAGCCCGGCGCGCTGATCGTTGGCGACCTGCCCTGGATGAGCTATCACACCGGGCCCCACGATGCCGTCCGCAACGCCGCCACGCTGGTGCGCGCCGGTGCCCAGGCGATCAAGCTGGAAGGTGGTGCCAAGCGGGTACCGGTGATCGATGCCATCGTCGACGCCGAGATCCCGGTGATGGGGCACCTCGGCCTGACACCCCAATCGATGCACGCCATGGGCGGCTTTCGGGTGCAGGCCAAGACCTCCGACGCCGCCATGGCGCTGGTCGAGGAGGCCAAGGCGCTCGAACACGCCGGCTGCTTCTCGATCGTGTTGGAGGGGATCCCCGATGTCGTCGCCAACCTGGTGACCGAATCGGTCAGCGTTCCCACGATCGGTATCGGCGCCGGTGCGGGCACCGACGGCCAGGTGTTGGTGTTCACCGACCTGCTCGGCCTCGACCCCTCGCGCCCACCGAAGTTTGTGCGGCGCTACGCCGAGGGCTACGACCACCTGACCGGTGCCGTCGCCGGGTACGTGGCCGACGTGCGCTCGGGGGCGTTCCCCGCCGACGCGGAGACCTATCACGCCTCGGCTGAGACGACGGAAACGCTGGCGATCTACGGCGGCACCCCCGGGGACTCCTGAGGCGAGCCATCCGAGGGTCGGTCCCCGGTGACCGCGACCCAATGACAGGGCCACCGTCGGCGGTCATGCTGTGTCGATGAGGAACCTGACCTGCGCCCGGTCTACGCTCGTTCGCTTGCGTGATCCCCTGGCCCCGGAGATTCCGGGGTCCGATCGGCCCGATGGGCCGTGGTCCACAGGGAGGTATGAGATGAACCGCGCCTACGAAATGATGGTCATCATCGACACCGATGTTGCCGACGCCGATAACAAGGTGATCGTCGACCGGGTCGAGGCCCTGATCAACGATGCTGGTGGTGAACTGACCAAGACCGACCGGTGGGGTCGGCGTAAGTTCGCCTACCTGATCAACCACAAGGCCGAGGGTTATTATGTCGTCTTCGACTTCACGGCCGATCCGGCCAAGCTCGAGCCGATGGAACGCTACCTTCGACTGCACGACGACGTCGTCCGACACAAGATCTTCCGCCTGCCCGACGCCGAGGCCGAACGCCGGACCTTGGCCGCCGTGGCCGCCGACGACTGAGGAGCACCCCTATGGCGACGAACACCGTCACGATCATCGGAAACATCACGCGCGACCCCGAGTTGCGCTTCACCCCGAGCGGCCAAGCGGTCGCCAACTTCGGGGTGGCCGTCAACCGGCGCTGGCAGAATCGCCAGACCAACGAGTGGGAAGAGGCGACGTCGTTCTTTGACATCGTCGCCTGGGCCCAACTCGGCGAGAACGTCTCGGAGTCCTGCCCGAAGGGCACGCGTGTGATCGTCACCGGTCGCCTGGACCAGCGCAGCTGGGACGGCCCCGAAGGCGATCGCCGCTCCAAGGTGGAGATCGTGGCCGATGAGGTGGCACCCAGCCTGCGCTGGGCATCCGCCGAGATCACCAAGAACGAAAAGCGTAATCCCGGCGACGGTGGGTTCAGCGGAGGAGGAGGCGGCGGCGGTAGCGCTGCGGCCCCGCCCCCTGCAGCACCCCCAGCTGGATACAACTACGACGAGGAGCCCTTCTAATGGCACGCCCACGCCGCCCCAAGCCCAAAGAGTCCACCCGACGCACCAAGAAGAAGGTGTCGATCCTCAACACCGAGAGCATCGACTACGTCGATTGGAAGGACGTCAACCTGCTGCGTCGCTTCCAGTCCGATCGGGCCAAGATCCGTGCCCGTCGGGTCACCGGTAACAATACCCAGCAGCAGCGTCAGATAGCGGTCGCCATCCGCAATGCCCGCGAGATGGCCCTCCTGCCCTACACCAACCGCGTGACCACCCATCGCGGTGGCGGCGGTGGACGCGGCGGCGGTCGCGATCGTGGCGAGCGCGGTGATCGTGGCGACCGCGGTGACCGAGGTGATCGTGGCGAGAGCAGCGATCGCGGTGGCCGGGACGAAGGGTCGTCGGAGGACCGGGACACCGGCACCGGCGACACCGAGGCCCCAGTGGTGGAGACGAGCACCGAGGAAGTGACGTCATGAAGCTGATCCTTCGTGCCGATCTGGCCGACCTGGGCAAGCGCGGCGACCTGGTCGAGGTCGCCGACGGCTACGCCCGCAACTACCTCATTCCCAAGCACCTGGCCATGCCGTCCACCCCCGGCGCGTCGGCTCAGGCCGACTCGATGCGGCGAGCCCGGGACCAGCGCGACGCTGCGGCCCGCGAGCAGGCCGAGGAGATGGCGACCAAGCTGGTCACCGCAGCGATCACGATCACGGCCAAGGCCGGTGCGTCGGGCAAGCTGTTCGGTTCGGTCACCAACGCCGACGTGGCCGACGCGATCGCCGAGCAGACCGGTTACGAGGTCGATCGCAAGGTCATCCACCTCGAGGACCAGCACCTGCGCTCGCTGGGCAGCCACACGGTCACGTTGCAGCCGCACAGCGATGTGTCGTTCCCGGTCAACGTCGAGGTTGTCTCGGCCTGACCGGCAGCCGCCGGTGGCGGGTGGGCCCCGACGGGTCTATCCACACGGCATCCACAGCTGTGATCAACCCGATCATCCACCCATGATTTGGGCAGGTGATCGGGTTGTCGCGTCCACAGGTGATGTGGACAACCGAGCCGACCCTGTGGGCTTCGTTCGTTGTCGGTGGGTGGCACCATGATGGAACGATGACCGCGACCGCTTCGCACTACACGGACGCTCGACCCGGAAACGGGGCGGAGCGCTCCGGACCCTCCGCCGGGCGCGGTGGGCGCCAACCCCCCCACAACCTGGCGGCCGAACGGTCCCTGCTGGGTTCCATGTTGCTCAGCCCGGCGGCGATCGGCGACGCACTGCAGCGCTTGGACGCGTCCGACTTTTACCAGCCAGCGCACAGCCACGTGTTCGACGCCATCGCCGGCCTGTATGCGGCTGGGTCGCCGGTCGACTCGGTGCTGGTCGCCGACCAGCTGACCCGCAACTCGCTGCTGGACAGCATCGGAGGGGTCGGCACGATCATCGAGCTGCAGGGCTCGGCCGCCGCCGTCTCCAACGCCGCCTACTACGCCAAGGTGGTGGAGGAGAACGCCCTGTTGCGGCGCTTGATCGCCACCGCCTCGGAGATCTCCGAGCTGGGCTTCCAGCCGGCCGACGACGTGTCGCAGACGATGGACCGGGCCGAGTCGCTGATCTACCAGGTGGCCCAACGCCGGGTGACCGACACGCTGGTGCCCCTGCGCGACCTGCTCGGCGACACGCTCGACCGCTTCGAGCAGATGTACGAGCAGGCCGGCGCGGTCACCGGCACGCCGACCGGCTTCACCGACCTCGATACCAAGCTCTATGGCCTCCAGCCCGGCGCACTCGTCGTGCTGGGCGCTCGTCCCGCCATGGGCAAGACCGCGCTGGCGTTGGCGATCGCTCGCAACGCTGCGATGTCGGCGGGCAAGTCGGCGGTGTACTTCAGCCTGGAGATGAGCCACCTCGAGCTCACCCAGCGGCTGGTCTCGATGGATGCCCGGGTCGACTCGAGTCACCTGCGCAACGGCAAGGTGTCCGACTCGGACTGGACGCGCATTACCCGGTCGCTGGGACGCCTCGGCGACGCGGACCTGTGGATCGACGACAACGCCAACCTGACCGTCATGGAGCTGCGGGCCAAGGCCCGCCGCCTGAAGTCGGAGCTGGGCGGCTCGCTCGGGCTGATCGTCGTCGACTACCTCCAGCTGATGAGCGGGCCCGGTCGGGCGGAGAACCGCCAGACCGAGATCGCCGAGATCAGCCGTGGGCTGAAGGTGCTGGCCCGCGAGATCGATACGCCGGTGTTGGCGCTGTCCCAGCTATCGCGTTCGCTCGAGCAGCGGGCGGACAAGCGGCCGATGCTGTCCGACCTGCGCGAGTCCGGCTCGATCGAGCAGGACGCCGACGTCGTCTTGTTCCTATACCGCGACGAGGTTTACAACCCCGACACGCCCGATGCCGGGCTGGCCGAGGTGAACATCTCCAAGCACCGCGCCGGGCCCACCGGCACCTGCCGACTGGTCTTCCTGCCCCACCACACGCTGTTTGAGAACGAGGCTCGCGAGGAGCACTGAGCTCACTCCCGCTGAGCCCAGCAGCTGAGCAACTACTCTCACCCCCAGTCGATTCGGGGCGCTGGCGCCTCGCAAAGGGGACAGCGTGAGCACACCGGAAACCGCCGCAACGATCTGGGAGCTCGTCGAGGCCAGGGCGGTGGCGTCGCCCGACGCCATCGCCCTGATCGACGAATCCGACACCCGGATCAGCTGTGCCGAGCTGCGCGATGAGGCGCTGCGCACGGCCGCCGGGCTGGCCGAGATGGGCGTCGGCGAGAACACGCCGGTCACCTGGCAGCTGCCGACGACGATCGACGCCATCGTCATCTCGCTGGCGCTCGCCCGGCTGGGTGCGCTGCAGAACCCGATCCTGCATATCTATCGGGAGCGGGAGCTGGGCGTGGCGATCCGTCGCACGCGGCCCGAGCTGGTGATCGTGCCCGGCGAATGGATGGGCACCGACTTCGCCGCCATGGCCGCAGGCGTCATCGACTCGCTCGACGGCGCCGTTCCGGAGGTGCTCAACCTCGCCGATGGCCGCCCCAGCGGCGACCCGGCCACCCTCAGCCCGTTCGTGGCCCCGGCCGATCCGGCGACCACCGTGCGCTGGATCTACTACACCTCGGGCACCACGTCGGAGCCCAAGGGCGTGCGCCACACCGATGCCACGCTGCTCGCCGGCGGTCGTGGCCTGGCCGCAGCGGTCGACCTCGGCCCCGATGACGTTGGGTCGATGGCCTTTCCCTATGCCCACATCGCCGGGCCCGACTACCTGATCATGTGCCTGCACTCCGGGTTTCCGGTCGTGCTCATCGAGGCCTTCAACCCGCCGAAGGCGGTCGAGACCTACAACCGCTTCGGCGTGACGATGATCGGCGGATCGACCGCGTTCTACCAGATGTTCCTGGCCGAGCAGGCCAAGACCCCGGGCGAGAAGTTCATCCCCACGCTCAAGTTGATCTCGGGCGGCGGGGCGCCCAAGCCGCCCGAGCTCGCCGCCCGCATCCGCGACGAGATCGGCGTGCCGGTGTGCCACGGCTACGGCATGACCGAGGTGCCGATGATCTCCCAGGGGTCACCACGCGACACCGAGGAGCAGCTGGCCAACACCGAGGGGGCGCCGGTGCCCGGCTGCGAGGTCCGCATCGTGACCGAGGGCGGCGACGTGGCGCCCGCCGGCGCCGAGGGCGAGGTTCGCCTGAAGGGCCCGATGGTGTGCCTCGGCTACACCGACGACGAGGCCACCGCAGCCGCGTTCGACGACGATGGCTGGTTCCGTACCGGCGACCTGGGTGTGCTGCGACCCGACGGACATCTGGCCCTCACCGGCCGCCTCAAGGACGTGATCATCCGCAAAGGTGAGAACATTTCGGCCAAGGAGGTTGAGGACCTGCTGTTCACCCATCCCAAGGTGGGCGACGTCGCCGTGATCGGGCTGCCCGACGAGGATCGGGGGGAGCGGGTGGCGGCGATCGTCGAGCGGGCCGACGGCACCGACGACCTCACCTTTGCCGAGATGTCGGCACATTTGAACGCCGCCGGGCTGATGACCCGCAAGATCCCCGAGCAACTCGAGGTGATCGACGCGCTGCCCCGCAACGAGACCCTGCGCAAGGTGCTGAAGTTCAAGCTGCGTGAGGCGTACGCCAAGGAGCCCTGGACCCCCGCACGTCGCCAGTAGTTGCGAGTTGGCGAGGGTCGCGCTCCCCGTTGCCGCCCCGAGACGCGCTTTCTACCCTGGCCATGAGCAGGCGATGGATGGCGGGAAGACATGGCGTTGACAGAACCAAATCGCTCGGTAGTGTTTCGAGGGCTGAGCAATCTGCTGGAGAGTGAGGAGGCGGCGGTCGAGATGATGTCATGTCTTCCTTCAACCGCAGCGTCCGAACCGGCGACGAAGGCGGACCTCGACGAGCAGTCGGTCGAGGTGGAGAAGCGGTTTGTCGAGGTGGACAAGCGGTTTGTCGAGGTCGATAAGCGGTTTGTCGAGCTGACCGCGGCGATGCAGGTGGGGTTCGCAGATCAGAACCTGAAGCTCGCCAACATGGAGACTCGGTTGATGGCGCACGTACACGCCGAGGTTCAAAGCTCGATGCACTGGACCATCGGGGTCGTGATCAGCTTCGCCGTCGTTCTTGTGGGGGCTTTGGCGTTGTTCGTCTGACGACGCCGATTCCTCGGGTTGTCCGGTCACACTCGACGCACGTGCCGGTGTCGTCCCTGGGTTCAGACGAACCCCATGGGAATCAGCCAGCGGGAGGCGCGTCGGCGGCGGGGCGCAGCGTCGGTAGTTTCGCGATGTGCTCTGCGACATCACTGGATCGGTCGATACTGCGTCGGTCACCGACGACGAACTGGTCGCGCAGGCGATCGCCGCCGATCCGACCGACGAACTGCCCGACGACGCGGTCAGCTTTGACGAGCTGACCGGCGTCGTTGACCACGAGCTACTGCCCGATTGGTACATGCCCCGGCCCGGGCCCAGAGCCCGGATCATCGACGGGTGGCGCCGTCGGCTGGTGGTGGCGGTGGTCGGCAGCATCGTGCTGGTCGACGCCGCCGGGTTCTGTGTGATCTACGGTCGCATCACGATCGGCTGACCGCGTCGATCGCCGAGTGGGATGGATCATGCGATGAGTTCTCGTTGGAACGACACCGACGCGCCGCGGGGGGCCGAGTACGACGCTCGCTTCGCCGTCCTGGCCGCAGCCGGCGAGGACGTCCATGGCGAAGCGACCTTCGTGGCCGGGTTCCAGCCGCGCAGCGTGCTCGATGCCGGGTGTGGAACCGGCCGGGTGGCGATCGAGCTGCGCCGTCGCGGCATCGAGACGGTGGGCGTGGACGCCGACAGCGGAATGCTGACGGCTGCTCTCGAGGGCGACCCCGATGGCGAGTGGCACCTGGGCGATGTGTCAACGATGAGCTTCGATGACGGCTTCGGGGCCCTGCGGCGCTTCGACGTGGTGGTGGCCGCCGGCAACGTGATGATCTTCCTCGCCCCGGGCACCGAGGCGGCCACCGTCGCCAACCTGGCGGCGCACCTCACGCCCGGCGGGGCACTGATCTGTGGCTTCCAGCTCAAGCCCGACCGCTACTCGCTCAACCGCTTCGAGGCCGATTGTGAGGCGGCCGGTCTGGAGCCGGTCGAACGCTGGAGCACCTGGGACCGCCAGAGCTTCGACCCGGGCGGCGACTACGTGGTCGCCGTGCACCGCCAACCCCGCTGAGGGCTCAGCCCACCGTGGCCGGGTCGGCCGCCGAATAGCTCACCAGGTCGGGCAGCGCGTCGAACTCGGGCTGCTCGGCCAGACGGTCGGCCTCTGCCCGGGTGGCCTCCTCGTCGGTGAAGGAGCGCACGTCGAGGCACCACTCGACCAGGATGCCGTTGGGATCGTGGGCGTACACGCTGCGACAGAACTCGTGGTCGAGTTCGACCACTTCGAGGCCTGCGGCGACCATCGCATCGCGCCTGGCGGCGAAGCGGGCCTCGTCGATGGCGTCGAAGGCCAGGTGGTTCACCCAGTCGGGCAGGCCCAGGTCGGTCGACACGGCCGTCTTGGGCGGGTCCATGCCGGGGACGTGCAGGTCCCAAAAGGCGATCATGCCCGGACTGCCCGGGTGGCTGTCGCGGGCGGTTGCGTAGAACAGGTGCTTGGCCCAGCCGCCAACCGGCGTCGGCGCCGAGACCGTCTTCACCAGGGAGAACCCCATCACCTCGGTGTAGAAGCGGTGGGTGGCGTCCAGGTCGGCGGTGGCGTAGGCGACGTGGTGTACTCCCATCGGTCCAGCCTACCGATGACGACCTCGCTTGGCTCGGGAACGAGCCAACTCGGTGAATCCGGCGGGGTCGCCCGCCCAGCGGGCGAAGTCCGGACCGGTGGCGCCGATCAGGTCGGGAAGGCCGTCGAGGTAGCGCTCACGATCCCACTCCTCGATGCCCAGGGAGGCCAGATGCGGCGTGACCCACTGGGTGTCGATCAGGGTGGTGCCCGGCTCGCTGTCGGCCATGAGGAGGGCCGTCAGCCCGACCAGCGCCACCTTGGAGCCGTCCCTGGCGGTGTGGAACATCGATTCGCCGGCGAACAGCGCCCCCAGCGAGAGGCCGTAGACGCCGCCGACCAGCTCGTCGTCGCCGTTCCGCACTTCGACGCTGTGGGCCAGACCCGACCGGTGCAGGCGAACGTAGGCCTCGAGGATCTCGTCGCTGATCCAGCGGCCGCGCCGCGCCGGATCGGCACACCCTGCGATCACCGCCTCGAAGTCGGCGTCGACGCTCAGGTGGTAGCGGCGGGTCGATTTGGCCAACGAGTGGGAGATGTCCAGCGCCTCGGGCCTCAACACGCCGCGTTGCTGCGGTGAGAACCACCCGATTCGGGGCCCACCGTTGGCGCGGCGCAGGCGCACGCGCTCGAGTGGGCCGCTCATCGGCATGGGGAAGTACCCGGCGGCGTAGGCGGCGATCAGCGTCTGGGGCGCCAGGTCGGCGCCGAACGCCACCAGGTCGTCCGCGTCGGGGTCGGGTCGGGGGAAGCTCCAGGTGGTCTCCACTCCGGCCCGCCGCCCGTCGCTCGCTACTTGCTGTAGTCGTAGAAGCCCTGGCCGGACTTCCGACCCAGGTAGCCGGCGGTCACCATGCGGCGCAGCAGCGGCACCGCCCGGTAGTGGTGGTCGCCGAACTCGTCGTAGAGGGCGTCGAGGATGGCCACCGAGGTGTCGAGGCCGACCAGGTCGAGCAGGGCGAGGGGACCCATCGGGAAGTTGCAGCCGCCCATCATCGCCTGGTCGATGTGCTCGCGGCTGGCGGTGCCGTTCTCCAGCATGCGAACGGCGTTGTTGAGATACGGGAACAACAGGTGGTTGACGATGAACCCGGCCCGGTCGGCCACCTTCACCGGATCCTTGCCACACTTGGTGGCGAAGGCAACGGCGGCCTCGATCGTCTCGTCGCTGGCCGTCATCGGCGTCACGATCTCGACCAGCTTCATCGCCGAGGCCGGGTTGAAGAAATGGATGCCGCACACCTTGTCGGGGCGCCCGGTGGCCACCGCCATCTCGGTGACCGCCAGGGTGGAGGTGTTGGTGGCGAGGATCGTGTCCGGTCCGCACACCTGATCGAGCTCGGCGAACAGGGCGGTCTTGGTGGCGAGGTCCTCGACGACCGATTCGATCACCAGTCCGCAGTCGGCGACCTGGGACAGGTCGTCGGTGGCGGTCACGCGGGCCAGGATGGCTGCGTGCTCCTCCTCTGAGAGGCGGCCCTTGCTGACCGCCCGGGCCAGGCTGGAGTCCATCTTGGCCAGCGTGGCGTCGGCGCTCTCCTGCTTCCGGGAGCGCAGCACCACCTCGTAGCCGGCCCGGCTCGCCACCTCGGCGATGCCCGAGCCCATGATTCCCGATCCGATAATGCCCACGCGTGTCGTCATGGCGCCGGAGGGTACAGACCAAACGCCATCGCGTGCCACGCTGGGCGATGTGGGACCATCTCGGTCCATGGTGAAGGAGCTGACATGAGCGGAACGCTGGCGCTGTTGGGCGGGGCCGAATGGACCGAGGGGGTCACCCTGGATGCCCGGCTGGCCGCGGAATCCTCGGCCACCGAGGTGGTCGTCCTGCCGACGGCGACCGCCTATGAAAACCCCGGTGCCCGCGTCGAAGCGGCCCGGCGGGCGTTCGAGCCGCTCGGGCTCTCGGTCACGGTCCTTCCGGTGTACAAGCGGGCCCAGGCGATGGAGCCCGAATGGGCCGACCTGGCGGCCGGGGCCTCGTGGCTGTACCTGAGCGGCGGGTCGCCGATGCACCTGCGCTCGGTGCTCCTCGACACACCGCTCTGGGACGGCATCACCGAGGCCTTCGAGCGCGGGGCGACGCTGGTCGGCGCTGGTGAGGCGGCATCGGTGTTCTGCGATGCGTTGCCCGACCCTCGGGGCGGCGCGTTCACCGTGGGCCTCGACATGATCGACACGCTGACCGTGCTGCCCCGCTACGAGCGGTGGTCCGAGGACACGTTGCATCGCACGGTGTCGCTGGCACCCGCCGGGCTGCCGGTGGTCGGGCTCGACGCCAAGACGGCGCTGCTGCGATCGCCCGACGGTACCTGGAGCGCCGAGGGCCCGGGCAGGGTCGCCGTGTTTATCGACGGCCACCGGGCCGAGGTGTCCGATCTACCCTCCGAGCTGCGCCGAGCCTCGTAGGTTGCCCTACTTCTCGGTGATTTGAACCGACTCGATCGTCACCGGTTTCTCGGGCGTGTCGCCGTTGGGCCCGCCGACGGGGGCGTTGCCGATGGCGTCGACGACGTTCTTGCCGTCGGTGACCGTGCCGAACAGCGAGTAGGTGGGGCTGGAATTGAGGGGAGCCGGGTCGCCGGTGACGACGAAGAACTGCGAGCCGGTGCTGTTGGGCTCCTGCGTCTTGGCCATCGCCAGGTCGTAGGTGTCGTAGACGCCGTCGGTGGGTGGCTCCTCGGGGATGGTGTAGCCGGGCCCGCCCGCGCCCAACTGGGTGAGGTCGTCGGTGTCGGTGGGATCGCCCGCCTGAATGACGAAGTCCGGCACCACCCGGTGGAACGGGATGCCGTCATAGAAGTGTGAGCGGGCTAATACCACGAAGTTGTTGACGGTCGTCGGCGCCGCCTGGGCATCGAGCGAGGCGGTAAAATTCCCCGCCGACGTGACGAACTCCGCCGAGTACTCCTTGGACGGGTCGATGCATTCCCGCGGCGGTCCGTCGAAGCTGGTGATGCGCTCGTCGGTGCCCCCCGCAGGTGGACACGGGGCATCGGACGCTGTCTGGCCGGTCGCGTCCGCCACGGTCGTCCCCGAGGCGGTGCTCACCGTGTCGTCGCCGCCCCACAGCGCCCACGCTGCCACCCCGATCACGGCGATGACCGCCACCAGGGCGGCGCCGCCCATCAGGTTGCGGCGCTGCTGTTGTCGCTTGAGCTCCGCCCGGACTGACTCCTGGTGCTGGCGGTGCTGGTCCTTCTGACGATCACGGCGTTCGGTACCCACGTGGGGTCACGCTACTGCCCCCGGCGTGTAGCCTCGCCGCCCGTGGATACCGTCGTGCAGAAGTTCGGTGGAACCTCGGTGGCGGATGCCGATCGCATCCGCGAGGTGGCCGACAACGTCGCCCGCTATCGCCGTCGAGGCGACCGCGTGGTGCTGGTCGTGTCGGCGATGGGCAAGGAGACCGACCACCTGCTGCGGTTGGCGGAAGAGGTTTCCTCGGTGCGCCCGGGCCGCGAGATGGACATGCTGATCACCGCCGGCGAGCGCAAGGCGGTCGCGCTGGTGTCGATGGCGCTGGCCGACATCGGGGTGCCATCGGCGTCGTTCACCGGCAGTCAGGCGGGGTTCATCACCGACACCAATCACATGGCGGCCAAGATCATCGAGGTGAAGGGCGACCGCATCCGAGCGGCCCTCGACGCCGGCCAGGTGCCGGTGGTCGCCGGGTCACAGGGCTATTCCACCGACGGCGACGTGACGTTTCTGGGCCGGGGTGGCTCGGACACGACGGCGGTTGCATTGGCCGAGATGCTCGGCGCCGACAGCTGCGAGCTCTACACCGACGTCTCCGGGGTGTTCACCACCGACCCGCGTCTGGTCCCCGAGGCGACCAAGATCAAGCGGATCAGCTTCGATGAGATGCTGGAGATGGCTGCGACCGGTTGCCCCAAACCGGCGATGCGCTCGGTCGAATACGCCTCGCGTCACGGGGTGGCACTGCACGTTCGTTCGGCATTCACCTGGGAGCCGGGCACCTGGATCGTCGAGGAGGAACCCGACATGGAACAAGCCGTTATCCGTGGGATCACACAGGACCCCAGCCAGGCCAAGGTGACCGTCGCCAACCTGCCGGACCGCCCCGGCGTGGCCGGCACGCTGTTCCGCGCCCTGGCCAACCGTCACGTCAACGTCGACATGATCGTCCAGAACACCTCCGAGGCTCAGAAGACCGACATCTCCTTCACCGTGCCCCACGACGAGCTGGAGGTCACCCTCGAGGAGGCCACCGCCCTGATGGGCGAGCTCGGCGCCAGCGGCGTGTCGGCCTCGGCGGACATCGCCCGGGTGAGCGTGATCGGCGCCGGGATGAAATCCCACCCGGGCGTGGCGGCCACCATGTTCGAGACGCTGGCCGACAACGACATCAACATCGACATGATCTCGACCTCGACGATCCGCATCAGCTGCGTGGTGGCCCAGGTCGACGCCGAGCGGGCGGTCAGGTTGCTGCACAAGTGCTTCGGCCTGGGCGACGGCGACGAAGCGGTCGAGTTCGACGCCTGAGGCCCGCCCCCCGCAACTTGGTTGGGTGCCAAGGCCTCACCGCTTAGCCTGGGTGGCATGAAGATAGGAATCGTAGGAGCCACCGGTCAGGTCGGCGGGGTCATCGCACGCCTGCTCGACGACCGTCACCTGCCCATCGACGAGCTGCGGCTGTTCGCCTCCGCCCGCTCGGTGGGCAAGGTGCTGTCGGCGGCCGGACGCGAGGTGACCGTCGAGGATGCCGCCACGGCCGATTACACCGGCCTCGACGTGGCGCTATTTTCCGCCGGCGGAGCCACCTCGCAGGCGCTGGCGCCCAAGGTCGCCGCTGCCGGTGTGGTCGTCGTCGACAACTCGTCCGCCTGGCGGATGGACCCACGGGTGCCGCTCGTCGTGCCCGAGGTCAACGCCGACGCGCTGGACGACCTGCCGCTTGGGATCATCGCCAACCCCAACTGCACCACGATGGCCGCCATGCCGGTCCTCGGCCCGCTACACGCCGAGGCCCAGCTGACCCACCTGGTCGTCAGCACCTATCAGGCCACCTCCGGCGCCGGCCTGGCCGGGGTGGACGAGCTCGACTCGCAGGTCACCCAACTGGGCGACACCCGCACCGGGCTGACCGAGGACGGGTCGCTGGCCGACGGCCTCACGCCCAAGAAGTTTCCGGCGCCGATCGCCTTCAACGTCGTGCCCCAGGCCGGGAACTACGTCGACGACGGCTCCGGCGAGACCGACGAGGACCAAAAGCTGCGCAACGAGAGCCGCAAGATCCTCGGCATCGACGGCCTCGTCGTCTCCGGCACCTGCGTGCGCGTGCCGGTGTTCACCGGCCACGCCCTGTCGATCAACGCCCGCTTCGCCCGCCCGATCAGCCCCGAGCGGGCCACCGAGGTGCTGGCCGACGCTCCCGGGGTGGAGCTGAGTGACCTGCCCACGCCGCTGGATGCCGCCGGGCGCGACCCGTCGCTGGTCGGACGCATCCGTGTCGACCCCACCGTCGAGCACGGCCTCGCGCTGTTCGTCGTGGGCGACAACCTGCGCAAGGGCGCCGCCCTCAACACGGTGCAGATCGTCGAGGCCCTCGTCGAGCGCGGCCGCTTCGGCTGATCGGCTGAACCCAACAGGTCCACCGCAGTATCACTCCCGCTGGCGGTGTCGGCAGCTACAGCGGCGGGTCGGTGACGTAGCGCCCCATCGCCTCGTCCAAGGTGATGTCGCACTGGTTGGCCAGCGACGCCAGCCAGGCGAGCACGTCGCCGAACTCGTGCACCTGTTGGTCCCGCGTGCCCTTGCGCACCGCCTGGGCCAGCTCGCCCAGCTCCTCGCACAGCCAGGCGACCGTGGCCGGCACGCCGCGCTCGCGGTCGGCCTCGCCGTAGAGACGATCCATGAGGGATTGCACGTCGCTGAGCTCCATCGGGCCAGTCTCTCAGCCCCACTCCGGGCATCGACAACGAGCGGGCCATCCCGAGGCGACGGCTGCCCTGGGGGATCACGTTGACGTGACCCCCCAGGGCGGACGCAGTCGGGGAGGGGAGATTTGAACTCCCGGCCTCCACGTCCCGAACGTGGCGCGCTAACCAAGCTGCGCTACTCCCCGGATGTGGTGGTCATGTTACCGCCGCGTCGCCCTCGCCCGGCAATACGGTTGGGAAGTGGCCTGGTGACTTGAAGAACGCTCATGGTAACTTTCTGCTCGCGAGCTGGCACCGTTGGGGTGTCGCCCTGGCGGAGAGCAGATCCCCATGACCTCACTGAAGCTTCGCCGAGGGCGCTGCTGGGCGGCCGCAGGTGCTGCCCTATGGCTCCTCGCCGCCTGTGGTCCCGTACCGGGCAACCCCGCCCGTCGCCAGCCAGCGGCCGCCCCCCGGGTGTGGGACCAGTCCGATCCGGCCGTGCTCGTGGCCGGCACGACCACCTACCTGTACGGATCGTCGAACAACAAGAAGCTGCCGGTGCGCAAGGTCACGACCTTTCGAGGTTCGCTGAGCGCCAGCCAATCGGACTGGGCGGCCAATGCACGCGACGCCATGCCGACCCGGCCGGGGTGGATCAACCCCGGCAACGCCGGCATCTGGGCGCCGTCGGTCATCAAGATCGGCAGCCGCTACTGGGCCTACTTCGCCGGTCACCGCGCAGGCGCCACCGATCGCTCCAACGACCAGTGCATCGGCCGGGCCTCGGCCACCTCTCCGATGGGGCCGTTCTCGCCCGAGTCGAGCCCGATCTACTGCGGCCTCACCAAGGAACGGGGTTCGAACTCGTGGGGTCGCGGTGCGCTCGACCCAGAGGTGATCAGGGGGTCGGACAACAAGCTGTACCTGCTGGTGGCGCTGTCGCGCACGAAGGCCAACATCGGGGCGCTCAAGTTGAACACTGCGGGCACGGTGGTCGGCGGCACCAACGCCAAGCCCACCACGTTGGTGTCACAGTCGGCGCCGTGGCACGACGGAGTCGACGACAAGACCATGACGTCCAAGGCGTTTCTGGAGAACCCGTCGATGGTCTACGAGCCCAAGTCGAGGACCTACCTGCTGTTCTACTCGGCAGGCGAGTGGTACTCCGCCCGCTACAACACCGGGTTCGCCCGCTGCTCGAGCCCGGTCGGGCCGTGTTCACCCGATCTGGCCGGCCCGATGCTGATCAGCAGCTCCACGCGCACCGGTCCCGGCGGCCTCACCGCCTTTCGTGACGCGTCCGGGACTCTTCGAGCGGGTTACGCCACCTGGCAGAAGGGGTACGAGAGCCCCCGCAGCAATCCCGGCGGTCGGTACTCCCGCCACCTCAGCTGGGCCACGATCAAGGTGTCCGGGTCCTCGCCGCAGACCCAGGCCGTCTCGCTCGGCGCTCCGTAGCGTTCGGGTCCGGTCTGAGGGCCAGCGCCAATCGGCGAACCAACCGAGCAACAGCCCCAGGCCGATGCTGCAGGCCAGGTCGAACGGCGCCCGCAGGCGCGGAGGAGCGACCAGCAACAGCGACAGCACGACGTACTGGGCCGTGATCGCTGCGATCACGCGAACCCGGTTGTCGCGCCAGTGCCTGGCCAGACCGACCAGCCCCAGGATCGTGGTGAGGAAGAACAACGGTCGCACGAGCGGCAACAGACCGAGGCGTCGGCCGTCGATCCGCTGGGCGACGACCGAACGGCTCGGGTCGATCTCGAAGAACGCCGGCAGGTTGCTGCCGACGACCTGGGGGATGTAGCCGGGGTTGCTGGTGATCCCCTCGATGGCCCGATCGGTGAGTAGCGCGTTCCATTCACCCTCGTTGAACTGGGACAGGCGAACCTCCGGGTCGCTGAACGCCGGACTCAGCACCGGGTCGGTAAAAGTACCGGCGGCCTGGGCGGGTTGGGCGTAGATGGCGGCCAGCGTGAACCCGTCGGAGGTATTCAGGGTCCACGTGCCCAGCTGGACGCGGTTGCGCACCAGCCACGGCACCAGGACACATGCGGCGACGGCGACCAGCGCGACTGCGGCCCGGGGGCCCAGCTTGCGCCACACCCACAACGCCAGGATCGCCACCACCAGGTAGCCGTTGGGGCGGGTGAGCAACAACAGGCCGGTGACGAAGCCGGCCTGGAGGTATCGGCCCTCGTCCAGCAGCAGGATCGCCGCCAGGCCCAGCAACAGTGCCAGCGGTTCGGTGAGGGTGATCGTGTCGTTGGCCAGGAGTGGGGGCGAGAACATCACGACCAGAGCGGCGAGGTAGCCGGCGCGGCGACCGCCGATGCGTGCCGCCAGCACGCCGGCGAGCACCACGACCGTGCTCCCGAGGATCACGCTGAGCAGCCGCCCGGGCCACAGCGCCTCGCCGAACAGCCAGTGGCCGGGGGTCAAGAGCAGCGGCAGCAGCGGTGGCCGGAACGCGGTTGGGTGGTGCACGATCTGCGGGAACTGCAGGCCGTAGCCGGTGCCGTTGGCCAGCGACCTGGCGATCTTGTCGTACTGGTCCGCGTCGGAATCGGGGATCCAGTGGGGTTGGACGACCACCCAGTAGGCGATCCGAACGGCGACCGCGGCCAGAAAGGTCGGACCCCAGCGCCGCACCCGGTCGGACAGCGCCGCACCCGGTCGGGCAGTGACACCTGGTCGGGCAGTGACGTGCGATTCTGCGATGACTGCTTCAGCGGACTCACTCCCCCCGGCCCAACCGGCTGGCCAGCGCCCGACCACCGGTGTCGATTCTGGCACGAGGCCGACACGAAATGGGTGACCGATGCGACTACCTGGGGGTCGGACAACGCATCGGAACTAGTGTCATGCCCGCTCTGACGTCGAGCCGATGAAGGACCCCGCCTTGGAAGACGCACACGGCGAGCCGCGCACCGCCCTGATCTTCGGCGGTACGTCGGAGATCGCACTGGCCATCGCCCGCAAGCTGATCGATGGTCGCCTGCGTCAGGTGGTGCTGGCGGTGCGCGACCCCGAGGACGAGCGCACCGTGCAGGCCCGCGCCGACCTCCAACGGGCGGGCGCCACCTCGGTCGACGTGGTTGCCTTCGACGCGTTGGCCCCCGAGACCCACCAGGCGGTGGTGGCCGCAGCGGTGGAGGCCGTCGGTGACCTCGACCTGGTCGTGTTGGCCCACGGCCAGCTCGGCGATCAGGAGTCGCTGGTCGACGACCCGGTCGGCGCCGCGCTCCTGGTCAACGTCAACTTTGCCGGTGTCGTGTCCGCCGGCCTGGCCGCCGCCGCCCGCCTGCGGGGGCAGGGCCATGGTCGGTTGCTGGTGATCTCGTCGGTCGCCGGCATCCGTCCTCGAGCGACCAACTACCTGTACGGGTCGACCAAGGCCGGGGTGGACGCCTTTGGCCGCGGCCTGTCCGACGACCTCGAGGGCTCCGGGGTGCGGGTGTCGGTGCTGCGTCCCGGGTTCGTGCGTTCCCGCATGACCGAGGGCATGGAGGAGCAACCGTTCACCGTCGACCCCGACGAGGTGGCCGAGGCCGCGGTGACCGGCATGTTGAAGGACCACCGGGTGATCTGGGCGCCCGCTGCGTTGCAGGGTGTCTTCGGTGTGATGTCGGTGTTGCCCGGTCCGATCTGGCGTCGTCTGTCCAAGCGGTGAGCGAACAGCGACCAGCGGTCCGAGCGGTGAGCGAGAAGCAACCGTCGTTGATCGTCGGCCTGCTGCGGGCGCTGCGTCCCCAGCAGTGGACCAAGAACCTGCTGGTGGTGGCCGCGCCGCTGGGCGCGGGCGTCCTGGGCAGCGCCGATGGGCTGGCATCGGTGGTGATCGCGTTCGTCGCGTTCAGCCTGGGGGCGGGCGCCACCTACGTGCTCAACGACCTGCGCGACCTGGAACGCGACCGGATCCACCCACGCAAGCGACACCGACCGTTCGCTTCGGGTGCGGTGCCGGTTGGCGTGGGGGTGGCCTGGGGGCTGATCGTGTTCGCTGCTGCGATCGGCGTCTCGTTGCTGCGCCCCAACCTGGTGTGGGTGCTGTTGGGCTACGTCGCCCTGACGACGGCGTACTCGCTGTGGCTCAAGCACCTGGCCGTGATCGAGCTGGTGGCGATCGCGGCCGGCTTTGTCGTGCGCGCCGTCGCCGGTGCGGTGGCCGCCGACGTGCCGATCTCCCCCTGGTTTTTCGTGGTCGTCTCGGCCGGGGCGCTGCTGATGGTCACCGGCAAGCGGTCCGCCGAGATGTTTCACCTGGGCGAGGGGGCCGTCGTCGCCCGCCCGGTGCTGGCCGAGTACACCGCCGGCTACCTGCGATCGGTGGAGATCATCGCCGCCTCCCTCGCCCTGATCGGCTATGCCCTGTGGTCCTTCGATTCGGCCGTCGCCCTCCAGGGCGGCCTGGCCGACGTCTTGTTCAAGGTGTCGCTGGCGCCGTTTGCGGCGGCGCTGTTGCGCTTCGTGTTGATCGTCGACCGGGGCGAGGGTTCCGAACCGGAGTACGTGTTGGTTCGTGATCGCCAAATGCTGATCGTCTCGTTGGTGTGGTTGGGTGTGTATGGCGCGGGTGTCCTCCTTACCTGAGCCGCGCCGATCGGCGCTGCTGACCGGCTGGGGGCGCACCAGCCCCACGCGGGCCGAGGTGCTCGCGCCCGTATCGGCCGCCGAGCTCGACCGTGCGCTGTGCGACCCACCGTCGCGGGGGATGGTGGCCCGGGGCCTGGGCCGGTCCTACGGCGACGCCGCCCAACGCTCCGGCGGACGGGTGATCGACCTCACCGGGTGGACCGACGTCGACCTCGACATCGACACGGGCGACTGTCGAGCCCGGGCCGGCACCAGCATCGACACCCTGTTGCGAGTGCTCGTGCCGCGGCGCTTCTTTGTGCCGGTCACCCCCGGTACCCGCTTTGTCACCCTGGGCGGTGCCATCGCCGCCGACATCCACGGCAAGAACCACCACCGCCGGGGTTCGTTCGGCTCGCACGTCAGCTCGATGGTGCTGCGAACCGCCGACGGGCAGAGGCGCACGATCAGCCCCGACCGCGAGCCGGCGCTGTTCTGGGCGACCGTCGGCGGCATGGGGCTGACCGGGGTGATCGAGGAGGCCACGTTCCGTGCCCGCCCGATCGCCTCCTCCCGCATCTCGGTGCTGGCCGAGCGCACCCGCAACCTCGACGAGTCGATCGCCCGCCTGATCGAGCTCGACCAGACCGCCGAGTACACCGTTGCCTGGGTGGACCTGGCCGCCACGGGGGCCAGGGCCGGTCGGTCGGTGATCACCTCCGGTCGTTTCGCTCAGCCCGACGAATTGCCCAAGCGCTGGGTCGGATCCCCGTTTGCGTACGACCCGGGGCTGCCGATCGACGTGCCGGTCACCCCGCCGCCGATCGTGTTGAACCCGCTCTCGATCCGGGCGTTCAACGAGGCCTGGTTTCGCAAGGCACCCCGTCGACCCAAAGAGATGATCAGTTCGATCCCCGGGTTCTTCCACCCCCTCGACCTGGTCGGCAGCTGGAACCGCATCTACGGTCCCAAGGGCTTTTTGCAGTGGCAGTGCGTCGTTCCCGACTCGGCCACCGACGTCCTCGCCGGGATCATGCGGCAGTTCACCCGCACCGGCGGTCGCTCGTTCCTCACCGTCCTCAAGCGTTTCGGTCCCGCGAACGAGGCCCCGCTGTCGTTTCCGCTGGCCGGTTGGACCCTGACGGTCGACGTGCCGGTCGGCGACCCCGACCTGCCCCGTCTGCTCGACCGGTTCGACGAGCAGGTGGCCGAGGTCGGCGGGCGCATCTACCTGGCCAAGGACGCCCGCATGCGTCCAGAGCTCTTGGCGGCGATGTATCCGAGGCTGGCCGAATGGCAGGAGGTGCGGGCATCGGTCGATCCCCACGGCCTGATCCGCAGCGACCTCTCGGAGCGCCTCGGCCTCAGCTGATCCGGAACTCGGGAGCCCGCATGACCGTCAGGGCGCGGTTTGGGCTCCCCGGTTCGGGTCTGATCCGGAACTCGGGAGCCCGGATGACCGTCAGGGCGCGGTTTGGGCTCCCCAGTTGCGGGTGTGACCGCGGGTTAAGCGGCGGGTTCGCCCTCGTCGACCCTGCCGTCGGCGTGCTCGCACCAGCTGCGACCGTCGGCGACAGCATCGGCGGCGCGGCGCAGCCGAAACGAGTCGATCGGCTTGATCATCCAACCGTCGGCCTCGGACTCACGGGCCAGAAACACGTCGGCGCCACGATCGAGAAGCAACAGGATGCGTTGGGGGGCGAGGCGGCGACCGCCGGCCTCGTTGCGGAGGTGCAGCGACGTGGCCATGCCGCCCATGTTGCCGATCTGCAGGTCGAGCACAACCAGGTCGGGCTGGCGCTCACGCACCGCACCGAACACGGCGGCGCCGCTGTTCACGCGGCCGACCTCGCAGCGGTCGTCGCCCAGCGAGGCGTCGACGTCGTCGAAGAGATCGTCGGAATCGGTGGCGACCAGCACGTATTCCACGCCTTCAGCGTAGTGCAATGCGGTAGGGGTCGATCTACACTGCCCTGGCAGGTCTGCGTGGCTGGGCTAGCTTCGGTCGGGTTTCGACAACCGCTGGGGGAGAGTGGGCATGGTGAAGATCGGGTTTGATCACCAAGACGGGTTGACCGTGTGTCAGCCGGTTGGGGAGCTGGACGCCTATACCGTGCCCGACTTTCGTGAGCGCCTTACCGAAGCCGCCACGATGGGCAACGTCATCATCGACCTGTCCGAGGTGCCGTTCATGGACTCGGCCGGCCTCGGCGCCCTGGCCGGGGGCATCCGGCGCACGCGCGATGCGGGGGGCGACATCGTCGTGTCCTGCAATCGGGCCACCCTGGTGCGTCTGCTGCAGACCACCGGCTTCGACAAGATCGTTTCGGTGGTCGACAGCGTCGACGAGGCCCGCCTGTCGCTCCAAGGCGCCGGTTAGCGCCAGGCCGACCAAAACGTTCGGCGACCCCGCCGGCGTCGCTCAGGCTGGGTCGGGGTCGAGCAATGACTCGCCCACGCGGTTAAGGCCGGCCACGTCGTGCACGTCGGTGGCGAGCGACGGCACGTAGACGATGACGGCCGACGACACCTGGGCGGTGAGCTGGGCCAGGTTGGCCAGTTCCTCGGACGCCAGGCGCCGCAGATCGGCTCGGGCACGGTGGTAGTCGGCCAGCGCGGCGCCGCCCGGTGCCCCTCGCAGCTCACCGTCGGCCTTCTCGTCGGCGGCGGGGTCGGCTTCGCCAAATGGCGGGTGCATTCGGTTGACGATCAGCGCCCGCACGTCGATGTCGTCCTCGGCCAGGCGCTGGGCGAAGAAGCTGGCCTCGGCCACCGAGTCCTCGCGGGGAGCGGTGACGAGCACGAAGGCGGTCACCTCGTCGGCGAAGAGCTCGGTGACCGAAGTCGCGCGCTGGCGAAAGCCCTCCTCCATACCTTCAAAGGCCTGAAAGAACGCCACCGCATCGCTGATCACCTGCGAGCCGACCACCTTGCCCACCTGGCGCAGGGCGGCGCTGGTGGCGGCGTTGAAGACCCGCAACACGCCCCGACTGGGAGCGGTGACCGCTCGATAGATGCGGTGGTTCAAGAACCGCGACAGCCGCTCGGGTGCTTCGAGAAAGTCCAGCGCGTTTCGGGTGGGGGGCGTGTCGACGACCACCAGGTCGTAGGCCTCGTTCTGGTGCAGCTCGTACAGCTTCTCCGACGCCATGTACTCCTGGGTGCCCGACAGGGTGCCCGAGATGTTGCGGTAAAAGGAGTTGGACAGAATGCTCAACGCCTGGGCGTCGCTGGCGGCGTAGCGTTCGACAAGTAAATCGAAGGTGGACTCGGCGTCGAGCATCAGGGCGGACAGCTCGCCGGGCCACTCACCGTCGATCAGCGACGCCGTCGCACCGATGTGGTCCAGCCCGAGCGCGTCGGCCAGGCGCCGGGCCGGGTCGATCGTGACGACGACCGCCCGGCGGCCGCGCCGGGCGGCGGACAGGCCGATGATCGCAGCGGTGGTCGTTTTGCCCACCCCGCCCGAGCCGCAGCACACGATCACCTCCGCCGTGTCGATCAACTCGGCCATCGTCGGGCGGGTCCCGGGTGCGTCGTTGGTCCCTGGGTCGCTCACAGCGCTGCCCAGTTCGGGTCGAGGGCCTCGATCCCGCGCAACAGGTCGTCGGCCAGCGTCCGCAGGTCGTCGCTCTCCAGCTCGTTGGTGAACACAAAGTCGAGGTCGAGGTGGGGCAGTGGCAGCTCGGTTGCGAGCCGCTCGGTCAGCTCTTGTTGCAGCTCGCTGCGCTCGGTGCGGTAGGCCCCGGCCGAGGCCAGCGACACCCGCTCCTCGGCGGACAGGTCGACCGATGCCCGACGGGCGGCCTCCGCCAGCGGGGTGTCCAACCCGGGAAGCGGTGGCCAGGTACCGTTGAGGATCACCGGGCCCAGCATCACGCCCACTTCCTCCTCCAGGCTGAAGGCAGTTTCGACCAGCTCGTTGATCGGCGTCTCCTCGGGCAGCGTCACCAGCATCACCCGGGCTCGGGATGGGTCGCCCAACATGGCGAGCGCCTCGGTGGCCTGGGTGTGCAGCGCACCGCTGGTGGCGGCTTCGGCCACCCCGGTCGGGCTGCGCAGAAAGCTGATGGCGTGGCCGGCGGCCGGCGCATCCAGGATGATCAGGTCGGCCACCCCCTCCTTCTCCAGTTGACGGATCTTGCCGAGCACCAGCAGGTCGCGGACGCCCGGCGTTGCGGTTGAGACGATCTCGAGGATGCCGGAGCTCACCATCAGCTTGGCCACCCGCTTCAGCCCGTGATCGGCCAGGTAGTCCATCAGCGACTCGTCGGGGGTGATCAGCCTGGTCGTGAGGGTGCCCGGCGTGTCGGCGGGGAGGGGCACCTCGACCGGCTCGTAGTCCAGCGGCTCGCAGCCGAGCAGTCGGGACAGGCCGGTCTTGGCGTCCAAGGCCACCAGCAGCACCGACAATCCGCACTTGGCGGCCGCCACGGACAGTGCGGCGCTGGCGGTCGTCTTGCCCACACCCCCCTTGCCAGCGACGATAATGAGTCGCGATGCAGCAAAGAACTGTGTCGGATCCACGTTCTCCCCTCGGAGGCCTGCCTGTGGGCACACTACTTCAACGCATCTCGGGTTCTTTTCCTCGTGCCAGCGCAAGGCGTCTCGGCGCGGGTGGACCGGCCGGCCGGGGTCCGATCGGGCAGGAACGGTCCCGTGCTGAGAGGTTCCATAGTGTTCGGGCTCTCATCGGCGCGTTCATGGTCGCAGGAGCGGTGTTGGCGCTCGGCGGGGTGACCGGGGGCTCGCCGGCGGGCGCTCAGAGCGAGCGCTCCGAGATCGCCCAGGGCGGCGACGGCGGCTGTGGCCCGGCCGGTTGCGTCACGGTCATCGCCGTGTCCGGCCTGATCGACCCGCTGGTCGCTGACGGCATCATCGAGGAGCTGGACGAGACGCAGCGCTCCGACGACCTGGTCGGCGTGGTGCTCCAGCTCGACAGCCCCGGCGTGGTGCTCACCGACGGGCAGTTCACCAACCTGGCCCGGCGCCTCGACCGCTTTCCCAAGAAGATGTCGGTGTGGGTGGGCCCCAGCGGCGCCGAGGCCATCGGCGGCGCCGCCGAGCTGGTCGCACTCAGCCCGGATGCGTCGATCGCCCCCGGATCGACGGTGCGCTTCGACAGCACCCAGCGGCTGGACCCGGCCGAGTTCGGCGACCTGTTGCCTAGCGAACCAGGGCAGCTCGACACCACGCTCGAGGCCGAACCCGCCCAGAAGGCGGGCGTGGTCGCCGTGGTGGCGCCCACGCTGGGTGACGCGCTGGTCGGCCTCGATTGGTTCGAGACCAAGGTGGTCGACGTCGGCGGCGAGAGTCGGCGCGAGCCGGTCACAGTCGTGCGCTTCGTCAAGCTGCCACTGCCCAAGCAGCTGCTGCACACCGCCGCCAGCCCGGCGGTGGCCTACCTGGCCTTCGTGATCGGCTTGGGCCTGTTGTTGTTCGAGTTCTACACCGCCGGTGTGGGCGTCGCCGGGGTGGTGGGTGCGGTTGCCCTGCTGCTCGGCGGGTACGGCCTGGGCGTGCTGCCGGTGCGGAACTGGGCGGTGGCGCTGGTGGTGGCGTCGATGATCGCGTTTGCCATCGACGTGCAGACGGGCATCCCCCGGTTCTGGGCGGCGGTGGGCATGGCCGGGTTCATCATCGGGTCGCTCACGCTTTTCGACGGCGTCCCCTTCCCGTGGATCGCCGTCGTCGTCGGGATCATCGGCATGGCGTCGATGATGTTCTCCGGCATGCCGTCGATGGTGCGGGCCCGGTTCGGCACCCCGACGATCGGGCGGACCTGGATGGTCGGCGAGATGGGGCAGGTCACCGAGTCGGTCGACCCCGAGGGCATGGTGCGCATTCAGGGTGGGCTGTGGAAGGCCCGCGCCAACCGGTCCACGCCGCTCAGCGTGGGTGACCGGGCGCGCGTGGTGGACGTGGACGGCCTGTTGTTGGAGGTCGAGCCCGAGGAGGGCGGCGCCAAGGACTACCGCGAGCTGCGCAAAAACCGCGGCGGAGATGCCGCCGAGTAGTGCCGTCGGGCACGCCTGACTTTCGCTGCGGTGGGCGGGCTCTCTACAGTCGTCGGGGTAGTCATCAGCGAGCTCATCGGGGGATAGAGCGTGAGCATTCAGTTGTCGCCAGTCGCTTGGCAGTTACGGGCCGCCTGTCGTGGTCCGCAGTCCGAGGTGTTTTTCCCGCCTGCACAGACCGAACGCAAGCACGAGCGCCTTGAGCGTGAAAGGCGGGCGAAGGCCATCTGCGGGATCTGTCCGGTTCGGTCGGACTGCCTCAGCTACGCAATCGAGATACACGAACCTCACGGCATCTGGGGCGGGCTCAGCGAGAGCGAGCGTAAGTCGATGCTCGAACGCCAGCTCGCTGCCAGCTGATCCAGCAGGGAGCCGGTCGAGGCTCAGCGGGCGTCGAGCGGCTCGCCGTCGGCGACCGCTGCGAGCCGCGGCCCGGCGACGCGCAGGTCGCCGCGCCGACGGGTGATGCCGTTGGCGTCGAAGAGGCCGAGCACTGCCAGGGTGGGCTTTCGCGAGCTGTCCAAGGCATCGCGCACCTCGGCCACCGTGATGCCGTCCGGGCGGTCACCGAGCGCGGCGGTCACCCGACGGGCGGCCTCGGCAACAGCGGTGGCGGCCCACCAGGCGTCACCCACTTTGACGACCCGGCCGTCGGCCACCCAACTGCGCAGCGCCGCGGTCTCGATACCGGTCGGGGGTGGCGGGTCGAACCCCGCCTGCGCGATCTCGTCCAACCATGGATGATGGAGGTCGACGCCGGGCAGGACGAGGCGGCCGTCGCGCAGCGCCAGGCGTTCGCCTCGGTCGGCCAGCACCTCGGCCAGCGCCCGGTCGCGGTCGTCGAGCTCTGCGAGGGCCAGCCCGAGGGCACCGGCCGCGTGTGTCCGGGCCTCGAGTTCCGTCTCGGCACGGTGGCGCACCCCGGGGTCGACCAGCCAGTCGCCGACGTCGGCCGGCCGGGCGACGCCGGTCAGCCGTCGGAACTCCTCGGCCCGCACCCACCCTCGGTCGGCGATCACGCGCTCGGGGTCGGCGCTCGGGTCGGCCAACGCGGCGCGACGCTGCGGTGCGACCTCGAGGATCGTGCCCCCACCCTGGGTTTCGCCCCGCCCGCTCTCGCGCAGCACGTAACGGTCGCCCGGGGCGAGCGGGAGCGGCTGGGGCAGGTGGATGCGCAGGTAGCCCTCCTCACCCGGTTCGAGCGCCTCGCCGCCGAGCACCCGCACCTTCACCGGCCACTCGCCCGACCCGAGGTGCAAGACGTGCGCGCCGCGCCGCGACAGGGAATGGTCGAGGCTGGGCAGCACGGTCACCGTGGCGTCAACCATCGTCGTCGGTGACCAGTCCTCAGGGCCGACGACCGCAACGCCACGACCCACCAGGTCGCGGGGCACGCCGCTGAGCGCCAGGGCATAGCGGTTGCCCGGCTCGGCCCGCTGCACGGGCGCATGGTCGCTGTGCAGGTCGCGGATGCGGGCGCTGCGGCCTCCCGGCGCCAGTGCGACCAGGTCGCCGACCGCCAGGGGCGCACCGCTGAGGGTGCCGGCGACCACCGTGCCGGCGCCCGGCGCGCTGAACGCCCGATCGACCCACAGGCGGGCGCGGCCGGTCATGGCGGCGGTGCCGACCCGGTCGACCAGCCGGTCCATCTCGGTGCGCAGCGTGGCCAGGCCCCGGCCCGACAGCGAGTCGATCGCGATCGGGTCGGCGTCGGCCAGTGGCGAGCCCTCGAGGAACTCGAGCACCTCCAGGGTGGCGTCGTCGAGGCGTTCGTCGTCAACCGCGTCCGCCTTGGTGATCACCACGAGGCCGTGCTCAACCCCGAGCAGTTCGAGCAGCATCAGGTGCTCGCGGCTCTGAGCCATCGGACCTTCGACGGCATCGACGACGAAGATCACCCCGGACACGGCGCCGGCGCCGGCCAGCATGTTCTTGAGGAACCGCACGTGTCCGGGCACGTCGACCAGGTGCACGCGACGCCCCGAGGGCAACTGGGCGACGGCAAAGCCCAGGTCGATCGTCAGGCCGCGCTCTCGCTCGGCGGCCAGGGTGTCCGGATCGGTGCCGGTCAGGGCGCGCACCAGGGTGGACTTGCCGTGGTCGACGTGTCCGGCTGTGCCCAGCACGGTCATGGCAAGCGCCGCCTCATCGGTCGGCTGAGCCGGAGAGGACGGCGTTCAAGGCGGAGCCAAGATGGTCGTCCTGGTCGGCGAACACCGTGCGTAGATCGACGATGGTGTCGCCGTCGGCCTGGCGGGCGATCACCGGGGGGTCGGCTGCGCGCAGTGCTGCGGCGTGGTCGCCGGGCAGCGCCAGGCCCACCGACGGGATCTCCGCCCCGGGCAGCGTCCCACCCCCGGTCGTGGCAACGGTGTCGATCACCCGTGCCGCCGCCACTCGCCGGGCCAGCGCGTCCGCTCGACCAGCCAGGGCCTCGACCGGCTCGGTTGCGAGGGACCAGAACACCAGCGCGTCCAAGTCGCGTGCGGCGTAGGCACCCAGCGTGTGCTCCAGCGCGGCCAGCGTGGCTCCGCCGCAGCGCAACGCCCGCATGAGGGGGTGGCGGGCGCAGCGGGCGATCAGGTCGGCCCGGCCGACGAGCAGCCCGGCCTGGGGCCCGCCCATCAACTTGTCGCAGCTCACCGCCACCAGGTCGGCCCCGTCGGCAAGTACTTGGGCGACGCCCGGCTCGTCGGCCAACCAGGCGGGAGGGCCGCCGGGCAGCCAGCGGCAACGAGCGTCGAGCAGCCCCGACCCCAGGTCGGCCATCACGACGACGTCGTCGGGAGCGAGACGTCTCGACTCGGCGACCGACACCGCCTCGGTGAACCCGACGATGCGGTAGTTGGACTGGTGCACCTTCAGCACCATGGTGACGGGTGGGCCATCCCCCGGTGCGCGCTCGAAGGCGGCGATGAGGTCGGCTGGTTTGGTGCGGTTGGTCGTGCCCACCTCGACGAGCGAGGCGCCGGATTGGGCGAGCACGTCGGGTATTCGGAAACCGCCGCCGATCTCGACCAGCTCGCCGCGGCTGACGATGACCCCGCCGCCACCGGCGACTGCGGCCAACGCCAACATGACCGCGGCGGCGCAGTTGTTGACGACCAACGCTGCCTCCGCCCCGGTGAGCACGGTCGCCAGGTCGGTGACCGCCGCCGCCCGGGGGCCGCGCTTGCCGCCGCTCAGGTCGACCTCCAGGTTGGAGTAGCGGTCGGCCGGCGCCGGGTCGACCGGCGCCCGGCCCAGGTTGGTGTGCAACAGCACGCCGGTGCCGTTGATCACCTCCTGGGTGCGTTGGGCCAGCCGGTGGGCCACCGCCGCCGCCAGTGTGGTCTCGACCGCTTCGGGGGCGACCTCGGCGACCGTTCGGCGGGCCAACGCCACCAGCGTGGGGTGGGCCAGCCCCGACGCCGCATGATCGCGGGCCAGGCGGTCGATCGAAGGTGGACGCACGGAGCGGAGGCTAGCGCCGAGGGGTCGGACCGGGATCGTGGGAGTAGCCTGGCCGACCGTGGCTGTAGGGATGATCTCCGAAGAACCTCACCTGGTACCGATCCTCGATGCGGCCACGGTCGTGTTGTTGCGTGACAGCGATGGCACCGAACCGACCGGCACCCCGGGGCCGGGCCTCGAGGTGCTGATGATGCGCCGCAACCTCGACAGCGACTTCGTCGGCGGCGCCTACATCTTTCCGGGCGGAGCTGTTGACCCCGACGACGACCCGGTGGCCCAACCCCGCATCGTGCACGAGCAGTTGCCGAGCAGCTGGGAGCTCGCCCCCCGGGTGGCGGCGGTGCGCGAGGCGTTCGAGGAGGCCGGCCTGCTGCTCGCTCGTCGCAGCCATCAGGCCGACATGGTGTCGTTGGACGAACCCGAGGCCGCCAGGCTGATCGATGGTTTGCACCCCGAAACCGGGGGGGACCGCTCGTCCACCCCGTCGTGGCGCGAGTTGATCGACTCGGGCTCGGCCAACATGGCCCAGCTGTGCGTTGCCGAAGATCTGGTGTTGGCGGTCGATCGGTTGATGCCGCTCTCGCGTTGGACCACTCCGCTCGGGGCCAACCGCCGCTACGACACACGCTTCTACGTCACGGGGGCGCCGCCCCGCCAGGTGGCCCTGCACGACAACGTCGAGCTGGTGTCGACCCGCTGGGTCGCCCCGTCCCAGGCGCTGTCCGAGGCGGCCGCGGGCACGATCACGATGATCTTTCCCACCGTGGTCACCATGCACTGGCTGAACCGCTTCGAGTCCACGTCGGAGGCGTTGGCGGCGCTCGATGGTCGAGACGACCCCACAGCGGTCACGCCCGAGCTCGTCGTCGAGGGCGACCGGTTGGTCATCATGCTCCCCGATGGCAGCCGTTACGACGCCGAGACCGCCGCGCCGCTCGACTGAAGGCACCGGGCTCGCTCAGGTGAGCTGAACGACGGTCTCGCCCGGAATGCGCATCGTCTCCAGGTCGACCGGACCAAAGTGGGCCGTGCATCCAGCCATTTCGATCGGAGGGGACACCTCGGTGGCGACCAGGCGGGCCAGCTCACCGAACGCTCGGGCGGCCGGGCTGGGCGGAGCGGCGGAAGCATCGATGTGGCTCAGCTGCAACGCCACCGGCTTGCCGTCGTCGCCGCCTTGGGCGACCGCCGGCTCGATCGGGATCTTGCCCAGCAGCGGCACGCCGGATTCATGGGCGAGAAACTCGCCGCCCCCAGAGCCGAAGATCTCGTGGTTGGAGCCGTCGGGCGCCACATAGCTCGACAGGTTCTCGACGACGCCGATCACCCGCAGGTAGTTGTTGCGGGCCATCGACACCGCGCGCCGGGCCACCCGGCTGGCGGCGAGTGACGGCGTGGTCACCACCAACATCTCGGCGCGGGGCAGCAGGCGGGCCAGGCCCATCTGGACGTCGCCGGTTCCGGGTGGCAGGTCGACGAGCAGGTAGTCGAGCTCGCCCCAGGCGACATCTTCTAAAAAGTGCTGAACCGCTCGCTGCAGCATGAGGCCGCGCCACATCAGCGCCACCGATTCGTCGTCGACGAGGAAGCCCATCGACACCGCCTCGACCGCGCCTCCCGGCCCGTCGTGCAGGGTCGACGGGACCTGGATCCGATGGGGGCTGATCTTGGCGTCGCTGTCCTTGCCGTCGTCGCCATCTTCGGCCGCGGCCTGCAGGCGCCCGTCGATGCCGAGCATGCGGGGGATCGAAAAGCCCCAGATGTCGGCGTCGATCAGGCCGACGGTCATGCCGCGGCCGGCCAGCGCCACCGCCAGGTTGGCGGTGACCGATGACTTGCCCACCCCGCCCTTGCCCGAGGCGACCAGGATGACGCGGGTCCTGGCGGGCAACAGGTCGGTCGGCGCCCGCTCGCTTGCCCGCTTCCGGGCGATCGCCATGGCGTCGGCCTTCTCCGCCTTGGTCATCTCCGCCCAGCTGATGCGGACCTCGCCCACCCCGGGCAACGAGCCGACCCGTTCGATGATGTCGCGGCGCAGCTGGGCGCGCAGCGGACACCCGGAGGTGGTCAGCGCCAGCGTGACGACGACGACGGCACCCTCGGGGGTGCCACCGTTGGCCCGGTCGGGGCCGTCGTCGGTGCGGCTCAACACGATGCGCGGCACCCGGGCGGCCAGCTCGCCCTGGGCGGCGACGACCACCTCGCGAGCCATGCCCAGCTCGACGATGTTGGCTCCCAGCTCGGGGTCGACCACATGGGTGAGCACGGCCGTCACCTCGTCGACCGAGGGAGCCTGCGGAAGCTGCGTCGTCGCCATGGCGACATTCTACTGGCGAGGACCGTGTAAACTGTAGCCGTGCAGTCGAACCAACTGGCCATGTTCAAGGCGCTCGGTGACAACACCCGGTATGCGATCTACCTTGAGCTGGCACGAGCCGCGTCACCACGGTCCACCGTCGAGGTGGCCGAACTGCTCGACCTGCACCCCAACACGGTGCGGCCCCATCTGGAGCGCATGCGCGAGTTGGGCCTGCTCGAGGTTCGCCCCCGCACCAGCGGGGGGGTCGGCCGGCCACAGCACCTGTACTCGCTGGCCGCCGATGCCCCCAGCCTGGGGCTTGAGCCACCGGTGTACCCGGCGATCGCCGGCATGCTGTTGGCGCTGGCTTCGGAGGCGGGGCTCTCCGGCGCGGACGCGGCCGAGGTGGGGCGCGATCATGGCCGCACGCTGGCCGGAACGCACCCGGGCGATGCGCTGGAGGCGACCATGTCGCTCATGGGGGCCTGGGGCTTCGACCCCGAGCCGGTCGGCGCCGAGCCCTCGTGGGTGTGGTTCGGCCACTGCCCGTTCTCCGAGCTGGCCGAGGCCAACCCCGAGTTGGTCTGCTCGCTGCACCGCGGCCTGATCGAAGGGCTTCTCGAGGCCCGCGGCGACGCACCCCCGGTCGACTTTCACGACCGCACCGCCCGCGAGCCGTGCTGCGTCGTCATCGACAAGGACCGCCCCCGACCGCAGCGGGCGGACGTCTGATTCGCTGAGCGGCACCAAACCCGACCGCACGCGACGCCCGACCCCTCGGTAACCTGTCCCGCGAGGTCGACCCGTGACCGATCGTTCGACCACAGCTACCATGGCCGCATCGCCGGCTCGCCAACCACCTGGGAGACAAGATGATCACGCTGACCGATACGGCAGCCGACAAGGTTCAACAGCTCATCGCGGCTGAGGGCGACGATGCCCTGGCGTTGCGGGTGGCCGTTCGTCCCGGTGGCTGCTCGGGCTTCTCCTATGAGATGTTCTTCGATTCCGAGACCGACGCCGAGGACGTCTCCGAGGCCTATGGAGCGATCAAGGTCGTGAGCGATCCGTCCAGCGCCCAGCTGCTCGACGGGGCCACCCTGGATTACAAGGACGGGTTGGAGAGCGGCTTCGCCATCACCAACCCCAACGCGCAGCGCACCTGCGGCTGCGGCTCGTCCTTCAGCTGAGCCACACTCTCCCGAGACCAAACAGCACTCGACGGCCGTCGGCCTCACGGTGAGTTCACTCACGCTGGTGGTCGACGGCGTCAGCGTCGAGGTACCCGAGGGCACCCCCACGCTGCTCGACGCACTGCGCGACCATGCCGGCGTCATCTCGGCCAAGGATGGGTGCAGCCCGCAGGGTCAGTGCGGGTGTTGCACCGTGCTGGTCGACGGCGCCCCTCGAGTGGCCTGCGTGACCCCCGTGCGGCGCCTGGCCGGACGCTCGATCACGACGTTCGACGGGCTGGACGTCGACCGGCGTCGGGCGTGGACCGCCGCCTTCCTGGCCACCGGGGCCTCACAATGCGGCTTTTGCACCCCCGGGATCATCTGTCGGCTCGAGGGCCTGGCCGCCAAGACGGAGCGCGGCGCAGCGGCGCGTTCGGGGTCGGATGGGGCGCCGGAGACCCCGGTGCGTCTGGAGGTCCCGGCGGTTCAACGGGCGCTCGCCGCCCACCTGTGCCGCTGTACCGGCTGGCAGACGATCACCGAGGCTGCACTCGGTGTCGGCGAGCTGACCGCCCCCGACCGTGACGACGCTGCGGTGACCAGCGCTGCATTCCGGGCGGTGATCGAGGGCGGCGCACCCCAGAGCGTCGGCGCCGACGTGGTGGCGGGCCGAGCCGGTTTCGCCGCCGACGCCGCACCGGCCGATGCCGTCGTCGTCGTGCCCGACGGAACGGGGGGCTGGACGGCGGGCGACACGCTCGCCAGCGCCCGTCTCGAATCGGGCAAGGTGCAGGGGCGGCGTTCCACCGTCGCGACAGCGCCCCCGCTGTCGGTGCCCGAGGGCGACTGGGCGGTGCGGCTGAGCACCTCATGGGTTGAGCCGGCTTACCTGGAGACCGATGCCTCCTGGTGCGAACCGGGCGGCGAGCCCGCTAGCCCGCTGGCCAACGGTGGCGCCTTCGGCGGCAAGATCGAGCCGGTGTTGTCCGGCGATTCCGGCGCTTCCGCAGGCGGGGTTCAGCGCGTCGGCGTGGATGCGATCGCCCGGGAGTGGGCCGACCGTCTCGGCCGGCCCGTGCGGGTTTTGCTCAGCCGGGAGGATGTCGTGCGCTTGGGGGCCAAGCGCCCACCGATCGCAGCGGGGCTCCGCAGTGACGGCTCCGGCCGTGTGCTCGTCGGCTGGTCGGGTCCCGCCGACCCGTCACCGGTGGTCGCCCGCATCGAGGCGGTGTTGCCCGCCGCCACGGTCGAGGTGGTTCCGATCGCCGGACCGTCGACGTCGGCGGAGCTGCGCGGGGCGGGCTGGGCGGAGGCCCAGACACTGGCGGTCGCGCTGGCCGGCACTGCGCCCGACCGGGTGAGCGTCACCGCCCCGGAGGGTGGGTGCGCCACGATCACCGCATTCGGTCCCGACGGCATCGACGTGACCGTCTCGGCCGGTACGCCGCTCGATGAGGTGGTGTTGCGCTCGTACGCGATCGGCGCCGTCCACGCCGGGCTCGGCTGGGTGTCGACCGAGGGCCTGGCGGTGGACGAACTGGGCGAACCCCAGGACCTCACGATCCGCTCGTTCGGGATCCTCAAGGCCTCCGAGTTGCCGCCGGTGTCGATCACGATCGATGACGACGACCTCGATGAGGCGGCGCGCCCGGTCAGTACGGCGGTGTTCGCCGCCGTGGCCGCGGCCGCCTGGTCGGCCAGCGGATTCGTGTCCGCCTGGCCGCTCGGCGGTCTTCCCTGGGGCCGGCCGCCGCGAGCCCGGCAGCCCGGGTCCCGAGCGACACGCTCCCAGGCACCGGACACCGAACCGACGTGAGCGCCAACAGTGGCCGCGCACTGGTGGCGATGTGTCGCACCCTCGCCCAACGTCATCGCTGGACGGTGTCGACCAGCGGCGCCGACTGGGTGGTCCGGATCGAGGACCGAGCCGGTCACCGGGTGGGCATCTATGGGTACTCCTTTGATCTCAACCCGGCGGCGGTCGCCCTGATCTGTGACGACAAGGTGGCCACGGCGCAGCTGCTCACCGCTGCCGGGGTGGCGGCGGTTCCCCACGAGCTGGTGATCGCCCCCGAGTTTGGGCGTTGGGTGGGCCAGTCCTCGGTGGGGCGGCGCACCGACGAGCTGACCGGCCAGTTCGGCTGGCCGCTGGTGGTCAAGCCCAACGACGGCACCGGCGGGGCCGACGTGTACCGGGCCGCCGACCGTGGCGCTGCCGAGGTGGCGCTGAGCAGCATCCTCACCCGCCACCGGGGTGCGGCCCTCGGCCCCTGGCGCGAGGTGACCGCCGAACACCGGGTGCTCGTCGTCGACGGCTCCACCCCGCTGATCTACCGCAAGGACCGGCCCAGCGTCACCGGCGACGGAGCGTCGGCCGTGATCGAGCTGGTGTCGGCTGCGGTGGTGGCCGGTGGGATCGGGCCGGACACCGTTCGGGACTGGATGGACACCCACGACCCGTCGCTGCTGCGCCGGGTGCCGGCCGACGGTGAGTTGGTGCACCTGGGACTGCGCCACAACCTGGGCGCCGGGTCGATCCCGACGCTCGTCGATGACGGACCCCTCGTCGACGAGCTTTCCCGGCTGGCGCTGTTGGCCGCAGCCGAGCTGGGGGCGGTGTTCTGCTCGGTCGACGTCGTCGACTCCGAGGCGGGACGAGAGGTGCTCGAGGTGAACTCCGGCGTCATGTTGGAGCGCCTGGCCACCGAATCGCCGGCATGGTGGCACCGGGCGGAGGCGGTGTACGAGTCGGCGCTGCTGCTGGCCCTCGACCCCTGACCCCGGCGGCCTCACGCTCAGGCTGCACCCAAACCCAAACCCGACCCTGCGCCCGACCCTCCCACCGCCCAACTGGGGAGTCCGGAGCGCGCTCTGGCGGTCGTGCGGGCTCCCGAGTTCGCAGCTCGTGCCCAAGTGGGGAGCCCGGAGCGCGCTCTGGCGGTCGTGTGGGCTCCCGAGTTCGCAGCTCGTCCCCTGCGCTCCCCAGATGGCCTGTGACACCCTGGGGGTATGAGCGACACACCGATCGGGCCGTATTCACCGTGGGTTCGAGCCGGGGAGTGGGTGATCCTCTCGGGCCAGATCGGCATGATCGACAACACGATGGCCGACGGTCTGGGCCCGCAGTGCGACGCGGCGCTGGCCAACCTGGGCCTCCGCCTGGCCGAGGCGGGGCTGGTGCCAACCGACGTGGTGAAGACGACGGTGTTCATGGTGTCGATGAACGACTACGGCGTCATCAACGAGCATTATGCGGCGTTCTTCGACGGTCACCGGCCGGCCCGCTCGGCCGTTGCGGTCTCGGCGCTGCCCGCAGGCGCACTGGTCGAGATCGAGGCCTGGGCGCACGCCCCGCTCGGGGACCGGGAGCGCAGCGCAACCGCTCGCTAGGCTGGCCGCATGCTTGGTGCGCTCATCATCGTCGTCGTCCTCTTGGTGGTCATCCCCGTGCTCGTCATGGCGACGAGCCCCATCCTGGCCGCCGCATTCGGTCAGACGCTCACCGCTGATGCCGAGGCCCGCCATGAGGGCTCCGAGCTGATCGAGCTCAACACGTAACGGCTACCCCTCCGGTCCGGATTCGTGGCGACCGAAGCGATATCCCACCGACCGCACGGTCTGGATCATGCGGGCGTGCTCCTCGCCCAGCTTCGAACGCAGGCGACGGATGTGCACGTCGACCGTGCGGGCCCCGCCGTAGTAGTCGTATCCCCAGACCCGGCTCAACAACACCTCCCGGCTGTGCACCCGGTCCGGGTTCTGGGCCAGAAAGGCCAGCAGCTCGTACTCCATGTAGGTGAGGTCGAGCGTTCGTCCGGCGATGCGGGCCTGGTAGCTCTGGGTGTTGAGCAGCAGCGGCCCGTAGTTCACCAACTCGGACGCGTCGTCGGACGCTCCCGAGAGGAGGACGGCTGCACCGGCCGGGGCGGACGTGGCCAGCAGGTGGGCGAGCCGGGCCGCCGCTTCGGCCGGATGAAAGGGCGTGAGGCAGAAGTCGGCGAACAGGTCGTCGCGGCCCTCCAGCTCGCCCAGGCGGGTGCCACCGACGAGCACGAGCACCGCTCGCAACGGTGGCTCCCGGCGGGCGAGGGCCGTGAGCACCGCCCAGGCCGGGTCGGAACCGTCGTTCTCCGAGGCCGGATCGGCCGTGCCGAAGCCACGATCGACCAGCTCGACGATGGCGCCACACGGTTCGCCCTCGGCATTGCGAGCCTCCAGGTCGTCGGCGACGGCGCACCAGGGCCGGCCGGCCAGGTCGAGCAGACGGGCAAGGTCGGGGGAAGGGCGCGGGTAGACGAGCAGGTCGCCCGCGCTGTCGCTCATCTGTCCGCCCACCGGCTCACCACGCTCGCAGGTAGCGGTCGAGTTCGAACTGGCTGACGTGGGCCTTGTAGTCGGCCCACTCCGAGTTCTTGTTGCGCACGAACCACTCGAAGATGTGGGGTCCCAGGGTCGATCGCACCAGCGAGGAACCCTCCATCACCTCGAGGGCCTGGGCCAGCGATTTGGGCAGCGTGGCGATGCCGAGGTCGGCCCGCTGATCCTCGCTCAGCAGGTGCAGGTCGTCGGGGGCCTCGGCCGGTAGCTCGTAGCCCTCGCGCACGCCCCGCATGCCCGCTGCGAGGATCAGCGCAAACGCCAGGTAGGGGTTGCAGGCGGCGTCGGGGGAGCGGAACTCGATCCGGGTGGAGGAGTGCTTGTGGTGCTTGTACTCGGGGATCCGCACCAGCGCTGAGCGGTTGTTGCGGGCCCAGCTGATCGAGTTGGGCGCCTCGAATCCGGGCACCAACCGCTTGTAGCTGTTGACCAGCTGGTTGGTGACGGCGGTGATCTCGGCGGCATGGCGCAGCAGTCCAGCGACGAACGCCCGGCCGACCTCGGAGAGCCCGTACGGGTTGTCGGGGTCGTGGAAGGCGTTGGCGTCGTCGCGGAACAGCGACATGTGGGTATGCATGCCCGAGCCCTGCTGGTCGGCGAGCGGCTTGGGCATGAACGTGGCATGGATCCCCTCGGCGTGGGCCTCCTCGCGCACCACCATGCGCAGCGCCATCACGTTGTCGGCCATCGACAGCCCGTCGTCCCAGGTCAGGTCGATCTCGTGCTGACTGTTGCCGTCCTCGTGGAAGGAGTACTCGACCGGGATCGCCATCGCCTCCAGTCGCCCGATCGTGCGCCGGCGCAGGTCCGAAGCCACATCTGCGATCGTCACGTCGAAATAGCTGGCCTCGTCGAGCGGTTCCGGGGGACGGGACGGATCGCCGGAGAGGAAGTAGAAGAACTCCACCTCGGGGGCACACATGAACTCGTATCCGGCCTCGCGAGTCTCGGCCATCACCCGGCGCAGCACCGCTCGCGGGTCGCCGGGGTAGGGCTCGCCGGCAAGCGTTTCGATGTCGCAGAACATCGTGGCGGTGGCAGGATCGCCGTCCCGCCCGGAGCGCAGCACCCCGAAGCTGGACGGGTCGGGCCGGGCCAACACGTCGCTCTCGTGCACCCGGGAGAACCCGTCGATCGCCGAGCCGTCGAACTGCAGCCCCTCCTCGAACACGGTGTCGAGCTCCACTGGCGAGATCACCACCGACTTCATCTGGCCCAGCACGTCGCAGAACCACAGTCGGATCAGGCGGATGCCGCGCTCCTCCACCGTGCGTAGCACGTAGTTGCGTCGGGCGGAGCTGTCGGGCCGGTCGGGTCCGCTGGGGGTCGCAGGCGTCATGGATGCCATTTCACCATGGGCGTCACGCGTTGACACCTCCGATCGTGCGCTGCGGCCATCTGTTCACATTCCCGTGACATTCGGGTCATGACGCCGAAACGCAGCCCGCCGATCATGGTGTTCGTCAACCCCCGTTCATGCCCGGCGCGCTGCGCCGCCACCCCGAGGAGCCCACCGATGGCCTACCGAGCCGAATACATCTGGATCGACGGAACCGAGCCCGTGCCCCTGATCCGTTCGAAGACCAAGATCGTCCCCGACGGCACCGAGCTGGGACTGTGGGGCTTCGACGGATCGTCGACCAACCAGGCCCAGGGCGTCAACAGCGACTGCGTGCTCAGCCCGGTGTTCATCACCCCCGACCCGATCCGCAGCGGCGACGACAAGCTGGTGCTGTGCGAGGTGCTCGTGCCCGACACGCTGTTGCCGCACCCGACCAACAGGCGAGCCGCAGCGGTCGAGGTGGCCAAGAGCTTCGCCGACCAGGAGCCGTGGTTCGGCATGGAACAGGAGTACACGTTCTTTGAGGAGGGCCGACCGATGGGCTGGCCCAAGGCCGGTTACTACTACCCCGCCCCCCAAGGCCCCTATTACTGCGGGGTGGGGGCGATCGAGACCGCCGGGCGCCGGATCGTCGAGGCACACGCCGACGCCTGTCTGGCCGCCGGTCTGGCCATCTCGGGCACCAACGCCGAGGTGATGCTGGGTCAGTGGGAGTTTCAGATCGGTCCGGTGGGCACGGTCGAGGTGGGCGACCACATGTGGATGGCCCGCTACCTGCTGTACCGGATCGCCGAGGACTTCAACGTCAACGCCTCGATCTCCGCCAAGCCGATCGAGGGCGACTGGAACGGCGCCGGCTGCCACACCAACTTCTCGACCAACGCGATGCGGGAGAGCTACGACGCGGTTATCGCAGCGTGCGAATCGCTCGGTGCGCCCGGCAAGCTCGAGGAGCACCTGGCCGCCTACGGCCACGGCTATGAGGCCCGTCTCACCGGCGATCACGAGACCGCCCACTACTCGGAGTTCCGTTACGGGGTGTCCGACCGGGGCGCCTCGGTGCGGATCCCGTGGCAGGTCGCTCAGGATCAGAAGGGCTACATCGAGGACCGTCGACCCAACGCCAACATCGACCCCTACGAGGTGGCAGCGCTGATGACCAACACGGTGTGCTCGGCCTGGGCCAAGCGATAGCCGAACCGTCTGGACGCCACTCCGACCATCCAACCTCACGGGAGGTGTGGAGGTGTGGAGGTGGGAGGTGTGGAGGTGTGGAGGTGTGGAGGTGTGCCCACCATTCTGGCGGGCACACCTCCACACCCGAGCGCTTCGGCGGGTTCCCGCTGGGAGGTCACTCGGTAAGGTCACGCGATGCCCACGTTGCGTGTCGCCCTCGGCCAGATGAACCCGCACGTGGGCAATTTGCCCGGCAACATCGCCCGGTTGGGCGAGCTGTACGACCAGGCCGAGGCTGCCGGGTGCGACCTGGTGGCGTTTCCCGAGCTGGCCGTGCCCGGCTACCCGTCTGAGGACCTGTTGATCCGGCGGGGGTTCCTCGAGGACAACGTCGAGGCCCTCGACCGCCTGGTCACCCGCACCGGGCGATGCGTGGCGCTGCTCGGTTACGCCGACGATGACCTGGCCATCGATTCGGTGGGCGGCATCCGCACGGCCAACACGGTGGCGGTCGCCTCGGACGGTGTGATTCACGGTCGCTACCAGAAACAGCGACTGCCCAACTACGGCGTGTTCGATGAAGACCGTTACTTCACCGAAGGTCCCGAGGATCAGCCGCTGTTTCGCATCGGTGGCCTGGTCGTCGGCGTGTCGATCTGCGAGGACATCTGGTACGTCGACGGCCCCCCCACCCATCAGTCGGCGGCGGGCGCCGACGTGCTGATCAGCTTGCACGCTTCGCCTTTCGAGGAGGGCAAGGTGGCCGTGCGCGAGGCCCTGTTGTCCGACCGGGCGCGCCGGGCGGGCATCCCGGTCGTGTACGTCAACCAGGTCGGCGGGCAGGACGAGCTGATCTTCGACGGTGCGTCGACGGTCGTCGACGGCGACGGCGAGGTGCTCGCCCGGGCACCCCAGTTTGTCGACGACCTGATGATCGTCGACCTCGAGTTGGAACCCCGCGGCCTGGAGATCGCCCTGCCGCTGGTGACGATCGAGCCCGGCGCCGCAGCGCCGTCCGAGCTCCCGTCGATCGATCCCCCGACGATCGCGCTGGAGCTGCCTCCCGACGCCGAGGTCTGGGAGGCGCTTCGTCTCGGGCTGGCCGACTACTTCGCCAAGGGCGGCTTCACCGATGCCTGCCTGGGGTTGTCGGGCGGGCTCGATTCGGCCCTCGTCGCCATGCTGGCCGCCGATGCACTGGGCGCCGAGCACGTGCACGCCGTGTCGATGCCGTCGCAGCACTCCTCCGAGCACAGCCGCGACGATGCCGCAGCACTGGCGACCAACCTTGGGCTCGACTACCGAACCATCGCCATCGCGGACGTCTACGGGTCGTTCATGGGTGAGCTGGCCCCGAGCTTTGAAGGGACCGAGGCCGACCTGACCGAGGAGAACCTGCAGGCCCGCATCCGCGGCACCCTGGTGATGGCGCTGTGTAACAAGTTCGGCTGGCTGGCCCTGGCGACGGGCAACAAGTCCGAGTTCGCTGTCGGCTACTCCACGCTGTACGGCGACAGCAACGGCGCGTTGGCCCCGATCGGCGACATCTACAAGACCCGTGCCTTTCAGCTGGCGCGCTGGCGCAACCAGCTGGCGGTCGAGCGGGGCGACACGCCGCCGATCCCCACCTCGACGATCATCAAGGCGCCGTCGGCCGAGCTGCGCCCCGACCAGCGCGACGACCAGAGCCTGCCGCCCTACGACGAGCTCGACGTCGTCCTGGAGCGCTACGTCGACGACGACTTCACCGTCGAGGAGCTGCTCGAATCCGGCGCCGATCCCGAGTTGGCCCGGTGGGTGGCCCGCCTGGTCGACCGCAACGAGTTCAAGCGGCGCCAGACGCCCTTCGCCCTTCGGGTGACGCGCAAGGCCTTCGGTCGCGACCGACGGATGCCCCTGACCAATGCCTACTCGGAGGTCCGCTGGGCTGCGGATGAGGTGATCGCCGACTGACGCCGAAGGTGATCGATTCGTCGGGTGGGGCATCCAGCCTGGCCGCCAAGGTGTGAATGCAGAGGGTTGCCGAGCGGCGTGACCGACGACCGGTTTGAGCGATCCGGTCATGGCTGAACAAATCGCCTAGGTTGACGAGCATCCGAGCGAAGGGTGCTCCCGTGGCGCAACCAACCGCCCAGCAGACGCGACCGACCCCTCCACCGCCTGCGGCCCCACGGCGGCAGGCGTCCTACGCGGCGGGCTCGTGGCGATCGAACGTCGACGTGCGCGCCGGTGTCATAGCTACCGCTGCGGTCGTCGTGCTGCTCGTTCTCGTGTACCTGGGCAGCGGCGGGCTGAAATGGTTTGATGCGGCACTGGCCGGCTACCTGGTCGGGGTGGTGCTGGCGGTATTCGCCACCGTGTATCGCTACCTGATCTGGATCAAGCGGCCGCCCACCGCCATGCTCCAGCGTCGCGGCTGGGAGTCGTTCCGCCGGTCGGGCAGCCGGGGCAAGAACGTGGTCGGCCTGGGCGGGCTGGTCGTCACCAACCTGCTGACCCAGGGCTTCATCCGGCGCCGCTCGACCTCGCGCTGGGCGGCCCACCAGCTGGTGTTCTGGGGCTGCATCCTGGCGGCGCTCGTCACCTTCCCGCTCACGTTCGGCTGGGTGCACTTCGAGTCGGTCGGCCAGCAGGGCGGCCGCTACGAAGCCTTCCTGTTCGGCGTCGGCAGTGGCACGTTTGAGGCCGAGTCGGTCATTGGTTTCACCACGTTCCACCTGCTCAACATCGCGGCGTTTCTCGTCATCGCCGGCGTGGTCATCTTCCTCTACCGGCGCCTGAACGATCCGGGCGCCCTGGCGGTCGAGCGGGCCGGCGACTTCGCAGCCCTGGCCGGACTATTCGCCGTGTCGATCACCGGGCTGTTCCTCACCGCCAGCTCGCTCTGGTTGGAGGGCAAGTACTACTCGTTCCTCAACAACCTGCATGCCCTCACCGTGATCGTCGGGTTGATGTACATCCCGTTCGGCAAGCTGTTCCACATCTTCCAACGCCCGGCCAACCTGGGCGTGAAGTTCTACCAAGATGAGGGCAGGGAGGGCGGGGGACAAACCTGTAGAAGCTGCGACAAGCCCTTTGCCACCGAGATGCAGGTCTCCGACCTCAAGCAGGTCCTCCCCGAGCTGGGCTTCGATTACTCCGACGGGGCAGGCGGCAACTGGCAGGACACCTGCCCGGCGTGTCGGCGCGGTCAGGTGGCCCTGGCTCAGACCGCCCGGGTCGGTGGTTTTGGATGAACCCAGGCCCGACTGTTCTCGGCACCGACTTGGCGAGGGAGCCACGTATGTACCTGTTGAATTCCACCGCTACCCAGCACCTGACTGGAGTGTGACCAGTGGCAACCAAGCCCGTCACCGACGAAGAACTGATCGAAAAGTACGGCCCCCACCTCAACCAGGCGCCTCCCGGTGGCTGGAATGCCGGGTTGAAGGTCGAGAAAGAGGTCGAGACCCACTGCTGCTTTTGCGGCCAGCAGTGCGGCATCAAGTTGAAGGTGGCCAACAACGAGGTCGTGGGCTTCGAGCCCTGGTACGACTTCCCGTTCAACGAGGGCAAGCTGTGCCCCAAGGGCGTGAAGCGCTACCTGCAGGGCAGTCACCCCGACCGGCTGCTCGACCCGCTGGAGCGCGACCCGTCGTCGCCCGGTGGGTTCCGCACCATCACCTGGGACGAGGCGCTCGACCGCACGGTCGCCGAGATCCGCCGCATCCAGGACACCTACGGCAGGGACAGCTTTGCCATGCTGTCCGGTGTATCGCTCACCAACGAGAAGTCGTACCTGATCGGCAAGTTCGCCCGCCTGGCGCTGCAGACCGCCAACCTGGACTACAACGGACGCCTGTGCATGGTGTCGGCCGGGGCCGGCAACAAGAAGGCCCTCGGCATGGATCGGGCGTCCAACCCGTGGAGTGACATCCCGCTGGCCGACGTCGTGTTCGTCGCCGGTGCCAACGTCGCCGAGTGCGCGCCGATCACCACCAGCTACATCTGGCGTGCCCGCGACCGGGGTGCCAAGCTGATCGTCGCCGACCCTCGGGTCACCCCGCTGGCCCGCACGGCCGACGTGTTTCTCGGGATCAAGCCGGGCACCGACTCGGCGCTGATGGGTTCGATCCTGCACGTGCTGATCGCCAACGACTGGATCGACCACAACTACGTCGACGCTCACACGGTCGGCTTCGCCGAGTCGGCGGCCGCGGTCGCCGACTACACCCCGGAGTGGGCGGCCGGGATATGCGGCGTGCCCGCCGACCGCATTGTCGAGGCGGCCCGTCTGTGGGGCACGTCGGCCACCGGCATGCTGCTGCACGCCCGCGGTATCGAACACCACTCCAAGGGTGTCGAGAACGTGCTCAGCTGCATCAACCTGGGCCTGGCCACCGGCAAGTACGGCAAGCCGGGTTGCGGGGTCACCACGATCACCGGCCAGGGCAACGGCCAGGGCGGGCGCGAGCAGGGTCACAAGTGCGACCAACTGCCCGGCAACCGCGACGTCGAAAACCCCGAGCACCGCGCCTACGTGGCGTCGGTGTGGGGCTGCGACGTCGACGAGATCCCCGGCAAGGGCATCACCGCCCCCGAGATCATCGAGGCGATCCACGAGGGCGAGATCAAGGGTCTGTTGTCGATCTGCTTCAACCCGGTCGTGTCGCTGCCCGACTCCAACTACACCAAGGCGGCGCTCGAGAAGCTCGAGTACTACGGCAACATCGACTTCTTCCTGTCCGAGACCGCCCAGTACGCCGACATCGTGTTTCCCGGCTCGCTGCACGAGGAGGACGAGGGCACGGTCACCACGGTCGAGGGCCGTACGGTGAAGATCAACGCGGCAACCGATCCGCCCGGCAACGCCTGGCGAGACTGGGAGGTTTTCACCGAGCTGGCCAAGCGGCTCGGTCGGGGCCAGTACTTCGACTATTCGAACACCGAAGAGATGTTCGAGGAGATGAAGGTGGCCTCCCACGGAGGCACCGCCGACTACAACGGCATGACCTGGGAGCGCATCGTCGACGAAAAGGGCATCTTCTGGCCCTGCCCCGAGGAGGGTCACCCAGGCACGCCACGGCTCTACGAGGGCGGACAATTCGCGCACCCCGACGGCAAGGCTCGCTTTCATCCGATCACCTACCGTCCACCCGCCGAAGTGGTCGATGACGAGTACCCGGTGTGGTTGACCACCGGCCGGGTGATCTCCCAGTACCTGTCGGGCACCCAGACCCGTCGCATCAAGCCGCTGGTGGAGCAGTACCCCGAGCCGCTGTGCGAGATGCATCCCAGGTTGGCCGCCAAAGTGGGCGTCGCCGACGGCGACCTGGTGCGGGTCAGCTCGCGCCGGGGCGAGATGGTTGCGCCGGCCCGAGTGGTCGAGTCCATCCGTCCCGACACGGTGTTCCTCCCGTATCACTGGGCCGGCAAGAAGTCGGCCAACCAGCTGACCATCCGGTCGCTCGACCCGATCTCCAAGATCCCCGAGTACAAGGTGTGCGCGGTAAAGGTGGAGAAGGCCGAGGGCCACGTCGAGATCCGGGACCGTCGGGTCCATACCCTCCAGGAGAAGGCACGCAGATGACCTCGTTGATCTCCGACAAGATGTTCGTCATCGACCAGAGCCGTTGCATCGGCTGCGAGTCGTGTGTTCAGGCGTGCGAGGAGTGCGGCACCCACCGGGGGCAGTCACTGATCCACCTCGAGTACCTCGACCGGGGCGCCAACACCCAGACCGCCCCGATGGTGTGCATGCACTGCGAGGACCCCACCTGCGCCGAGGTGTGCCCCGCCGATGCCATCAAGCAGAACGAGGACGGCGTGGTGCAATCGGCGCTGAAGCCTCGCTGCATCGGCTGCTCGAACTGCGTTGTCGCCTGCCCGTTCGGGGTGCCCAAGTACTTCGCGCTGCCCGACCAGATGATGAAGTGCGACATGTGTTACGACCGCACCTCGGTGGGCCTGGCCCCGATGTGTGCCTCGGTGTGTCCCAGCGAGGCGCTGTGGTACGGCACTCCGGCCGAGTTCGAAGAGACCCGCACCGGCGAGCTGATGTTCGAGTTCCAGTTCGGCCGCCAACTGGTCCCGACCCAGGTGGCGACCGTCGTTCGCGACCCCAACCAGGGCCCGGTCGACGTGATGGGCGGACAACCGACGGCCGGATGGCAGGACGACCCGTTTGCATTGGAGGGTGAGTGAGCAACGAACCTCAACCGGAGGATGGCCCGGGGGGCGCGAGCGCCTCCGGCGGTCAGCCAGGCGACCCACTGTGGCGGGATGAGTTTCCGCTGACCAGCGAGGGTGAGGACTACGTCGCACGTCGCGACTTCACCCGCTACCTGATCGCCGCCTCCGGCGTGTTCGCTGCCGGCGCGGTCGGGGCGGGCACTTGGGCGACCATGCAGCGGGCCAATACCGGTGAGCCGCGGCCGATCATCAAGGAAGCAGACATCCCCGAGGATGGCGAGTACCTGTTCAAGTACCCGGGCGACGACGATCCGGCGATCCTGGTGAAACTCCCCAACGGTGATCTGCGGGCCTTCACCCAGAAGTGCACCCACCTGGGATGCGTCGTCTACTACAAGCCCGAAGAGGCGACGCTGTACTGCCCTTGTCACCACGGCTTCTTCGATCCCGACTCGGGCGCAGCCACCGCCGGACCACCCGATCGGCCGTTGGCGGCGATCGACGTCGAGGTGCGGGGCGACACGGTGTGGGCGTTGGGGATCGAAACATGAGCGCTTCACAGGCGTCCGCACGAACAACCGGGCGGGCCACGGCTTCGGCGCCGACCTCGCAGGTGCGCGGCGGTTCCCAGCGTCCGGTTGGTCGTGCGGCGGTCGCCCCGCCGGACCGGTCCCGGTACAAGCGCTCGGGTGGCATCGCCGCCTACCTGCTCGTGATGGTGTCGCTGCAGATCTTCCTGCTCGTCGTTGCGGTCGAAGGGGTGCTGGCCCACGAGGGCGGCCTGGCCCGCGCTGCGGCCGGGCTGTCGGTAGGCCTGTGGGTCATCGTCGTGGCGCTGAGGCGCCTCATGCCGCATGAGTGAGCCGACGGGCGAGCAAACCGGCGCCGATCACCCAACAGCGAAGGGCTCTGGCGACCTGGCGTCGAAATCGCCGCGCTCGGGGCCGATCGGTGGCGACATCTCCGCCATCGTCGAGGGCTTCGGCACCCGGTTCCGCATCCCGGTGCTGGTCAGCCGCCACTCGCAGACGTCGGTGATGGGCCTGTTCGCCCTGGTCAACGGGGTGCTGTCGATCGCGCTGATGTCGATGGCCGCCGTCGTCACCGGGCAGGCGTTCATCTTCCCGTCGCTCGGGCCAACTGCGTTTCTTCTTTTCTATACGCCGACCCTTCCAGCAGCGTGCCCTCGCAACACGATCTTCGGCCACGCCATCGGCGTCGCCGCCGGGTACCTGGCGCTGGTCATCTTCGGGCTGACCGAGGCCGCACCGGCCCTGGCCACCGAGGTCACCTGGCCACGGGTCGGTGCGGCGGCAGTGTCGCTCGGCCTCACCAGCGGGTTCATGGTGTGGTTCAAGGTGCCCCATCCCCCCGCCGGAGCCACGACGCTGATCGTGTCGCTCGGCATCCTGAAGACGCCCGCCCAGCTGACGGTGTTGATGATCGCCGTCGTGTTGATGGTGGGCCAGGGCATGGTGATCAACCGCCTGGCCGGCATCGACTACCCGTCCTGGGCGCCCAGGCGTCCCGCCTGAGCGGGTTGCTGCCCAGCCGACCTACACTCATTGACGACATGTGACTACGTTGTCGTCATGGCGGTCGTTTCCATTCGCTTCACCGATGAGCCGTTGCACGGCAGGCTGAAGGACCGAGCCCGGCGTTCCCGCACCTCGGTGTCGTCCCTGGCGGAACGCCTGATCGATGAGGGCCTCCGCACCGAGGCACATCCGGCGGTCATCTTTCGTGATGGCCCGGCCGGTCGACGCCCGGTGATGGTCGGTGGACCTGACCTGATCGATGTCGTTGGCGCCATTGTTGGGGGCGATGTTCCAACCGATGAGCGTCGTGAGCGGGCGGCGAAGATGCTCGGCGTGACCGTGGGGCTCGTGGATGCAGCGATGGCCTACTACGCCGAGTTCACCGACGAGGTTGACCAGCTCATAACCGAGCTGGCCAATGAAGCCGAGGCATCGGAAACGGCGTGGCGCCGGCAACAGGAACTCCTTGGCCGGTGAGGTTGCTGATCGACGAGATGCACCACGTGGCTGTCGCCGGTGCGCTGCGGGCTGATGGGTTTGATGCGATCTCCGTGGCGGAACGTCCCGATCTTCGAGGTACCTCTGACTCGGACCTGTTCGAGTTGGCGGCATCGACGCACGGGGTGATCGTCACCGAGAACATCCGCGACTTCGCCCCGCTGGCAGCCCGTTGGGTCGCGGAGGGTCGACTGTTTGTTGGCCTCGTACTCACCAGCCCGCAGCGCTTCAATCGGGCGGCGGTTGCCTATCCGGGAGATCTGCTGGCAGCCCTTCGATCCTGGCTCACGGCTGCACCTCCCGCTGGGGAGGGCTGGACATGGTGGCTCTGATCGAAGCGATGCTCGACTGTTGATCCGGCCGGTACGGTTGAGCCATGCGGGATTCTGGAGACAGGGTGATCGTCGTTGGGGCCGGGCTGGCGGGGCTCAGCGCCGCCCGCCGCCTGGTGACCCAGGGGTTCGAGGTCACCGTGCTCGAAGCTCGAGACCGGGTGGGCGGGCGCACCGAGGGCGCAGTCACCGCCGACGGCACGTCGATCGAGCTGGGCGGGCAGTGGGTCGGCCCCACCCAGGACCGCATGTACGAGTTGATCGCCGAGCTGGGCCTGGAGACGTTCCCCACCTACAACGAGGGTCAGACGCTGGTTCGGTTGGGCGGCAAAACCATGCGCATGGCACCCAAACGGGGGGCGGTTCCCAAGCTCAACCCGTTCGTGCTGGCTGACCTGGCCCAGGGCATGGCCCGCTTCAACCGGGCGGCCAAGACGGTGTCCCTCGACGAACCGTGGATGTCCAAGGAGGCGAAGCTGCTCGACGGCCAGACGTTCGAGACCTGGATCCGCAGCCACCTGCACACCCCCACCGGACGGGAGTACTTCCGGGTGGCCTGCGAGGCGGTGTTCTCCACCGAGTCGGCCGACCTGTCGGCGCTGCACGCCCTGTTCTATGCCCACTCGGGCACCGACCTCGACACGCTGCTCGGGGTGGATCGGGGCGCCCAACAGGACCGCGTGGTCGGCGGGACGATCCGGATCGCCGAGACGATGGCCGCCCAGCTGGGCGACCGGGTGCGGCTGAACACCCCCGTGCGTCGGATCGTGCACGACGGCGACGGCGTTCGGGTCGAGACCACCTCGGGCGAGGTGCTCGCGGGACGCCGGGTGATCGTCACCTTGCCGCCGACGTTGGCCGGCCGTCTCGAGTACTCGCCGGCGTTGCCGTCGTGGCGGGATCAGCTCACCCAACGGCTGCCGGCCGGCTCGGTCGTCAAGCTGTACTGCGTCTACCCGGAGCCGTTCTGGCGGGCCGACGGCCTCAACGGGCAGGCCGCGTCCGACGAGGGGCCGGTCAAGGTCACCTTCGACAACACGCCGCCCTCGGGGACGCCGGGCATCCTCGTCGGGTTCATGGAAGCCAACGACGGACGGACATGGGTGCGGCGCCCGCACGCCGAGCGTCGCCAGGCGGCCATCGACTGTTTCGTCCGCTATTTCGGCTCCCAGGCCGCCGATCCTGTCGAGTACCTCGAGCGGGACTGGATGGCCGAGGAGTACAGCCGTGGCTGCTACGGCGCCCACTTCACGCCCGGCGTGTGGACCGCGTTCGGCCACGCGCTGCGGGAGCCGGTCGGCCGAATCCACTGGGCGGGCGCCGAGTGCTCACCGGTGTGGAACGGCTACATGGAGGGGGCCGTCCGCTCGGGCGAGTCAACCGCCGACCAGATCGCACGCCTGTTGTAGGTCAGTACAGGATGTCGAGGGCGTAGCGCAGTGCGGCGTCCAGCTCCGCTCGTGTGGCAACGTCCAGGCGTCCAACCGGTTTCGAGTCGAACAACGACAACGGCACCGATACCAAGGCATCACAGGCGATGACGCTGGGCTCGGGGAGCCCATGGGCGGGACCGACCTCCACCTCGCTCCGAATTCCTCGGATCGTCCGGGTGATCGGCGCACACGTGATTGCCGTCAGGCTGCCGAGCGCAGCATCTCGAGTGAGCACGCACACGGGACGTCGACCCGACGGCGGGCCCAGGTCGGCCCAGAACACATCGCCTCGCGCTACCACTCCGGGGCGGTTTGTGCGGCCAACCGTGCCGCCGACTCGACGAACGCTGGGTCTTGTGGAATTCGGCGATAGGCATCCCGCAGTTGCTGGTCTGCTTGGGCGAGCTCGGTGGCCTCAAGCACGGCCGCGGCGCCGCGACGGAGGAGTTCGGATCGATTGGTGCCTTGCTCAGAGGCGACTTGGTCGAGCCGTCGCACCAGGTCGTCATCGAGTTGGACCAGGACTTCTCGTCGCGCCATGTACATATGGTACGGCATATGGGTTGAGGCTTGCAGCGATCGGCTCACGAGGCGACGTTGGCCGACTACGTTGCTTGCGGGGAAACGGCGGCCGACCGTGCGGATCAACCCGCAACGGTTGGAGGCAATTCGTCCACCGCCGCGACATATCCAGGGGGATACATGGCACAGCAGCAGCATCAACCGACCACGATCGTGGACCGGCTCAAGGCCTTCGGCGACCTATGGCGACTGTCCGATGAGGACTACCACGCCTACATGGGCACCTACACCGAGTTGTTCACCGACTCGCCTGAGAACACCAGGGCCGATTACGACCTGGGCATCCCGATGAAGGGGTACGACCAGGGAAGTAGCGACGAGATCAGCCAGCTCTACAAGGTGATCCACATCATGTGCACGCTCGGCTCGGTCGAGAAGATGTACATGCCTCCAACGGTCGACCCGAACAAGTCGGTGCTGGACAACCAGATCCTGTTCGAGCAGATCGTCGCCGACGACCTCGCCGTGTTGCCGGGCGCCAAGGTGCTCGACCTGGGCTGCGGTTGCGGGGCCATCGCCGAGCACATGGCCGAACTGACCGGCGCCGAGCTGTTCGGTATCAACATCGACCGCTCGCAGATCGCCAAGGCCTGGCGCAACCCCAACCTGAACGGGGCCAACTTCAACGTCGGCGACTTCAACGTGCCGCTCAACTTTCCGGACGAGAGCTTCGACGCGGTGTACGCCATCCAGCCGATGACGTACGTGACCAACCTGGAGGCCACATGTCGCGAGGTGCTGCGGGTGCTCAAGCCGGGCGGTCGCTTCGTGGTCAACGACGTCGCCGCCCTCGACGCCTACGACCGTGACAACGCACACCAACGGGGGCTGATCCAGGACACCCGTGAGCTCACCGTTTTTGGCGGGTTCTGGTACTACAAGTACTGGGAGGACGCCTACCGGGAGGTTGGATTCGAGCTACTCGACTCGGAGGGCAGGAGCGCCGTCGAGATGATCAAGCGCGAGGTGTCCCTGTACGGCAAGTACGAGGCGGCGGTGGCGGCGCTGGCCAAGGTGCACATCATCCCCAAGAAGGTCAACGCCATGATCCACCGCATGAACACCAAGGCCGACTCCTACATCCAGGCCGAGGAGGAGGAGCTGCTCACCCTCAACTGGAAGACGGTCGCCAAGAAGCCGGGCTGACCGTTCGGGTACCGTCTTGGTCATGGCCGACGACATGCCCACCAAGATCCTCCTCAGCGAAGACGAGCAGCCCACGCAGTGGTACAACGTCATCGCCGACCTGCCGACGCCGCCGCCACCGCCGCTGCATCCGGGCACCCACCAGCCCGCCGGGCCCGACGACCTGGCGCCGCTGTTCCCGCAGGCGCTGATCGAGCAGGAGATGACCGCCGAGCGCTACATCGATATCCCGGGCGGCGTGCTCGACGTCTACAAGCTGTGGCGTCCGAGCCCATTGTTCCGGGCCCATCGCCTGGAGGCGCTGCTCGATACGCCGGCCAAGATCTTCTACAAGTACGAGGGCGTCAGCCCGGCCGGTTCGCACAAGCCCAACACTTCGGTGCCCCAGGCGTATTACAACCACCAGGAGGGCGTCACGAAGCTGACGACCGAGACCGGCGCCGGCCAGTGGGGCTCGGCGCTGGCCTTCGCCACCGCCCAGTACGGCATGGAGTGCGAGGTGTGGCAGGTGGCGGCCTCCTATCGGGCCAAGCCGCACCGCAAGACGATGATGGAGATCTGGGGTGCTTCGGTGCACTCCAGCCCGTCCGAGCTGACCGAGTTCGGTCGCGAGCTGCTGGCCGAGAATCCCGATCACCCGGGCAGCCTGGGCATCGCCATCTCCGAGGCGGTCGCCATGGCGGTCGCCGACCCCGAGGCCCGCTACGCCCTGGGCTCGGTGCTCAATCACGTGCTCCTTCACCAGACGGTGATCGGCGAGGAGGCGTTGCTTCAGCTGGCCAAGGTGGGCGTGACCCCCGACGTGCTGGTGGGCTGCACCGGTGGTGGCTCCAACTTCGGTGGCCTGGCCTTCCCGTTCCTGCGCGAGAAGCTGGCCGGCAACATGAACCCGACGATCCGCTGCGTCGAACCGGCGGCGTGCCCCAGCCTGACCAAGGGCGAGTACCGCTACGACTTCGGCGACACGGCCGGCCTGACCCCGCTGCTGAAGATGCACACCCTGGGCCACGGGTTCATCCCCGAGTCGATCCACGCCGGTGGCCTGCGCTATCACGGCATGTCGCCGCTGGTCAGCCACGTCTACAACGAGGGCCTGGTCGAGGCGATCTCGATCCCCCAGACCGAGTGCTTCGCCGGCGCGATCCAGTTCGCCCGGGCCGAGGGCATCGTGCCCGCACCCGAGCCGACCCACGCCATCGCAGCGGCCATCCGCGAGGCCCAGGCCGCCAAGGAGGCGGGGGAGGAGCGCGTGATCCTCACCGCACTGTGCGGCCACGGCCACCTCGACCTCGCCTCGTACGAGAACTACCTGGCCGGTGGGCTGAAGGACTACGACCTTCCCGACGAGGCGATCGCCGCCGCCATGGAGGCGGTGCCGGTCTTCGACTGAGCGGAGACCTAGCCGAGAGTGGCCGGTATCAGGCCGAATCGTTCGGCGGATGCCGCTGCCCGCAAGTCGTTGTCGAACGCAGCGAAGCGCTCAAGGCCCCCAAGCTGTGTCCGGGCCTCGACCGCCGACGCCAGTTGGACGGCGTCGTAGGCGCGGAGTCCGTGTCGAGCCACCATGTCGAGAGCGGCATCGAGGATGGACGGATTGGTCGCAACCAAGGCGATGTCTCCAACCGGATCGTCGAGGTCTGCTTCGAATCTCGCCGTGAGCGTGTGCGCATCGGATGGGTCCAGTTCGCCCATCCGATGTTTGCGCCACAGCGCCGACGCCAGTTCCACTCTGCTGATCTCAGCAGTCACCAGGGTGGAAGTGATCGCCCGGATCTGCTCGTGCCCTCGTTCGGGCACGTACAGCTTGACCAGTGCGGAACTGTCGGCATAAACGCTCACCGGCCAGTGGAGATCAGCTCGTCGAGGGGCGTTCCAGAAGCAGCCCGCTCGCCGGCGGCCTTGACCTCAGCGTCGGACGGTCGGGACCGAGGCGCCCTGGTCGCTCCCAGCAATCCGGCTGCCGCCAGTCGTTCTCGAACGGCTTCAGACTCGGAGCCGGCGAAGTCCGGGTTGGACGCCGCCGATACGACCAGCGTGATGTATTCGTTGAGGGAACGATTCGACCGCGCCGCAGCGTGTTTCGCTCGCTTCACGATCTCGTTGTCTGCGCGCCAGCTGACCTGAGCCATGCAAGCATGCTAGCAAGCATGATCAGATTCTGGAACACCGCCGGCGGCGGCGCCTCCTCCTCTCGTTCCGTACCCGAACGCCCGAGCGCCTAGCCTCAGCACGTGGCAGACACGCTCCCCCCGTACCGATACACCCCCGAGTTGGCCGCCGACATCGAGCTTCGGTGGCAGGAGCGCTGGGAGGCCGACGGCACTTACGAGGCGCCTAACCCTTCCGGGCCGCTCGCCGATCCGGAAGCGGTGGCCGGCCGGCCTCGCCGCTACGTGCTCGACATGTTCCCCTATCCCTCCGGTGCGGGTCTGCACGTCGGGCACCCGTTCGGGTTCATCTCGACCGACGTCTATGCCCGCTATCGCCGCACCCGGGGCGACAACGTGCTGCACGCGATGGGCTACGACAGCTTCGGCCTGCCCGCCGAGCAGTACGCCGTCCGTACCGGCGCCCACCCCCGCACGACGACCGAGGACAACATCGCCATCATGCGTCGCCAGCTGCGACGCATCGGCCTGGGCCACGACGCCCGCCGTTCGGTCGCCACCACCGACGTCGACTTCTACCGCTGGACCCAGTGGATCTTCACCCGCATTTTCGAGTCGTGGTTCGACCCGGACGCTGACGTCGCCCGGCCGATCGCCGAGCTGGAGGCATCGTTCGAATCGGGGGAGCGGGCGACCCCGGACGGCCGTGTCTGGGACGAGCTGACCGAGGGTGAGCGGCGGGCGATCATCGACGCCCACCGGCTCGTCTACTCCGCCGAGATGCCGGTCAACTGGTGCCCGGGGCTGGGCACGGTGTTGGCCAACGAGGAGGTCACCGCAGAGGGACGCTCCGACATCGGCAACTATCCGGTGTTCCGCCGCAACATGCGCCAGTGGGTGATGCGCATCACCGCGTACGCCGACCGGTTGCTCGCCGACCTGGACCTGCTCGATTGGCCCGAGCCGATCAAGGTGATGCAGCGCAACTGGATCGGCCGCTCGACCGGCGCCCAGGTTCGCTTCGCCAGCGACGCCGGCGACATCGAGGTGTTCACCACCCGGCCCGACACGCTCTTCGGCGCCACCTTCATGGTGCTGGCGCCCGAGCACCCGATGGTCGACGCGCTGGTGCCCGACGCATGGCGGGAAGGCACGCCGGACAGGTGGCGCCGGGCCACCGCCGACGGCGCTGCGGCGGCGACACCTCGAGAGGCGGTCGCCGCCTACCGGGCCGCCGCCTCGGCCAAGACCGATCGCGAGCGCCAGGAGGACCGCCAGAAGTCCGGCGTCGCCATCGGCGCTGTTGCCACCAACCCGGTCAACGGCGAACCGGTACCGGTCTTCATCGCCGACTACGTCCTCATGGGTTACGGCACCGGCGCCATCATGGCCGTGCCGGCCGGCGACGAACGCGACTTCGAGTTTGCACGCGACTACGGGCTGCCGATCACCGCCATTCAACAGCCGTCGGATGAGTGGTTCGCCGCACGCGACCTGGAGCCCACCCTGGAGACCGCCACATGGCCCGAGGCTTTCGTCGGCGAGGGCGCCTACGTCGGCTCCGCCAACGAGAACGTCGATCTGAACGGTCGGCGCACGATTGCCGAGGCGGTCGCGCTGATCAACGGGTGGCTGGAATCGATCGACCGCGGCGAGGCCGCCATCACCTACCGGCTGCGGGACTGGCTGTTCAGCCGCCAGCGCTACTGGGGCGAGCCGTTCCCGATCGTGTGGGACGAGCACGGCCCGCGGGCGCTGCCCGACTCGGAGCTGCCGGTCGAGCTGCCCGAGGTGGAGGACTACTCGCCCCAGGCACACGACCCCGACGATGCCGACTCCAACCCGGTGCCGCCGCTCGGCCGGGTGGAGGAGTGGGTCAACGTGGAGGTCGATCTGGGCGATGGTCCCCGGACCTACCGCCGCGAGCTCAACGTGATGCCCCAGTGGGCGGGCTCGTGCTGGTACGAGCTGCGCTACCTCGACCCGACCAACGCCGAGCGCTTCGTCGACCCCGAGGTGGAGCGCTACTGGATGGGGCCGCGTTCCCCAAGTGACAGCCCGGATGCGTCTGGCGAGGGCCAGACCGTCGGTGGCGTGGACCTGTACGTCGGCGGCGTCGAGCACGCCGTGCTGCACCTGCTGTACGCCCGCTTCTGGCACAAGGTGCTGTTCGACCTGGGCCTGGTCAGCTCGCCCGAGCCGTTCCACCGGCTGGTCAACCAGGGCTACATCCAGGCCTACGCCTACACCGATGCCAGGGGCCAATACGTCGAGGCCTCCGAGGTGACCGAGGTCGACGGGGAGTTCCTCTTCGAGGGTCAGCCGGTCAACCGCGAGTACGGCAAGATGGGCAAGAGCCTGAAGAACATGGTGACGCCCGATGAGATGTACGACGCGTTCGGCGCCGACACGTTCCGGCTCTACGAGCTGTCCGGCGGCCCACTCGAGTCCAGCCGTCCCTGGAGTACGCGCGACGTGGTGGGCATGCAGCGGTTCCTCCAGCGGCTGTGGCGCAACCTGGTCGACGAGGACACCGGTGAGCTGACCGTGGTCGACCGGCCGGCCGACGACGAGACCCGGCGCCTGGTGGCCCGCACCGTGGCCGGGGTTGGGGAGGACCTCGACGCCCTGCACGCCAACACCGCCATCGCCAAGCTGATCGAGCTGAACAACCACCTCACCAAAGCGGCCGCTCCGGTGGCCCGGGAGGTGGCCGAGCCGCTGGTGCAGTTGCTCGGCATCGTGGCCCCCCACATCGGCGAGGAACTGTGGGCCAAGCTGGGCCACGACACGTCGGTGGTGTGGGCCCCGTTCCCGATGGTCGACGAGGGCCTGCTGACCGAGGACACGATCGAGCTGCCCGTGCAGGTGAACGGCAAGGTGCGGGGTCACATCACGGTGGCGGCCGATGCCGACCAGGCCACGATGACCGCCGCCGCTCTGGCGATCGACAACGTTGCCGCCCACCTCGAGGGCACCGAGCCCCGCAAGGTGATCATCGTCCCCGGCCGCATGGTCAACGTCGTCGTCTGAGTTGCGCCGCACAGCCCACATGGTCGACGGCGACCTGGCGGGGTCGGCGGCCCAGGCGCCAGCGATGCGGCCGGCGGTGCTCGATCGACGACACTGGTGCAATGGCCGACGGATCACACAAGACCGTTCCCTCCGAACGCGGGTTGAAGGTGAACGAACGCCTGACCATCCCCGAGAACGAGCTGACTTGGCAGTTCACCCGGTCGGGTGGGCCGGGTGGGCAGCACGCCAACACCTCCGACACTCGGGTCGACGTTCGCTACGACCTCGTCGCCTCGACGGTGCTCAGCGATCGCCAGCGCGCCAGGCTGATCGAGCAGTTCGGCGACGAGGCCCGTGTGATGGTCGATCGCCACCGCTCCCAGTGGAAGAACCGGGTGGAGGCCCGCTCTCAGCTGGCCGGCCGGATCCGTGCGGCGCTGGCGCCACCAAAGGCGCCTCGTCGGGCCACCCGGCCCACCCGTGGCTCCAAGCGGCGGCGGCTCGAGGCCAAACGCCAGCAGAGCGAGAAGAAGGCCAACCGCCGCCGTCCGACGATGGACTGAGGGCATGGGCTTCGGCCCAGCCGGTTACAGCATCAACTCGAGCTCCCATTCGGTGTAGGTGTCGCGCGGCGGTTGGAAGGTGTCGGTGCGACCGGTGCGGGTAAACCCGAGGCCGGCGTAGAGCCGGTCGGCCCCGGCGTTGGCGCTGGCCACCCAGAGCACCACTCGTCGAAACCCCGTGTCACGAGCGTGGCTGACAACGGCACCGCTCAATGCCTGGGCGGCGCCGCACCGCCGTGCCGACCGGTCGACCCACAGGCCAGACAGGTGGGCGGCGTTCGGATCGTCCCAATCCGGGCTCGAGGTGACGAGGCCGACGTCGCCTCCGTCGAGCACCGCAACCCATGTGTTGGCCGACGCGAGCCGCGACCTCCACTCGGCCTCGGCCAGGTCGATCTCCTCGGACAGCAGCTTGAAGAACGCCTGGGGATCCTGGCGGAGGCTCGCCAGCCGCAACGCCTTGACCCGCTCCCACTGCTCGGCGCCAACAAGCTCAACGATCACCGGGGCTGCGGCCGAGTTCACCAGCGGATTCTGGCAGGAAGAGCAGAATGGTGACACCTGAGCACCACAGCGATCGCACCCAAGCCCTAACTGGGTGTGATCACTGTGGCCCGTCCCACAGTGATCGCACCCAGATCGACCGTGGGTGTGATCACTGTGGGACGGCGAGGCTCGATGGCGCACGTGCAGCGGTTGCCTGCGATGCGGCCTGGAGGGCTCCGGTAACCTGAGGGGGTGAGCGCTCTTCCCGATTACACGACCATCGGCCCGCCCCCGACCGCCGCCCCGCCCGAGGGCGCCGCGGAGCGCTGGCGCAGCGAGGCCGCAGCGATCGCCGGAGGCGAACCGGGCGACCTGAGCGTCTCCACGCCCGAAGGCATCGACATGGCGGTGCTGTCGACAGCCGCCGACACCGACGAGCTGGGCTTCCTGGACTCGCTGCCGGGCATCGCCCCGTTCGTTCGTGGGCCGTACCCGACGATGTACACCAACCAGCCGTGGACGATCCGCCAGTACGCGGGCTTCTCCACCGCCGAGGACTCCAACGCGTTCTATCGCCGCAACCTGGCCCAGGGCCAGAAGGGCCTGTCGGTGGCCTTCGACCTGGCCACCCACCGGGGATACGACTCCGACAACCCCCGGGTGGCGGGCGACGTGGGCATGGCCGGGGTGGCGATCGACTCGATCTACGACATGCGCACCCTCTTCGACGGCATCCCGCTCGACAAGATGTCGGTGTCGATGACGATGAACGGTGCGGTGCTGCCGGTGCTGGCGCTGTACGTCGTGGCCGCCGAGGAGCAGGGCGTCGCCCCCGACAAGCTGGCGGGCACCATCCAGAACGACATCCTCAAAGAGTTCATGGTGCGCAACACCTACATCTATCCGCCCAAGCCCTCGATGCGGATCATCTCGGACATCTTCGCCTTCTCCTCCGAGCACATGCCCAAGTACAACTCGATCTCGATCTCCGGCTATCACATGCAGGAGGCCGGGGCGACTGCCGATTTGGAGCTGGCCTACACGCTGGCCGACGGCCTCGACTACGTGCGGGCCGGCATCGAAGCCGGGCTGGACGTCGACGCGTTCGTGCCCCGGCTCAGCTTCTTCTGGGCGATCGGCATGAACACCTTCATGGAGGTGGCCAAGATGCGGGCCGCCCGGCTGCTGTGGGCCGGCCTGGTGAAGCAGCACTTCAACCCCAAGAACCCCAAGTCGCTGTCGCTACGCACCCACAGCCAAACCTCGGGCTGGTCGCTGACCGCCCAGGACCCGTTCAACAACGTGATGCGCACCTGCCTGGAAGCGATGGCCGCCACGCAGGGCCAGACCCAGAGCCTGCACACCAACGCGCTCGACGAGGCGCTGGCGCTGCCGACCGACTTCTCGGCCCGCATCGCCCGCAACACCCAGCTGTTCCTCCAACAGGAGTCGGGCACCACCGACGTGATCGACCCGTGGGGCGGTAGCTACCACCTCGAGTCGCTCACCGCGTCGCTTGCCCGCAAGGCGCTGGCACACATCGGCGAGGTGGAGGAGCTGGGCGGTATGGCCCAGGCGATCGAGGCGGGCATCCCCAAGCTGCGTATCGAGGAGGCGGCCGCCCGCACCCAGGCCCGCATCGATTCGGGCCGCCAGCCGCTGATCGGCGTCAACGCCTACCGGCCCGACGTGGAGGACCCCCTCGAGGTGCGGGTGGTCGACAATGCGGCGGTGCGCTCCGGCCAGATCGAGAAGCTGCGCCGACTGCGCAAGGAGCGTGATGATGAGACGACGACAGCGGCGCTCGACGCCCTGACCAAGGCGGCCGACACAGGCGAGGGCAACCTGTTGGCGTTGAGCATCGACGCCGCCCGGGCCATGGCGTCGCTCGGGGAGATCTCCGATGCGATCGAGCGGTCCTACGGACGCCATCAGGCACAGATCAAGACGATTTCAGGGGTGTACCGCAGCGAGATGGGCGAGAACGCAACACAGGTGATGAACGTGCGCGAGCAGGTGGAGCGCTTCGCCGAGGCCGACGGGCGCCGTCCGCGCATCCTGCTGGCCAAGATGGGCCAGGACGGTCACGACCGTGGCCAGAAGGTGATTGCCTCGGCCTTCGCCGACCTGGGCTTCGACGTCGACATCGGTCCGCTGTTTCAGACGCCGGCCGAGGCCGCGTCGCAGGCGGTCGAGGCCGACGTCCACATCGTCGGCGTGTCGTCGCTGGCCGCCGGCCACCTCACCCTGGTGCCCGAGCTGCGCGACGCTCTGGCCGAGGCCGGGCGGGACGACATCATGATCGTCGTCGGCGGCGTCATCCCGCCCCAGGACTTCCCGGCGTTGCGGGAGGCCGGTGCGGCGGCGATCTTCCCGCCCGGCACCGTGATCGCCGAGGCGGCCGAGGGGTTGTTGGACCAGTTGCTGGCAAGCGTCGCTCAAGCCTGAAGTCGGCGGCGTCGGTGCCGCGTCCTCACCGCTGCGATGGGCCAAGATGGGGCGATGCAGCTTACCGTGGTCGATCATCCGCTCGCCCGGGTGGCGCTCAGCGTGCTGAGGGATGAGTCCACCGATGTGGCCGGATTCCGGCAGGCGATGGGAACGCTGTCGAGCATCCTGGCCTATGAGGCGGCGCGCGGACTGAGCGTCACCGAGTTGCCGGTCAGGACGCCGCTGACCGAGACGACCGGCGCCCGACTCGATGAGCTGCCGCTGGTCGTGCCGGTGTTGAGGGCGGGCCTTGGGCTGCTGCCGGGCATGCTCGAGCATCTGCCCGGGGCGCCGACCGCGTTCGTCGGGGTGAAACGCAACGAGACCACCCTGGTGCCGGAGCCCTATCTGGACACCGTGTCCGAAGGCCTCGACGGAATTGAGGCGTGGGTGCTCGACCCGATGCTGGCCACCGGCGGATCGCTCAACCATGCGGCGGAGCTGCTGCGGCGCCGCGGCGCCGAGCGGGTGACCGCGCTGTGCGTGCTCGCCGCCCCCGAAGGAATCGCCGCCCTGCGCCGGGAGGGGTCAGTCGGTCACCTCGTTGTTGCGTCGATTGACGACTACCTCGACGACGATGCGTTCATCGTGCCCGGGCTGGGCGACGCCGGCGACCGGCTGTACGGCCCGGCCTGACGTGTGATGAGGTGAATGTGGGTTTCGGCCGCGCTGAGCTCGAGTCGTTTCGCGATGCAACCGTGCCCGACATGGTGGGCCCCGGGCTGAAGCTGTTGTTTGTCGGCATCAACCCCGGGCTGTGGACGGCGGCCGCCCAAACCCACTTCGCCTACCCGGGCAACCGGTTCTACCCGGCGCTGCTCAAGGCGGGGATCATCGAGCGGGACATCGACCGCTCGGCGGGGATGTCCGACGCCGACCGCAACTATTTTCTCGAGCGGGGCCTGGGCATCACCAACGTGGTCGGTCGCGCCACCGCCAAGGCCTCCGAACTCAGCCGGGACGAACTGCGCAAAGGGGGCGAGCAGCTGCGGGCATTTGTGGCCCACCACCGACCGAACGTCGTGGCGGTGGCCGGCATCACCGCCTACCGCGACGCCTTTGGCCGGCCGAAGGCGACGATGGGACGTCAGGACGAGACCCTGGGCGGCGTCGAGCTGTGGGTGGTGCCCAACCCCAGCGGCCTGAACGCCCACGAAACGGTCGATTCCCTGGCGGAGGCGTACCGGGCCCCGGCGCTGGCCGCCGGGCTGGACCTGCGCCCGTCGACGGCCTCGGGCTGAAGCGTGCTGCCCGGCACCAGACGCAACGGCCTTCCCCGCCAGCAGAGGGCAGGTGCGGATGACAGGCTGAGCGCCATGCGCATCCTCATCACCGGTTGTTCCACCGGCTTCGGCCGTGCCACCGCGGTCGAGGCGACCCGTCGGGGACATGAGGTGATCGCCACCGCCCGCGACGTCGCCACGCTCGACGACCTCGACGTGGCCGAGCGGCTGAGCCTCGACGTGACCGATCGGGCGTCGATCACCGCTGCGGTGGCCCAGGCCGGACGCCTGGACGCGCTGGTCAACAACGCCGGCGTCGACCGCCACGGCCCGGTGGAGTCCTACCCGGAGGATGTGGCCCAGTGGGTGATGGACACCAACTTCTGGGGCACGTTTCGCATGACCACAGCGGTGGCGCCGGCCATGCGCGCCCAGGGGTCGGGCGTCATCGTCAACATGTCGTCGGTCCAGGGTCGGGTCGGCACGCCGTTGGGCGGTGTCTACTCGGCGAGCAAGGCGGCGATCGAGAGCTACAGCGAGTCGGCGCACTTCGAGCTGAGCCACTTCGGCGTGCGGATGGTGGTCGTTCAGCCCGGCTACTTCGATACGCCGATGGCCACCAAGGGCTCCGACGAGCTGATCGAGGGCACGGTCTACGAGGAACTGGCGGCACAGTGGTCGTCCGGCTCGGACTCGCTCAACCCCGCCGGTCGACCGGGGCCCGACGTGGTCGCCACGGCGATCGTCGACGCTCTGGAGGACCCCGAGACGCCGCTGCGGGTGCCGGTGGGCAACGATGCGGTCATGGTGCTCGGGGCGCGAGGTTCGATGGATGATGTTGCCTTTGAAGCGGTGATGCGCGGCACCCTCAACCTCACCTGGTAGCGCTCCCGGTCGTCGACGGCAATGGGCCGCGGTCCCCGTAGTCGCGCTTCAAGACCCTCGATACCGTCGTCATCGGGGCCGACCGCACCGGCCTCGATGGGAGGAATCGAACGATGGACACCTTCGGTACGCAACCAGGCGACATGGAGCAACCCGGCGTGGCGGCACTCGATGGGTTGGCGCTGCCCCCCTGGGCCCGGCCGTTGCGCTCGCAAGGTCGGGCCCGGGAGCTCCTGAAGGTGACGACCGCGGTCGTCACCCACCGCTACAGCGCTCCGGTGGTCGACGGGTGGGAGGGTTCGCTTGCCGTCCCCGACGGTGGCCCGGTCTTCGGCATGACCACGCTGGCCGAGGTGGCCGCCCGTATCCCTCGGAGCGAGTGGCGGCTGCTGGTCTACGACATGATCTCGGCGTTGGACCAGCTCGACGCTCCGGCGATGGACGCGATGCTCTCCGACTGGGACGAGGTGAAGGACCGCTTGAGGGTGCGCATCTTCGGCGGGCGCAGCGACGAGCGGCCCGTGCCGGTGGTCGCCAAGCCACTTGGGCCCACCTCCTACATCGGCCTCGGCGTGGAGCTCGATCGGGTGATGGCCTCGGTGAGCGTGGTGCATGCGGGCCGGTGGGGAGTGCCGATGCCCGATGTGTGGGCGACAGCGGCGGTCAACCGGGCCGAACTGGTGTCGGTCACCTACGAGATCCAGTTGCACGACTGCTGCCCCTTCGCCCTGGTCGACGGTGATGGGCTGGCCGTCACCGGACACGCGCTCGACCTGACACTGGCCATCCCCGAGCTGTCGTGCCCACCCGATGTGGCGGTGATGGCGCCAAGCGCCCACAACCTGTTGGTGCTGCCCCAACCCCTGGACGGCCTCGAGAGCGCCGGCGAGTTGCTCCGTGCGTTTCACGGGGCGGGCATCGACCGGGCGGAGGCCAGCGGCAACCGGGTGTCGTTCGACGTGTTTCGCTACCGGGGGCCGGGCCTGTTGACCTACGAGGCGGCGTGGTCCAGGCCGGCCCCCGCACGGTCCGTCTACAACTGAGCTCAGTCGCTCTCGGGCAGCATGGGGGTGCGGCGGCGGGCGTTGTGGCGCACGCTGCGCAGGCGGCCCTGAACCTTGACCCGCACCGGTGGCTCGGCCAGGTCGCCGACCGCCTCCTCGATCAGGTCGCGCAGGGTGACCAAACCGAGGGTGAGGCCGCTGTTGCTCACGACGAGGGCGACGTGGGCGTCTCCGCTCTGCAACAACAACAGCACGTCCTCGGTCAAGTCGTCCGGTGAGACCGACACCACCGGCCGAAGCAGATCACCGGCGGTTTTCTCGGCCCGCTCAACCTCATCCAGCAACAGAACGTCGCGCACGAGGACCATGCCGGCGACATCGTCCAGATCGGCGTCGTGGGTTACCAGCAGGCGGCTCCGTTCGGTTCGCCGGGCGGTTTCCTCGATCGCGTCGGCGTCATCGTCGATGCTCACCTCGACGATGTCGTTGCGGCTCGTCATCACCGAACCGAGCGTCGTTGCGCTGAGGTGCAGCCCGCGGGTGAGCAGTTCCTGGTCGGCCGGATGGATGCCCACCCCGCCCTCGGCGTTGGCGCCCGATTGTCTGATGAGCAGCCCGAGGTCGGCGGCGCTGTAGGCGGCGGCATCGTCGCGTGGGGTGGTGCCGGTCAGCCTCACGGTGACGTTGGCCATCCAGTTGAGGGCGGCGATCAGCGGGCGAAAGAGCGATACGAACCCGACAAAGGGCCGGGCGAGCACGAGCATCGACTTTTCCGGCGACGAGATGGCAATGCTTTTGGGTGCCATCTCGCCGAGCACCATGTGCAAGAAGACGACGATCGACAGCCCGATCGTGAACCCGATCGCGCGGACGACCCCGCCCGGTAGCTCGATCCTCCCATCGAGGACAGCGTTGAGTGCGCCCTCGATCAGGTGGGCGATTGCGGGTTCGGCCAGGGCACCGATGCCCAGCGAGCACATCGTGATCCCCAACTGGGCGCCGGCGAGCATCACCGACAGTTCCTTCGAAGCCTTGATACCGGCGAGGGCCCGCCCGTCGCCGTCTGCCGCCAGTTGTTCCAACCGGGACCGGCGGGCCGCCAGCACGGCGAACTCGGCAGCGACGAACGCCCCGTTGGCGGCCAGCAGCAGCAGCGAGAGCCCGAGGGCGACCGGGGTGCTCATCGCTCGATGCCCCCGGCACCTTGGTCGGACTGTCGGATGTGGATCCACTCGGCGGCCCGGTGGTCCATCGACTCGACCTCGAGTTCGAGGGTCGTGCCGCCGTCCCCGGACACGACGACGACCTCGCCGACCGCGGGGACGGAGCCCAGCAGGGTCATCACCAGCCCGCCGACGGTGTCGTAGGGTCCTTCGGGCAGCTCGAGACCGAACTCGCGCTGCACGTCGACGACCAATGCGGAGCCGCGAATGCGCCAGCCGTCATCGACGACCGATCCCAGCTCCGGCCCGACCGCCGGCAGGTCGTACTCATCCTCGATCGGTCCGAGCAGGCGCTCGACCAGATCCTCCAGGGTGACGATGCCGGACAGGTCGCCGTACTCGTCGGTGACGACCGCCAACTCGCTGCCCCGCTGACGGAACCGCTCGAGGACCTCCTGCGCCGAGGTGGATTCGACCACTTCGGTCGGGTACGCGGTCATCAGGTCGACGACACGCGCCGACGCCCGCTTCTCCGGCTTCACCCCGACGAGCTGTTTCAAGCTGACCAGCCCGCGCACCTCGTCGATGCCGTCCTCGCTGCGGTGAACGACGGGAAAACGGGTGTAGGCAACACGAGCGGCGGCCATCAGGTCGGCGCCGGTGGCGGTGTCGGGCAGCGTGACCACCTTGCGGCGCGGCACCATCACCTGGTCGGCGGTGAGGCTGCGGAACTCGAGGACCCGGCTGAGGAGCCGGGCCTGGCCTTGCGAGAGGTTGCCTTGCTCGGCCGCCGCCTCGACGATGTAGTCCAGTTCCTCGATCGTGACCGACGAGTCGAGTTCCTCGACGGCGTGCAGCCCAAAGCGGGCGAGGAGCGCGTTGGCCGACCCGTCGAACAGCCGGACGATCGGCCCGAAGATCCGCATGTAGATATTCAGGCCGCGGGCCAGGCGAAGGGCGACGCGCTCCGGTTTGGTGATCGCATAGTTCTTCGGCGCCAGCTCCCCCAGCACCATCTGGGCGACGACCGCCACCAGGAAGGCGAGGGTCGTCGACACCGCCGTCCGCGCCGCTCCGGCGAGACCGATCATCTCGAACAGCGGGCGGAACAGCTGTTCCAGGACCGGTTCGGCGATGAAACCGAGGACGAGCGAGGTGGCGGTGATGCCGAACTGCGCGCCGGACAACATGAACCCGACACGACCCAGCACCGAGAGTGCCCGTTTGGCGGAGGCGTCTCCGGCGGCCTCCGCCTCCTCGAGCCGGTGCCGACGGACAGCGACGTAGCCAAACTCCGCAGCGACGAACCAAGCATTGCTGCCGATGAGGGCAAAGATGGCGAGCAGGCCGAGGAAGGTGTTCATGGGATGCGTGGGCGCTCGGGAGAGACTATCGGGGTGTCGATCGGCCCCGGGCCGGAACCGGGCGGGGTGCGCCCCGGCTGTAGCTTGGACGCCCGATGGCTGCGCCGTGGGACGTCGAACGTTACGTGGAGGGCACTCGCTCCGGAGACCGGGCGGCCGTCGCCCGCACGATCACCCTGATGGAGAGCAGCCGTCCGGACCATCGGGAGGTCGCCCGCGAGGTGCTCAGGGCGCTGTTGCCGCACACCGGCGGGGCCCAGCGGGTGGGCATCACCGGGGTGCCGGGCGTGGGCAAGAGCACGTTCATCGATCAGCTGGGCGTCAACCTCACCGCCGCCGGCCACCGGGTGGCGGTGCTGGCGGTCGACCCCTCCAGCTCGCGCACCGGCGGGTCGATCCTGGGCGACAAGACGCGCATGTCCCGGCTGGCGGTGGACCCGGCGGCCTTCGTTCGTCCGTCGCCCACCGGCCGCACCCTGGGTGGGGTGACCAGCGTGACCCGCGAGACCATGCTGGTGTGCGAGGCCGCCGGGTACGACGTGGTGCTGGTCGAGACCGTCGGCGTTGGCCAGTCCGAGACGGTCGTCGCCGACATGGTCGACATGTTTTGCGTGCTGATGCTGCCCGGTGCGGGCGACGAACTTCAGGGCATCAAAAAAGGCATTCTGGAGCTGGCCGACCTGGTGGTGGTCAACAAGGCCGACGGCGACAACGTCAACCGCGCCCGGTTGGCGGCAGCGGAGCTGAAGCGGGCGCTGCACCTGCTGGTGCCGGCGAGTCCCAACTGGTCGCCGCCCGTGCTGATCGCCTCGGCCCTCGCCGACACCGGTCTCGACGAGCTCTGGGAGCAGGTGGGCGAGCACCGACGGCGGATGACCGCCTCGGGCGAGCTGGAGCAGCGACGACGCGACCAACAGGTTCGCTGGCTGTGGGGCCTGTTGGAGGACCGCCTGATGGCCGAACTGCACAGCAACGAAGCGGTGGCCTCGGCGGTGTCCGCCGCCGAACGTCAGGTTCGGGATGGGCAGATCCCCGCACCGGTGGCTGCCGAGACGGTATGGGCGAGCTATCGCTCCGAGGTGGCCCGGCTCGACCGACCGCCGGGTTCGATCGATCCGCCGCTCTGTCCGACGAGCTTGCTCAACCGCCCGGAGGGGGCGCCATCGAAGGTGCGCCGCCCGTGATCCGGAGCCGGGAGCCGGGTCCTGCCGGGAACTTTTCTGTTGTGCGCGAGGAGGGACTTGAACCCTCACGTCCTTTCGGACACTGGAACCTGAATCCAGCGCGTCTGCCAATTCCGCCACTCGCGCGTGGCTTGCCCGGCCCAGCGTAGAAGGTTCGCGGCCCCGGTGCACACCGACGGTGCGCAGGCCCTTGCCCAGGTACTCGCCGACCGGCGGGGCCGCACCGGTCGCTTGGGATCGGGAGGGTTAACCCTCTGCGGTCCGCCGGTGGGTATCGTGTGGCTGTGGGTATCCAAGGATTTGAACGTCGGCTGGAAAACCTCATCGAGGGCACCTTCGCCCGGGTGTTCCGCAGTGGTCTCAACCCGGTCGAGCTGGGTCGCAAGCTGGTCCGCACGCTGGACGACAAGCGCTCGGTCGGGGTCAACGGACGGGTGATCGTGCCGAACGACTTCACGTTCGTGCTCGCCGAGGACGACTACGAGCAGATGGCCGACATGGCCGGGGTGCTCGCCCGCGACCTGGGCGACGCAGCGCGTGAGCACGCTCGTGACATGGGCTACTCCTTCGCCGGACCGATTCAGACCACCTTTGCCGTGTCGACCGACCTTCGTCCGGGGGTTTTCGAGGTGGAGGCGGCCCACAAGGAGGGCGACGGCTCGCCGGTGGGAAGCCTGCTGTTGCCGACCGGCGACCGGGTTCCGTTGGGTCAGTACGTCGTGTCGGTGGGCCGTCAGACCGACTGCACGATCGTGCTCGGCGACCCCAAGGTGTCCCGCCGCCACGCCGAAGTGCGCCCGTCGGGAAGCGGTTTCGTGCTCGTCGACCTCAACTCGACCAACGGCAGCTACGTCAACCGGCAACGCATCAGCCAGCACCAACTGGTCGACGGCGACGAGCTGGGCTTCGGTCACACCTACTTCTTCTTTGAAGCGTTCTGAGTCGGAGCGTCCCCGGGTGCCCTCCCGGGGCCGGTAATCTTTCGCCGTGCCCGAGCAGCTGCTCAACCTCCTGAAGATCTGTCTTCTCGTTCTGTTGTACCTGTTCTTTCTGCGCGTGCTGCGCGCCGTCTGGGCCGAGGTCAGCGTGACCAACGGGGCGTCGGTGATCGCAGGAACCGATCGGCGTCGCTTCGGTCGGCGGCGTTCCACGGGCGGCGCAAAGGCGCCTCAGGGACTGCGGGTACTCGAACCGCCGGATTGGGCCGGACGGGCGATGGGCATGGCGCCGCACATCACGATCGGGCGAGACCCCAGCTCGACGCTGCCGATCTCCGACAACTACCTGTCCCATCACCACGCCCGCATCGTCGACCGGGACGGCGATTACCTGTTGGAAGACCTGGGGTCGACCAACGGCACCTACCTCAACGGCAAGCGCATGACCGCCCCGGCGCCGCTGCGCCGAGGCGACCGGGTGCAAGCGGGCAACCTTGTGATGGAGGTGACATGACCTCCTTCACCTGGGGTGGAGCCACGCACACCGGTCAGGTCCGGGCGATGAACCAGGACAACCTGGTGACCGCCGACGGTCTGTTCGCGGTCGCCGACGGGATGGGCGGCCACCTCGGCGGTGAGGTGGCCTCCGAGCGGGCCGTCCAACTACTCAAGGATCGGGCCCCAGCCGGGCTGGAGGCCCTGATCGACGCGGTGAGGGCGGCCAACCTGGGTGTTCACACCGAGGCGGCTGGCAACCCCGAGCTGCGGGGCATGGGGACAACCCTGGTGGCGGTGGTCGGCACCGATGACGGACTTGGGTTGATCAACGTCGGCGACTCGCGCATCTACCTGTACCGCTCCGGCGTGCTCAAGCAGCTCTCCGAGGACCACTCGCTGGTCGAGACGATGGTCCGCCGAGGTGAGATCACCGCTGAGGCCGCGCTCACCCACCCCCAGCGCAACGTGGTGTTGCGCGCGCTTGGGGTTGACTCCGAGGTGGACCTGGACGCGTGGACGCTCACGCCGGCAAACGGCGACCGCCTGGTGCTGTGCAGCGATGGGTTGTTCAACGAGGTCTCCGGCGTGCAGATCGCCGGGATCCTGGAGAGCAACGCCGATCCGCAGGCGGCGGCGGACCGCCTGGTCGAGGCGGCCAACGAGGGGGGAGGGCGGGACAACATCACCGTGGTGGTCGTCGACGTCGAGGCCGACGCCGTCAGCTCTCCGGTCGAGGATCGACTCACGCAGGTGCTCTTCGCCGACCAGGCGGCGCGGGCACGAGCCGACGACGCCACCCGCGAGGTGGCCGTTCCGGTCGGCGCAACCACGCCGGAGGAACCCGACGAACCGCTCCCCCCGGCGCTCCCGCCCGACGACGGTCACCCGAACCAGGACGCGGATCGTGTTCCCGTCGACGACGATGGGGCCGACGCCGGCGAGGTGTCCGAACCGGTCGGGGCGGCGCCGACCCGTTCGCTGTTGCGAACCCTTGCGTTCCTGATGGCGATCATCCTCACGTTCGGGGTGGCGGCGGCCGGCGTGGGCATGTGGGGGCGCATGTCATGGTTCGTCGCGCTCTCGCCCGACGACCAGGTGACGATCTACCAGGGACGACCCGGCGGCTTCCTGTGGCTGGAGCCGACGGTCGCTGAGCGCTCGACGCTGCGGCCCGACGACCTCGAGCAGGCCGACCTGCTGGAGATGGACGGGGGCAAGGTGGTCGGCAGTCTGAACGCGGCCGAACAGTACGTGGAGAACCTGCGCAACCGCGCGATCGAACGGGCGACGACGACCACCCGGGCCACGACGACGACCAAGAAGCCGACGGCGACGACCAAGAAGCCGACGGCGACGACCCTCAAGCCGCCGACGGCCACCACCGCCCCACAGCCAAGCGTCACGACCAAGGCGAACTCGCTGCGGAGCCCGGTGGCCCGCCCGCCGATGGGCGCGCCCTAGATGAACGGCCCTGCATGAACGGCAAGGACCGACGTACCACCGAGCTCGGCCTGATCCTGCTGGGCCTGGTGATCATTGGCGCCGCCTACACCCTGGCCGGCCTGGGCAGGCCGGGCCTCGTTGCCCGCCGATGTGGTGCCGTTCCTCGTCATGATCGTCGTCCTGGTGCTGATCGCGCACCTGGCGGTGCGACGTCTGGCCCCCAACGCTGATGGGATCATCCTGCCGGTGGTGGCACTGCTCAACGGGCTCGGTTACGTGTTCATCGCCCGTATCGACCAGGACCTGGCCGTCCGCCAGGCCGGTTGGACCGCGGCGGGTGTGGTGGCGTTCGTAGCGACGCTGGCGCTCGTGCGACGGGTCAAGAGCCTGGCGGACTACGGCTACACGTTGTTGTTTCTCGGCCTCGGGTTGTTGTTGTTGCCCCTGCTGCCCGTGATCGGCAAGACGATCAACGGAGCCCGGATTTGGATCGGCGTGGGCCCCTTCTCGGTGCAGCCCGCCGAGTTCGCCAAGATCGCCCTGATCCTGTTCTTCGCCACCTATCTGGTGACCAACCGGGAACTGCTCGGGCTGACCAACTGGCGGGTGGGCCCGTTGCACCTCCCCGCTCCCAAGTTCTTGGCCCCGGTGCTGCTGGCCTGGGGAGTCGCCCTGTTGATCATGGTCGTGCAAACCGACCTGGGCTCGGCGTTGTTGTTTTTCGTTCTGTTCCTGTCGATGCTGTGGATCGCCACCGAGCGCCTGATCTATCCGGTGGTCGGCGGGCTGTTGTTCGGTGTGGGTGCCACGCTGGCGTGGACTCAACTCGGTCACGTGCAGGACCGTGTGGCGGCCTGGTTGAACCCCTGGGACCTGGCCGACGGCTCTGGCTTTCAGATCGTTCAGGGAACCTACGCGTTGGCGTGGGGCGGCATCGGCGGGCAGGGGCTGGGCCGGGGCTACGGCATCCAGGGCTTGGGCAAGGCCTTCGTCGCCACCGACTCGATCTTCGTGATCATCGGCGAGGAGTTGGGGATCTTCGGTTCGACGGCCGTGTTGGCGGCATTTCTGTTGATCGCCGGCGCCGGCTTTCGCATTGCGATGCGGGCCGATGACCCCTATCACAAGCTGCTGGCTGCAGGACTGACCGTGTCGCTGAGCTTCCAGGCGTTCGTCATCCTCGGCGGGTTGTTGCGGGTGTTGCCCCTGACCGGCATCACCTTGCCGTTCCTGTCCTATGGAGGTTCGTCGCTGATCGCCAACTACGTGTTGGTGGCACTGCTGCTGCGAACCTCCGATGAGGTCTCGACCCGTGCCGAGGGAACGGCTCGCGGCGGCCGGGTCCGGGTGGGGGCGAACGTGTGAACGTCCAGATCCGGCGGCTGGCGGTGGGGATATTGGTGCTGTATTCAGCGCTGTTTGTGCGGCTGAACGTTGTGCAGGTGTACTCGGCGGGCGACCTCAACGTGCGCGAGGGCAACAACCGCCAGGTGCTTCGAGACTTCGATCGCCCGCGAGGCAAGATCCAAACCTCCGACGGCACGGTGCTGGCCTTCACCACCGAGACCGGAGGCGACGGCTTCGAGTACCAACGCAACTATCCGACCGGCGAGCTGTTTGCCCAGGTCACGGGCTACTTCACGCTCGGGCTGGGGTCGACCGGCGTCGAGCGCAGCTACGGCGACGACCTGTCCGGCCAGTCGGGCGCGTTCGAACTGCGGGCGCTCACCAACCTGTTCGATTCCGAGGGGACGACGGGCGACGTCGTGTTGTCGATGCGCAACGACGTTCAGGAGACCGCACGCGACGCTTTGGGCGACCGGCGCGGGTCGGTGGTGGCCCTCGACCCCCGGACCGGGGAGATCCTGGCGTTGTGGTCCACGCCGTCCTACGACCCCAACCTGCTGGTCGATTCGACGGGCAGCGAGGCCATCCGGGTGAAGACCCTGCTCGACGAGTCACCGGACAAGCCGCTGCTCGCCAGGTCCTTTCGCGAGTTGTTTGCCCCGGGCTCGACGTTCAAGGTGGTGACCGCCTCCGCCGGTGTGCGTTCGGGTGCGGTCACCATGGACACGCCGTCCTACCCACAGCTGACCGAGTGGACACCTCCCGGCACCACCAAGGCGATCCGCAACTTCGATGGCGCCCTGTGCGGCGGTCCGCTCGACGAGATCCTGCGGGTGTCGTGCAACACGAGCTTTGCCGAGATGGGTGCCCGCACGGTCGGGCCCGACCAGTTGGTCGAAACCGCCGAGGACTTTGGCTTCGGTTCCAAGCCACCGATCGACATTCCGGGGGCGGTCGCCTCGGAGATCCCCACCGATTACGGCCGCCCGCTCGGACCTTTCCCCGACGGCGAGGGTGGCACGGTGTACGAGAACACGGCCGGGTTGGCCCAGGTTTCGATCGGGCAGGGCGATGCCCGGGCCACACCGCTGCAGATGGCGATGGTGGCCGGCGCGATCGGCAACGGGGGGATCGTCATGGAGCCCCACGTCGTTGCCGAGGTACGCGACACCGAAGGCGATGTCGTGCGCGAGATCGAGCCCGCCATCTGGAAGCGGCCGCTCGACCAGAAGCAGGCGGCGGTGGTGAGAACCGCGATGGACGGCGTGGTCGACGACGGGACGGCGGAGGCTTTGGACATCGAGGGCTTCGAGGTGGGTGGCAAGACCGGTACGGCCCAGACCGTCGCCGGCGAGGACCGCTCGCACGCCTGGATCGTCGGGTACGCCGGCGTCGAGGGGGAGGCTGCCGAGGTTGCGGTGGCGGTGATCGTCGAGGCCCAGCAGGGCATCTCCGAACAAACCGGGGGCCGGGTGGCCGCTCCGATCGCCCAGAGGGTGCTGCGCACCGCCCTCAACCCGGCGCCGGTATCGGCGCCGGGCGATCTTCCCGGCCAGCTCGGAGGCAACTGATGAGGCCAGAGCGCACCCCGGGAGGCACCTGCGTGAAGGGATCCCGCCAACGGAGGGCCGATGCCCCAAAACCGCGTCGGGCCACCGGTAGTGTAGGCACACGATGACGCAGCAACTCGAGGTGCTGAGTGATCGCTACGAACTGCACCGCAAGCTGGCCACGGGCGGCATGGCGGACGTGTGGCTCGCTCGCGATCGGGTGCTCGATCGACCGGTCGCGGTCAAGATCATGTTCGCCCAGTTCGCCACCGATCCGCTGTTCGTCGAGCGATTCCGACGCGAGGCCAAGTCGGCGGGCAACCTGAACCATCCCAACATCGTCGGCGTTTACGACTGGGGTGAGCAGGGCGGCACGTACTTCATCGTCATGGAGTACATCGAGGGCCCGTCGGTGGCCGAGGTGCTCAAGTCCGAAGGCCCGCTCCATCCCCGCCGGGCGGCCGAGATCGCCGCCGACGTCGCCGAGGCGCTGAGCTTCGCCCACGTGGAGGGGGTCATCCACCGGGACATCAAGCCGGGCAACATCATGTTGACCAAAGCCGGGCGGGCCAAGGTGACCGACTTTGGCATCGCCAGGTTGGCGACGGCCCCCAACAACGAGCTGACCAAGGCCGGCTCGGTCATGGGTACCGCCACCTACTTTTCGCCCGAGCAGGCCCAGGGCCACACGCTGGATGGTCGTTCGGACCTGTATTCCCTCGGCGCGGTGCTCTTCGAGATGCTCACCGGCCAGCCGCCGTTCCAGGCCGAGTCGCCCGTGGCCATCGCCTACAAGCATGTGCAGGAACGACCCCGGCGACCGGCATCGATCCAGCCCGGCCTTCCCTTCGCCATCGAGGCGATCACCCTGCGGTTGCTCACCAAGAACCCGGCCAACCGCTACCCCGATGCAACCGAGCTGCGCGACGACCTGCACCGGTTCCTTGCCGATCAGACCACGCGCGCCGAGCTGGCGCTGCAGCGCTCCCAGCAGGCGGCACCCGCCGCCACGGCCGCCACGCAGGTGGTCACCACCACGCCCGGTGTTGGCGACGCCACCCAGGTGGTGGCCGCTGCGCACCCGGAGGACCCCGACGACGAACTGACTCCGGAGGAGGAGCCGTCGCGCTCCAAGCGGTTCGCCATCATCCTGGCGGCCCTCCTCATCCTGGCGGCGTTGATCGCCGGCGGGATCGTCGCCGCGCTCAACGCCGGCAGCAGCACCCGGGAGGTGCCCGACGTGATCGATCGGCCCCTCGCCGAGGCCACCGACCTGCTCGAGGCCGATGGGTTCAACGTCGAGGCGGTCGCCGAACCGAACGCCAACGTAGAGGCGAACATCGTCTACCGCACCGACCCGGCGGCCGGGGTCGAGGCCGATGAGGGCTCGACCGTCACCGTGGTCTACAACCCTTCGGCCGAGCCGGTCGAGGTTCCCAAGGTCACCGGCCTTCCGGTCGACGAGGCGTTGAAGCTGCTGGCGAGCAAGGGATTTCGCAACGTGGAAACCCAGGACGCCGAGGGCGCCCAAGGTGAGCCGGGCACCGTGGTGAGCCAGAACCCGGTGGCGGGCAGCGAGAAGCCGGTGAAGGACAAGGTCGTCTTGCGCATCGTGCCGATCCCGGTGCTCAAGGACATCCCCGAGGTGGCCGGGCTCTCCCCGGACGAGGCGACGGCCAAGCTGCAGGCGGCTGGGTTCGTCGTGGCCAGCACCAGCTCGGAGGCTTCGAACAGCACGCCCAACGGCAAGGTGACCCGTACCGATCCGACCGGCCGCGTGGAGCAGGGCAGCGAGCTCACCCTGTTCGTGTCGAGCGGTCCGTCGAGCGTGAAGGTGCCGACGGTGGAGGGCAGCACCGAGCAGGCGGCGCGCCAGCGCCTCCAGGAGCGGGGCCTCAAGGCGGCGACCGAAACGGTCCGGACCGAGGATTCGTCGCTGGACGGGGTGGTGTTGTCATCCAACCCCGAGGGTGGCGAGTCGGTGGACGCCAACTCGACGGTCACCCTGCGGGTGGGCAGCTACCGGGCCCCGCCGACCGCAGCGCCGACGACGGCGCCGCCGGCCACCGAGCCCCCGGCGACCCAGCCACCGGTCACCCGTCCCCCGGCGACGACGAGGCCGCCGACGACATCGCCGCCCCCCAGCACCACGGTGGCGCCGACCACGACAGAACTACCAGCGGGCGACTGAACATGACCGATCCGACCCCATCGTCGGGACGCGGAGACGCACCGGTGACAGCGGATCGACAGCTCGGCCAGCGAAGGATGACGTTCGCAGAGCTGCGCCGCCGGGGCTTCGAGTCCGGCCAGCTGGTCGTCCTGAGCTTCCTCCTGGTCCTGGGCGCCGGCATTCCGTTGCTGGCGCTGTCGCCGACGCTCAACCCGGCCGACCTGCTGTTGGGCCGGTACCGGTTTCAGGAAACCCCGGACCTGATCGGGTTGACCCAACCGAAAGCGATCCAGGCGCTCGTTCGCGAGGGTTTGGACTCGACGGTCCGCTTCGATTACTCGGCGACGGTGCCGAGGGGTGAGGTGGCCGCCCAAGACCCACCGTCGGGCGATCCGGTACGGCGCGGTGGCAAGGTCACCGTCACCGTGTCTCGGGGCAAGGCGGAGTTTGTTGTACCCAAGTTGGTCGGCACCACCAGACGGTCGGTCGAGAAGCTCTTTGCCGACACCGGGGTGGCCCTCGACATTGCCGAGTTCCCCACCGAGGACGCTGTCGCCGGCGAGGTGATCCGCCAGGATCCGTTGCCCGGCGAAGTGGTTCGCTCCGGCGACACGCTGGCGCTGGTGGTGTCCCAGGGCGCCCAGAAGCGGAAGGTGCCGGAGGTGCGCAGGCTGCCCGCCGCCGGGGCGGCGTTCATCCTGGGCAACGCCGGGTTCGTCGTCGATGGGGTCACGTTGGAACGGGATCCGTTCCTGCCCAAGGGGGCGGTGGTGCGAACCGATCCGGCGGTGGGCAAGAACCTGAACAAGGACACCGTGGTCGAGTTGGTCGTCAGCGATGGACCCCCTCAGGTCAAGGCCCCCACCCTGGTCGGCACCCAGGAGACCCAGGCTCTGGAATCCTTGGAGTCGATCGGCCTGGTGGCGGCGACCACAACCCGGTTGGTGGGTCCGTCAGACCCGATCAACGGCGAGGTGCTGACCCAAAAGCCCGATGCCGGCACGTTGATGGATCCGGGCCAGGTCGTCGAGATCTTGGTGGCACGCGGGGGGACGCCGGGATGAGCCTGCTCTCGACCCAGCCGGTCGACGTCGAGCCCGAGGATGGCGTGGCCAACGCCGAAGCAGCCGCCAGCGCCGAACCAGCTGCGCCGGGGGGTGCCGCCGAACCCGGCGGGGTGACCGATCCCGCCGGAGTGCCAGATCACACCCGGGTGACCGAGATCGGCGACTACGAGGTGGTCGAAGGTGGTCAGCGTTGGACCTCGCTGGCGGTGGCGCTCATCGCGCTGGTGTTGTTGATGTGGCTGGCGGTCGATGCGTTCACCCAACGCCTCGGCATCGAGCGCGACGTGGTCGTTCCCGACATCCAGGTTCAGGACTTCAGCGGCCAGGGCCTGGCCGATGCCCAGCGCGAGGTCGAGGCCGGCGGGCTGGTGGCAGCGATCGAGTTTCGCGCCAACGACCTGGAGGAGTTCCCCCCAGGCACCATCTTCACCCAGCGTCCTCTGCAGGGCGCCAAGCTGCCGGCCGGGTCGCGGGTGACCCTGGTCGCGTCGTCGGGGCCGTCCCAGTTCGTCGTTCCCGACGTGGCTGGCCAGGAGTTGGACGAGGCCCAGCGCCTGGTGAGCGCCATCGGGCTGAAGCCCAAGGCGGTCCCTCAGTACTCGGACTCGGTGCGGGTCAATGAGGTGATCGAATCCCGTCCGCGGCCGGGCACCGAGGCTGCGGAGAACAGCGAGGTCGAGATCGTCGTGTCGGCCGGATACGCCCCGCGCAAGGTGCCCAAGATGGTCGGCCTGCCGGCGGAGGAAGCGCTCAACCTGCTGGGCCGAAGCGGTTTGGGTGCCGGCGACCTCGACACGCAGTACCGCGCCGGCGCCGAGGAGGGAACCGTGCTCGAGGTGTCGCCGAACGTCGGGACCGTGCTGTCGCGCAACTCGGCGGTCAACGTGGTGATCGCCGGTCCGCCCCCGATGGTCGGCGTGCCCTCGGTCGAGGGTCTGGGCCGGGAGCGAGCCGAGGGCGAGGTGGCCGACGCCGGGCTGGATGCGAGGGTTCTCGTTCTGCGCGTTCCGCTGGGCAGCCCCGATGACGGCCGGGTGATCAGCCAAGGGGTGCCTCCTCAAACCGAGGTGGCCCCCGGGTTTGAGATCGAGCTCATCGTCGGGCAGGCACCGCCACCTCCGACAACGCGACCGCCGCCGCCGACCGTGCTGATCACGGTGCCACCGACCGCGCCTCCGACGACGCAGCCACCTCCGACCGCGCCTCCGACGACGCAGCCGCCTCCGACGGAGCCTCCGACGACGCAGCCACCTCCGACGCAGCCGCCGACGACCCAACCGCCCCCCGTCACTGGGGCCCCACCGGTCCCGGGCTGATCAGCTGGGCGAGGATACGACCGGCGGCTGCGGTGCCGGCCGACCGGCCAGCGTCAGAAAATTGCCGAGCAGTTGGTGGCCGGCGACGGTCAGGATCGACTCGGGGTGGAACTGGACCGCCTCGGTGAGCTGGTGGCGATGGCGCAGGCCCATCACCAGCCCGTCGTCGCTGCGGGCGCTGATCTCGAGGTGCTCGGGCACGGTGGCCTCGTCGACGATCAGCGAGTGGTATCGGGTGGCCACCAACGGGTTGGGCAATCCGGCAAAGACGCCCCGACCATCGTGATCGATCGACGAGGTCTTGCCATGCATCACCTGCGGTGCGCGCACGACCGACGCTCCGTTCACTTCGCCCAGGCATTGCAGGCCGAGGCAGACGCCGAAGATCGGTACCTCGCCGCCGAGCTCCCGGAACACCGCCTTCGAGATCCCCGCTTGCGGGGGCCGCCCGGGACCAGGCGAGATCACAACCCCGGCGGGGCTGAGGGCACGAATCTGCTCGATGGTCACCGCATCGTTGCGAAACACCTGCGGTGCGACCCCGAGCTCGCCCAGGTACTGGACGAGGTTGTAGGTGAAGCTGTCGTAGTTGTCGATGACGACGATGCCGGTCGGCATCGCCCCGACGGCGGGTGCGGGGGTGGACGCAGCGTGGGCAGGCACGGGGGCAGGCTACCCGTGCAGGCGGTGTGGGCCGGTAGGCTGAGGCGATGGCCAAGCCCACCAAACGTCGTGTTGAGGGCGAGCATTCTCGCCGAGTGACCCCCAAGGCAGGCGCCGCAGCCCCCGCCAAGGCACCCTCGACGGGTGCTGCAAGCGATACCTCGACCGGCGCCGACCAGAGGCCGTCGAAGCCGGGCACCGCAGCCTCTGACGCCACGCGTCGGTCGAAGCGGGTCACCGAGCATGCCGAGTCCCGCCGTTACACCCCGCCGAGCCCTGTCGACATGCCCTCGCCATGGTGGGTGCCCGCCATGATGTGGACGTTCATCGGTGCGGGCGGACTGGCGATCATCTTGAACTACGCCGAGATTCTGCCCGGGACGAGCAACGGTGCCAACGGTTGGTACCTGATCGGCGGCCTGGTCGCCATCCTGGCGGGCATCATGACCGCCACCCAGTACCGCTGAGCACAACCCCGACCGATATCGCCAGGCGAGGGTAGGGGAGTGACGCCAGGCGGGGTGTGAAGTTACACCGGTGTCACTTAACCCCAGGTTTATCCACAGGTGGGGATAACCGGTTCGGAGGGGGTCGGCGCGATCGGGTTACTCCTTCGGCGTGATCAGGTCCATGTCCTCCATGCAGTGGCGGGGAGGTTCGGGATCCTCTTCGAGCGCGGCGGTCATGCGCACCTCGGTGCTGCACAGGCTGCAGCGGTACACCAGCTTCACCTTGCGCAGCGTCCCAGGGTCGGGCGGCGGCGGCAACGGTGTGGCAACCGAACGGGCCATGGCGATGCCCGGAAACAACAGCAGGCCGATCGCAATCACGGCGATGACGGCGCGCCAGGGGCCGACGCCCCAGATGCCGACCATCGCCCCCCAGGCGGCCGCGCCGAAAGCCGCCCTGAATGCCCAGGCGCGAAGCCGCGAGTGACCAGCCGGGGCCGGGCTGGGCGCTTCGTCGGTTGACGGCCGGGTCGCCGGGCTCAGCGCTGGGGTCGTGTCGTCCACGTCACCAGTCTGGCCCGGCGCCCTGCTCCGGACACACCGCCGCTCCCGTTGACAGCGGACCAGTCCGAGTCAGCGGGCATGGGGGCGGGGCGCTCAGCCCAGGCGCTCGATGATGGCGGCGTTGGCCAGGCCACCGCCCTCGCACATCGTCTGCAGGCCGTAGCGGCCGCCGGTGCGCTCCAGCTCGTTCACCAGGGTGGCGAGCAGCTTGGTGCCCGATGCGCCCAGCGGGTGGCCCAAGGCGATGGCGCCGCCGTTGACGTTGACCTTGGCGTCGAAGGTCTCATCGTCGAGGCCCATCTCGGCCTTCCAGGCCAGCACGACCGAGGCGAAGGCCTCGTTGACCTCGAACAGGTCGATGTCGTCGATGCTCATGTTGGCGCGCTCGAGCACCTTCCGGGTCGAAGGGATCGGTCCGGTCAGCATGGTCACGGGGTCGACGCCGGCCAACGAGAAGGCGTGGAAACGGGCCCGCGGGGTGAGCCCCAGCTCGGCGGCCTTCTCCTCGCTCATGATCAGGGCAGCCGAGGCGCCGTCGGTGATCTGCGAGCTGTTGGCTGCGGTCACCTTGCCGTCGGGCTTGAAGGCGGGCTTCAGCTTGGCCAGGCCCTCGGCGGTGGTTCCCGGGCGGATCCCCTCATCAGCGGTCACCGGGGCATCCTCGATGGCAACGTCGCCGGTCTCCTTGTCGCGGCGGCGACCCTGCACCGGGATGATCTCGTTGTCGAAGCGGCCCTCGTCACGGGCACGCTCGGCGAACTGCTGGGACCGGGCACCGAAGGCGTCGAGGTCCTCGCGGCTCAGGCCCCACTGGTCGGCGATCATCTCGGCGGAGATGCCCTGCGGGACCAGGCCGCCCTGCTCGGCGTAGCGCTCGTTCATGCCCTCGGTGAAGGGGAATCCAACGCCTTTGGAGACCGAGGCGCCCATCGGCACCAGGCTCATCTCCTCGACACCGGCGGCGACGACGACGTCGTAGGCGCCGGCCATCACGCCCTGGGCGGCGAAGGTGTAGGCCTGCTGGGACGACCCGCACTGTCGGTCGATCGTGGTTGCCGGCACCGTGTCGGGCCAGCCGGCGGCGAGGACGGCGTTGCGGCCCACGTTGAGGGCCTGGGCGCCCACCTGCATGACGCAGCCCACGATGACGTCGTCGACGATCGCCGGATCGAGGCCGTTGCGCTCCTGGAGCGCCTTCAGCGCCTCGGCGGCCAGGTCGGCCGGATGCCAACCCGACAGGACACCGTTGCGCCTTCCCCCTGGGGTGCGGACGACATCGACGATGACTGCGTTTGGCATGGAGGACTCCCGATGGTGGTGATCGTTGCTGGCTGAACGGCCTCTTGACCGGACGGTCAAGTCTTCCCCAGCCCGGGGGAGGGGGTCAACCACGGGTTGTCGCGGCGGTCTGTGACCCAACGCACATCAGCGCGACTATCCTGCTCTCAGACGTACACGAGCATCCGCATCGAACGGGTGCCCCGGGGAGGACCACCATGCCGCTAACCGACCAAGAGATCCTCGACCGAGTCGAGGGCCAGACCGTGCCCACTGCGTTCATGGCCACGCTGGCCGAGCACAGCGACCTGGTGGCGGTGCGGTGGATGTCAGAGGGCGACTGGTTTCAGCTGAGCTTCGCCGAGTTCGCCGAGCGGGTGGCGACCGCAGCTGCGGGCCTGAGGGCGCTGGGCGTCGGCCATGGCGACCGCATCGTCATCATGATGCGCAACATCCCCGAGTTTCACATCGTCGACCTGGCCGCAACCTTCCTCGGCGCCACCCCGATCTCGATCTACAACAGCTCGTCGGCCGACCAGATCGCCTACCTGGTGGGCGACTGCGAGGCCAAGGTGGCCGTGCTTGAGAACGATGGCTTCCTCCAGCGGTTCCAGGCGGCTCGCGACCGCCTACCGGCTCTCCAGTCGATCGTCACGCTGCACGGCGGCGACGACGACACGGTGCGCTGGGACGACTTCATGGGCCACGACCCGGTCGACCTGACCGTGGAGGTCACCAACGCCACGCCCGACGACCTGGCCACCGTCATCTACACCTCTGGGACCACGGGCAACCCCAAGGGGGTGATGCTGAGCCACCGCAACATTGTGTGGACCGGCCAGTCGCTGCGCGAGACCTTCCCGTTCCCCGAGACCGCCGGCGTCAAGGTCATGTCGTACCTGCCGATGGCGCATATCGCCGAGCGCATGACCTCGCACTATGCCAGCGTCATCATGGCCTACGAGGTGATCTGTTGCCCCGAGTTCTCCGAGCTCACCACCTACATCGGCGCGGTGCACCCTCAACTGATGTTCGGCGTGCCCCGGGTCTGGGAAAAGGTCCACTCGGGGATCACCGCTGCGCTCTCGGCCGATCCAGAAAAGGAGCAGAAGGTCGCGGAGGCGGTCGAGGCGGCACTGCCGATCATGGCCAAGATGGACGCCGGCACGGCGACCGAGGACGAGATTGCCACGTGGAACTTCCTCGACGACGTGGCCTTCTCCACCATTCGAGAGCTGTTGGGCCTCGACGAGCTGAAGCTTGCGGTCACCGGTGCTGCACCCATTTCGCCCGAGCTGTTGTCGTGGTTCCGGGCGATCGGCATCAACCTGTGCGAGGTGTACGGCATGTCGGAGTCGTCCGGCCCGATGACCTTCACGGTGGAGAAGCCGAAGGCGGGCACGGGAGGCCCGGCCATCCCCGGCTCGGAGGTGGCGCTTGCCGACGACGGTGAAGTGATCTTCCGGGGTTCCAACGTGTTCGTCGGCTACCTCAACCAGCCCGAAAAGACCGCCGAAACGCTCATCGATGGCTGGCTCTATTCCGGTGACATCGGCACGATCGACGAGGATGGCTACCTGACGATCGTCGACCGCAAGAAGGAGCTGATCGTCACGGCCGGTGGCAAGAACATCAGCCCCGCCAACCTGGAGGCCGAGCTGAAGATGATCGACATCGTCGGCCAGGCCGCGGCCATCGGGGATCAGCGCAAGTTTGTGTCGGCGCTGTTGGTGCTCGATCCCGAGGTGGCCCCGATCTGGGCCAAGAAGAACGGTGTCGAATTCTCCAGCCTCGACGACCTTGCCCAGCACGAGGCGGTGAGGGAGCACATCGACGAGGGCGTCGCCGAGGCGATGCAGGGCTTCAACAGTGCCGAAGCGGTGAAGCGTTGGGTGATCCTCGGCGACGAGTGGGAGCCCGACTCCGACGTGTTGACCCCGACCTCCAAGCTGAAGCGCCGGGGCATCCTGGCCCGTTATCAGGACGAGATCGACTCGATGTACGCCTGAGCACTGCCGACGGGGTGGGCCGCTGGCCCGTCGGCCGGAGGGTTCAGTTCAGGTCGGGCCGTGCCGGCACCTTGGGTTTTGTGCGGGCCTTGGCGGCCCGCGGCGAGTTTCCACTCGGCAGCACCCGAGGTGCATGCGGGGCCTCGTCGTCGCGCAGCGGCGACAACAACAGGTCGATCGCCAGCCAAAGAGCCTTGGTGAACGGCAGACCCGCCAGCGACACGAAGATGGCCCAGCTCACTGCGACCACGGTCAACGGCACGGTCGGGATGTCCGGTTGGGTGAGCACCACCCCAATGGCGACGACGCCCATCAGCGATGCAAACGTCACGATCGTATTCATGCCGATCGCCCCGATGAAGGTGCCGGGCTCCCGCTCGAAGCGCAGCCCGCATCGGGGGCAGTGCTTGGCCAGGTTGAACCACTTGGAGAAAAGGTGGCCCGAACCGCACACCGGGCAGCGCCGCGTCGCCCCGCGGAACAGGATGCGATACGAGGTGATACCCAGCTGGGTCATGGTCGTGGGCGGCTCGCCGCTGGGCCGGGTCGGGCGCGGGCGGCCGGTGCGTGGGTCGATTCGGGTCACTGGATCCTCACAGGCGGTGCGGCCGCAGCGGCTGACGACCGCCTTCACTCTCCCCCGCTGCGGTAGCGGGATGCCAGTCGCCCCGGTTGCTGGGTGCTCTCCTCGCAGCGCCGAGATCCCGGCCTCATAGTCCGTCAGCGCCGAAGCGATGCTCGGCGTGGCGAGAGCTGATGCCGGGTCATACCCCAGCGTGAGGTCGGTCAGGCTGCGCCAGCCAGTTTGGCCGGTAGGAAATTCCCACGCCACCGAGAGCGCTTCGGGACGATCGCTCGTCGCCACCCGGATGGAAGCACCGACGGTGCCCCCATCTGATCGACAGCCCCTGCCCCTCGCAGAAGTCGAGAAACTCGTCGAGCCAGGCCCGATGGTGAGCGTCGGTTTCTTTCTCAAGGAACTGCGCTCGGTTCAGGATCGACGAGCTTGATGCTCTCGTCGTTGTAGCGGCCGGTTTCAACACGGTGCGTGGGACAGAAACTGGGCCTTGTCGTGTGCCATTACTTCGGTGAGCAGCGGCTTCTCGCCATCCGGCGTCATCACGATCATCTTTCGGGCCATACGGTTCCTTCGGGTACGTGTGCCCGGGTCCGGACCACGCACAGGGTGGCGGGCACAGCGCTGCGCCGCAACCGATCAGATGCGGCGGCCCCGCTACGGTTCGGTCAGATCATGACGAACGGGGGAACGAGATGACCGACGCAAGCGAACCAACGTCGCAATCAGCGGCCGACGAACCCGTGGTGGGTCTGTTGTCCGAGCAGTTCGCCGCCGTGCGGGCCCTTGCCGACGAGGTCCCCGACGAAGCCTGGGCCGGGCCGACGGACCTTCCGGGGTGGACGGTGCAGGACTGTTTCAGCCACATGATCGGCGTGGAACGGGGCATGTTGGGGCACAGCGAGGACACGCCCTCGGTCGATCACCTGGCGCACGTCGACGATGACTTCTCTCGGATGGTCGAGGCACCGGTTGAGCTGCGTCGCAGCCGAACTCCGGCGGAGGTGCGCGCCGAACTCCACGACACCCTCGCTGAGCGACAGCGCGCATTGGAGGGCTTCGGCTCCGAGAAGTTCGACGAGGAGTCGTGGACGCCCGCCGGGCCCGGCACCTACCGCGACTTCATGGTGATCCGGTTGTTCGATCTGTGGATGCACGAACAGGACGTTCGCCACGCGCGCGACATGCCCGGGCACCTGTCCGGGCCGGTGGTGGCCTCGGTGCTTGCCAACAATGCCGGTAAGGCCCTGCCGCTGGTCGTCGGCAAGCGGGCCGACGCCCCGATCGGCGCGGTGGTGGCGATCGACGTCGTCGGGCCCACCGAGGCGTCGTTCGTCGTCCAGGTCAACGACGTGTCGGGCAAGAAGCGGGCGGCGCTCATCGACCCGGGCAGCTCCGGCAACCCGACGGCCACGGTCGAGGTCGATGTGGACACGTTCATGCGGCTGTGCGGCGGCCGCGTCGGCGCCGCGTCGTTGTTCGAGGCTCACCCCGATGCGGTCACCCTTGGCGGCGACGTGACGCTGGGTCGGGCCGTCGTCAACAACCTGGCCTTCACCCCGTGACGGCGGCGGCGCCAGGGACCGGCGGTGCACCCCCGCCGGACCGGCCAAGTAGATCCAGGGGTAGGGCCGCCGATCCGTCGCCCTGGGTTGAAAACTGCATCGACTGAAGTGGAGCTGACGGGACTCGAACCCGTGACTTCCTGCTTTTATCTCCACCTCGCACGGGCGGCACTCGCCAATTCCGAAGGGTCGGGGTCTATCGTGCAGCAGAGCCGTCGCCCTGCCTGACCGATGTGGCTCGGTAACCTGAGTGCAGTGCAGACATACAACTGGCCGCTGATACAGAATCGAAGCGGGGACTCTATTGAGTCCTTGGTAGCGACGCTGCTTCGCCGGGAGTACACCGATGCGCGGCGGCTCAACCCATCCCAGGGCGACGGGGGTATAGACATCGCTCGTTCTACGCCGGATGGAGATGAAATCTGGCAAGTCAAAGGATTCACGACAGCGATGACCGATGGCCAGTTCCGCCAGGTTAAGCGGTCGTGGGAGCGGTTCGTTCAGCAGCACGTCACTCCCGGACGACGTCTGATTGTGCGCTATCACCTCGTTACTCCGTGGTCGCCGACCGAAGAACGCATCGCAAAGTTCACTGCGCTCACCTCAGGCGCGGCGTTCCCTTGTCAGTGGGACAGCGATGCTTTCCTCGCCGGGCTGGCAGATCGCTACCCCGAGACCATGCTGAGGTTCACCCACGGCGAAGGTGCACTCGAGCAGTTCCTCACTCAGAAAGCGATGCTTGCGTGCTCGCCGGTCGAACGTGGTGAGTCGTTGACGATGCTCGAAGCCATCGAGGTTCGTCAGGATGCGCTCGATGACCTCCGATCAACGGTGAGCGACAACTACCGGATCGAGCATGGCACCCTTACTTCGGCTAACACGTGTGAGATTCCGTCGCCGCTTGATCATGGTCCGGCCGTGCATCACCGGATGACCTACCTGGGCGACTCCCGGTGGAAGTACGAGTCGGTCGTGCAGACGTCGCCTGACGCCGCCGAGATCGAGCCCATCAAGCTGAGTATGGTGTTCCTGGCAGAGCCAGGAACACCAGAGCACGAGGCCGTACGAGCTTGGTTCGAGTGGGGGTTCCCACTCGAACATGCCCACGTCAAGACCGCAACCCTCGGCGGGCCGTTCTCCGGCGATGAATCAGCAGAATCAACCGTCTCCATCTCTGCGAGAGCCAGCGACGAGACGCCGTCGCTCTACCTTCGGTGCACCACGACAGATGGCGAGAATCGTTTTCGCCTGCGGTTAATCGTTGCCGAGCGAACAGTCGGGGCACAAACCGGCTGGGTGCGACTAGTGGTCGACACCCCCGAGAGGACCCTCAGTTTCGAGTTGCGATTCAAGGAGGGAGAGAACGCTGAAGCGAAGGGCCAGATGGGGAACGCGGAAGGTCGCAACCCTGAGGCAGTCCGCGATGAGCTCGAAAGTGTGCGGCGCATTAGCGCCACCGACATCATCTCCGTGGAGACGGGCAGCGGCGATTCAATCATGCGGGTGTTCGGCACAGTCCTGCCCACCGCGCTGGAAGCGATCCACCTTCCCGTCGCTCAATGCCTGACCAATTTGCAGGTCTACACAGCGCCAGCTCTCGTGATGCCGTCGATCCCGGAGATCACCGACAGCCAATTCGGCTACCTCTCCTTGCTCACGTCCATCTACGGCGGCGTGGCTCACCACTGGACCTGGACCGACTTGACACTTGAGATACCCAACGACGACGCCGGAAGAGATCGCATCAAAACCGTTGTAGACGCCTTTGCATCCGGCCAGCACTTGGTCAAGGTCGAAACACCTGTCTTTCAACTCGGAGATCGGATTTACACGATCGATCATCCCCTCACCAGCGCAGCGCATTCGGCCAAGGTCGAATCCGGGGTCAATCCCGCGGCGCTGAGATCGGGGGACACCTTCCGGCTCGTCCCCGGCTCAGACGCCGGAGTGACAACAGCGAAGCTCGTCGACTGGGTCCCGGGGATCATCTAGCGCTAACCCGGGTTGATCTCAGGTCGCCATTGCGTCGGCGCCTGGTTGAACCGGATAGCCACTGAGAGCCGACCGCACGCTGTGAGCTGGGTCCCCCTCCAACTGCTCTCGCACGGCCGAATAGGCCGAGTCAGCCGCCCCATTCAATGCACTAGCAAGCGCTCGGCGGACACGGACGTCTGGATCTGCCGCTAGGCGGTTGCCCAGGTGTGCTGGCTCCCCGTGGCCAGCCCAAAGGGTTGCGGCGAGGCATCGGATTGCCCACCCTTGGCTGGCGAGGAATGCGAGGTCATCCTTGACGGTATCGCCGAGTTGTTGAAGAGTTCGGGTGGGCCAGTAGTCAGACTCCTCGCCCAACAGCGAGTACGCGAGGCGCCGCACATGTTCACGTTGGGGAGCGTCAACCGCTAGCGAGGCGGCAAGGACGAGCGCTTGCCCTCGGCTTTCACGGGGCGTGCCACTCATCCGAAAACCACCGAGCTTGTGGGTGAACTGCTCGTTGAAGTTGTCGTGCTCTGAGGGTGTGGGTGAGGTGGCCAGTCTCACTGCAGCAGCGAAGTAGTCCTTCCGCTTGGCCTGATCGATGTGAGGACTGAGATTGGCGGCGGCGATCAGATACTGGCCCCGGTCACTCGAGCTCACGTGGGGATCGTCGGCTCGCGCCAAGAGTTCGGCGAGGGCCGGATCGATCGCCGTAGGAGAGAGATGGCGGACGAGAAAAGAGTCCCCGATCGCGTTCGTTCCTCTGGAATAGACGCCGACGGCGTGCTTGAGGGGTGTCGTGAGTCTTGTCAGAGCGCCGACGGCGTCGGTGTCGTTGAGGAGTGTGGGATCGTCAACCGACAGCATCTCTCGGGCCCAAAGGCTACCGGCGTTCGCCAAGGGGACGAGGGCGGCTCGGGTGAGCAAGCGGTGCTGTTCGATCGCGTCGAAGGCTGTGCTGTTTCGCGCTCTTTGAGAATGGTTGAGCAGAGCTACGAGGTGCGGGATACCACGCTCCGCGAGCGAAGCATGGGTGGCGACGATCTTGGCGACCACCTCAGCTTCGTCCTCATCGTGGTAGCGGTGGTAGTCCTTTTCTAAGGCTGGCTGCCTCTCGAAGTGACTTAGTACGTCGTTTGCGCTTGTCAGATCGAGGCGGTCGGCGATACCAGCGAGCGCCTTGACTGCGTTGTTGTACCTGGACGTAGCGAACGACCGTAGGTCCGGCCGGCTTCCCGTCTCCGCCGCCGCCAGTTCATCGACGAGGTGCTCCGACACGGTCTTGACGAGATCGTTCGGCATCAAGTCTGCCTGAACGGCGAGTAGCCGATAGCTCGTGCCGACTGTCCAGTAGTTTGGAGCATCGAGATCGTCGCGGATGTCGATGAACTCGAAGGGAAGAGATTTCCCAAGCGCCTCGATAGCTTTGATCGCACCAGCTCGGACAAGATGACGGGCCGCCATGGCGGGTTCGTCTGACTTGGTGAGAATCTCGGCAAGAGCCCTTCGAGCGCGGTCTTCGCCGGCCCAGTCGCTAACCGCCACGGCGTCACGGAGTGCTCGTTGTGCCGATACTGCCGCAGACCGGAGCTTCCCAGCGCTTAAGGATGCCAATGCGTCCTCGTAAGCGCCGTTGGCAGTGGGTAGGAGAGAAGACGAAGTCCCCATCCCGCGAATCGCCGTCTGCAGGGGCAGGAGATCGTTGCTCGTGTAAGGGTTCCAGCGCGCCCGGAAGGCTCGACGACTAAAGATCCACGTCGAGGCTTCGCCCCACTGCTGTGCTAGCGATGCAGAGCCCGATGCCTCGTCCCACGCGAGATCAGCTTCCTCAAACTTTTCATGTAGGGCGCAATGTCGCGCGTAGCGTGCCGTGACGAGGCCGAGTAGGTCATGCCCGAGTTGTAGCTTCCGAGCGTCGGATAGGAGTTCTGACCAGTCTTCTGTGGTTTCGGCGAGAAGCAGTCTGAGCCGGGTGTGTAGCACGCGGTCGAGTGGCAAAGTGCTTAGAAGCTCCGTGAAGGTCGAGGCGGCTTTCGTCAGCCACTTCCGGTCGTCGTTCGCCAGGGAGGTTTCGCCAGCCAGCAGAGCAATTCGGACCTGGTCAAAGGGGTCCCCGATCTTCAGGCTGGCGATATCAGGAACGTAAGCGAGGGGATTTATGTAGAGACCAATGGCGACCCTGGCGACGCGCTGGCAAACTTCAACCCGATTACTACCCGCAGCCTGCTTCGACAGCTCACCCAGCCAAGATTGCGTCAACTGAGCGGTCGAGGACGACCCCTGGTCGAGAGCCGCCCAGAACTCATCCAATATGTAACGCGCAGCTTCGTCAGCTCGATCAAGGCTCGCAAGCAGGCGGATACGATCCTGATCGTGCTGCGCTGCGTGCGGCCCAAATCCCGCGTTCCGAAGTCTCGCCTGCCCAGCCTCGATGAGCGAGAGGGCTTGCGAAGGATCGGATAGCGCTGCTGCCCTGCTGAAGAGTTCTTGCGCGCCAGTGGCGACTTCGGGCGTGCGGGCGATCGCCTCACGAACAGCCACGACCTCTGTAGGTGGTACGACGGTCGTGTCGACCTTAAAAGGTAGACAGAAGGCATCGGCAGTTGGCATTCCGAAGAACTCGATTACGATCTCCGGCCGATCTCTCAGGAGGTAGGACAGCTCCTGCGCGTCCCATAACTCCAACCCGATCGGCTGGAGCGTCTTGCGTTGGTTCGCCAGTTCTTCCACGACCCTGGTGCTTCGGATAGTGCTGGCCACGCCGATGACGAGGCGGTCAATCGAGAATGGACGTTCTGTCGTTCGGAACTTCTTGACGGCCGCCATCAGCTCCGCAGGGCCGAACCTTCGGGTCCTCTTGCTTTGGAGCGCAAGGCCTGTGCCGTCAGGTGCCAGAGCGACGACATCAAGGCCGTGCTGCGCCTGGCCTCGGTCTCCATAAAGCTGAGCATGGCGTAGGCCTTCCACATCGCGCATGACGCGCCACTGCAGACGTTCGAAGTCTTCCCATGACAGGGAATCGAAAGGAAGCAGTTCAAGCTTCCCGATCACCGGCGCAGACGAAAGAGCCGAGGGCATGCCATTGAGTGGTGACCCAATCGACAAAGGATGCCAGTTCGCCATACGTCTCCCTTTGTAGTTCGTTAGCCAGGTTCGAGTTGGGTTAGCCGGTTGCTCAGGCGCCAGCGCTGGATCTAGCGGGACTCGAGCCGAGCACCTGACCTGTCGCTCTTGGCTTCACCCCGTGCAGTAGCCGCAGTCTGACCGTTCATTGGTTTGAAGTCTCGCCAAGCGCCGTCGCAACGGTCAGGTCGATCCGTTGATTCAGGCCGTCCCTGGTAGAGCACGTTGGCGGAGGTGAGCTCAGTGCCTAGAAGGGTGGCGGCAAGTGCCTCCCGCAAACCTGAGCGAGCCTCACCGACCAGAGTTGAGGTGTCGACGTTTTGAACTACCAAAGTGGCAACGCCGTCCCAGTAGCGATTGCCCAAATGGGATTCGGTCAGCCACGGCTCCAGGACTTCAATGCCCCTCATAGCGGCTGACCAACGTTGGATGGCCTCCTGCTCGGTGGTCACGAAGTCAGTTTCACACACCGGTAGCCAGCGGCCGCAGGATCAGGCCCAACTCGGGCTCCGGCCAAAACGTCACTCCTCCTCCGTACCATCGAGTTGAGACCATGTCGACGACCTAAGGAGGTCGGTGATGATGCGGGTACGGAAGCGGGTGCTTCATGACGGTCAAGCCTGCTACGAGCTCAAGGGCGACGCCGCTGACGGGACCGGGGCGGCGAATCGGTACCTGCTGTACCTGACCAACTTGGATCGTTCGCCTAACACGATTCGTGCCTACGCGACGGACCTGCGGTTGTGGATCGGCTGGCTGACCGACCTAGCCCGACCATGGGAGTCCGCGGATCTAGAACTCCTTGGCCAGTTCGTGCACTGGCTGCGCACGAGCCGATCAGGACACTCTGACGAGGTCGTCACGCGGCTGATCTCAGCGCAGCCTGGCAGGAGCCCCAAGACGGTCAACCGCGTCGTGGGCACGGTCTTCGCCTTCTACGAATTCCACGCCGAGGCGGGCGCACCGATTAGCCGTCAGCTGATCGATTTTCGAGCGACTCATCACGACTACAAGCGCAGCCTCGGCAGGCGCAGCAGCCGTCGCCGGCCGATCACCCTTCCCGAGCCATCAACCCGTCCGGCCACACTCTCTGCGGCGCAGGTCGGCAACCTGCTTCGGGCATGCGAGCACCGCCGGGATCGCCTGCTGATCGGGTTCTGGTGGCTGGCGGGCCTTCGCGTCGGTCAGACCCTAGGGCTACGACATGATGACATAGACGCCCGCAAAGCACAGCTCCGAATCGTGCCTCGGGCGAATCCCAATGGTGCCCGGCCCAAGGTGCGCGAGACGCAGACGGTTCCCCTTCGGCCTGAAATCTTGGAGCTGTACGGGGAGTACGTGCGAGAAGAGCTGCAGTCGGTTGAATCCGACTACGTCTTCGTCAACCTGTGGTGCGAGCCGCTTGGGTCACCTATGACCTACTCGGCCGTGGACGGCTTGGTCCGCCGGCTCCGGGCTCACTCAGGCGAGAACTTCACCCCACACCAGCTGCGTCACACCTTCGCCACTGACCTGCACCGGGAAGGTGTGTCGCTGGAGGTGATCAGCCGGCTGCTGACCCACCGCTCCATCTCAACCACCAGCGACCTCTACCTGCACCTTGACGTTGAGGACCTTCGAGCAGGGCTCGAAATGGCGAAAAGAGCCAGATCATGAGCGCGCAACTGGCTGCTGTTCCCGACCCAAGAGATGCGAGGCCGGTCGACGCCCTGACGTCGGCAATTCGGCCCGAGTTCGCCGTCGGCACGTATCTGCCCGAGCCTGACGACGCGGCACTGTGGGGACCGGTGTGCATGGTGCCTGCCTGCCCCGGAGGCCGGGTGCAGATGAAGGAGCCGAGGCTGTGCATCACGCACCTCAGCCGGTGGAGGAAGCACGGCAAGCCCGACATCAACCGATTCCTCCGCTCCGACCGGGTGCATCCAGTGCCAACGGCTTCAGACCAGCGTGAGCGGTACGGCTTCAGCGTGGACGGCACGGAGGGCATACTCCGTGCTGAGCTTCAGCTCGGGCTCCAGCAACGTCACGACCATCGAACCACCCGGCTGTTCGCCAGCGACTTCCGAAGCGCCGTCAATGCCGTCACGTGTGCTGGTGTCGAGACACTCGTCGGGACTGAAGCGTCGTGGTCGGTCAAGGCGACTCGCGGTGGCGCCGCGTTTCTGAGGTTCACCGAGCGGGAAGTAGCTCGGCTGTTGGAGCCATCCGACCCATTGGAACGAGACGTGTGGCGGTCGAGCGATTTTCCCAATAGCGGCGCCAACCGGGTGCTCAATCTGCGGTTCGAGGTGATCGATCAACCCTGGCTGAGGAAGGCGGTCAAGCGGTGGCTCAAGCATCGCCTGGCTACGGGTACCAAGTGGAACACCGCGCACGCCAACCTGGAAGCGATGCGCCGCTTCTCGGAGTTCCTGACGACGATCGGTCAGGTGGCTCGGTCGATGGGCGACCTGGATCGAAACCTGCTGGTGGACTACCTGGGCTGGTGCGCCGCCCTCCCGGTGGCGGCAGAGACTCGAGCCAAGGCGGTTGGCGGGGTGCGGCTGTTCTGCGACGACTACCGGCTCAACGGCTGGTCGCCTCGTCTACCTGCGACCGCGTCGATCGCGAGGGGTGAGGCACCCAAGGCACCGGACGGGCTCCCTCGACCCGTCGACGAACGGGTGATGCGTCAGATTGAGGACGAAGACAACCTCGCCCGGCTGCCCCTCAGCGTGATGGCCGTTGTCGTCATCGGCATCAGGTGTGGGTTGCGCATCGGGGACGTGCTCAGCCTGCCGTTTGACCCCTTGAGGCAGGACAGCACCGGGCAGCACACCCTGGTGTACGACAACCACAAGCTGGACCGCGAGGTGGCGCTTCCCGTAGTGCACGACGACGTCGTCGAGCTGATCGAGCGCCAGCAGGGCGAGGTTCGCAACCGGTTCCCAGCCGGGTGTCGGTGGCTGTTTCCCAGGTTGACCGGCAACCCCGATGGTGAGCGGCACGTTCCATACCCGACGCTTCGAGGCCAACTGGAGGAGTGGTTGGAAACGTGTCCCATCGTCGACTCGACGGGTGCGTCCGCACACGTGACCTTCCACCAGTTCCGCCACACCTTTGGCACCCGACTGATTGAGTCGGGCGCATCAGAGCACCTGGTGCAGCGTCTCATGGATCACCGGAACGCTCGGAGCACTCGTGGGTATGCCGAGCTGTCCGATCAGACGAAGCGCAAGGAGTTCTTCAAGTACACCCGCTTCAACAACCGGGGCGACTCGGTGCTGCTCAACCCCGAGACGCCCACCGGGGACGCCGAGTGGATGAAGGAGCAGCTCAACCGTGCGCAGGTGACACTGCCCAACGGCTACTGCACCCTGCCGCTCACCCAACCGTGCGAGATGCGCAACGCGTGCATCGACTGCGACAGCTACTTCGTCACCACCGTCGAGTTTCTCCCGACGCACCGTAAGCAGCGGGACGAGACGGTCGTGCTGATCAAAAAGGCCGAAGCCGAGGGGAACCGGCGCCTCGTCGAGAAGAACACGCCGCTACTCAAGCGTCTCGACACGATTGTCGAGACGCTTGAGAGCGATGTCTGAGGTGGAGGCGATGGGACTCGAACCCACGGCCTGTTGCTTGCAAAGCAACTGCTCTAGCCAGCTGAGCTACGCCCCCAGATGGGAAGTGATGATGATACTCGGGGCCGATGCCGATGGCTCCACCTGATTGCCGCCGCCGCACTCCGCAAGTGGAGATAGCTGCTTGCAAAGCAGGTGCTCTAGCCAACTGAGCTACAGCCCCAATGAATTGCCCATGATACTCCGGTCTCGGTGCTGATCCTCCAATGGATGGTCCAGCGGTCGACCGGTTCGTCAGGCGTTTGCGATGGAGCGCCCTTCGGAGGGCTGCACGATGACGATACCGTCGCCTTGGAACGTGAGTTGTACCGCCTCGCCCGAGCCGAGGCCGATGGCCGCCTTGGCCTTCATCGTGCGGTTCAGGCCGGTCTGCAGGTTGGAGCTCCAGGCCACGACGGCATCGGTGTCGACGAACGTCGGGGCGTCGGTGCGCAGCACCACCGGGTCGCCATCGGTGGTGATCGCCACCCAGCCGCGTCCCTCAAGGCGGGTGTTGAACAGCCCGCCGGCGGCCATGCCGGCGCCCTTGATCCGCTCGATGTCCCAGGTGAGCGTCGGCTCGAAAGCCAGGATGCTGCGGCCGTTGACGGTGAGGCCGCCACCCTCGAGGTGGATGATGTGCACCTGGTTGCCCTGGTCAGCCAGAAACAGTTCGCCCTGCCCCTTGCAGCGCATGAGGGCCAGGCCTTCACCGGTGACGGCCTTCTTCATGAACTTGGCCATGCCGGCGCCTTCATGGTCGAAATCGATGTTGCCCTGCACGGCCACCATCGAACCCTGCTTGGCCAGCAGATCCTCACCCAGCACCACCTTGAGCAGCCGGCTGTTCTGCTTGACCACCCGCTGACCCGAGCCGACCTCGGCGTAGCGCGCATCGCTCAACAGGTCGGTGCGGATCCCGGCCACCAGCGTGTTGCCGGGGGTGGTGGTGCCGGGTGCCGCTGCGGTCGCCCCGACGGTGGCTCGGGTCGGGTCATCGCTGGGTCGGGACGCAGAGGTGGGCGTTGCCGCCGTGATCGAAACCGCGTGGGTTTGCGCAGTCCATTGCGACCCGTCCCAGTAGCGCTGTGCGGACGGGTCGGACGGGTCGGGGTACCAGCCGGCGGGAGTATTCATCGGCGACACGATAGGACGATCAATGGTCAAGCGCAGGTTTCCGGGTCGCCCGACCAGAACGCGTTCGGGCGCCCGTGAGCAGGCTGCCGAGTGGCCTCGATACGGTTGGGACGTGGACCGTCGCAGAGCAGCCATCATCGGAGGTGTGGGCCTCGGTGTCCTCGCAGCGGTCGCCGCCGTCCACGTCGCCGGCACAAGGATCCGCCGTCGGCACCATGTCGACCTCGACGAGCTGTTGGTGCCACCCGAGAACGTGACGCGCCACCGCATCGCGACCAGTGACGGCGGATCCTTGCACCTCGTCGAGGCGGGCAGCGGTCAACCGCTGGTGCTGTTGCACGGCGTAACGCTGCAATGGTGGGTGTGGAGCCCGCTGTTTCACCTGCTGTCCGATCGCTTCCGGGTGATCGCCTGGGACATGCGAGGTCACGGCGGCTCCGAGGTCGGCGTCGACGGCGTCACCCTCGAGGCGGCGGGGCGCGATCTCGTCGAGGTTCTCGAACACCTCGACCTGTCCGACGCCATCGTCGTCGGGCATTCGATGGGCGGCATGGCGATCGGTCGAAGCGTGGTCGATCATCCGGACCGCCTCAACGCTCGCAGCGCCGGGCTGGTCTTTCTGGCCACCGCCGCCACGTCGGTGTCACCCCGTTTTGTCGCCGGGTACCTCGGCGCCGGGGCGGGCGTGCTAGCCGGTAAGGCCGACCGGGCGAACGCGGTGCCGGTCGATCGTCTGTGGCGGCCCGGCGACCTGTCGGCGTCGCTGATCCGGATCGCCTTCGGCAAGGAACCGTCGGCGGACGCCATCGAGGCGGTGCGCCAGATGATCATCGACGTACCGACGGTCACGTCGGTCGAGGCGGGTGCGGCCATCCTCAACCACGACCTGACCGACGATCTGGGCGCATACGAAGGCCCCGCCATGGTGATCGTCGGCTCCGACGATCACCTCACCCCGCCGCGGCTGGCCCAACGCATCGCCAAACTGTTGCCCCAGGCCGAGCTCCACGTGCTCGAGGGTGTCGGCCACCAGGTGATGCAGGAGCAGCCGCGTCGGCTCGGCGAACTGCTGGAGCGCTTTGCGTTCAGTGCTCGCGCAGAGCGCCCTCGGCGAGCAGCCGGTCGAGCGTGAGCTCGGGCTGGTCGGCGATCACCCGGTCGAGCCAGTACGGGCTCTCGAAGAGGGCGAGCAGCACCCCGTCGGAGCGTTCCAGCACGGTCACCCCAGACATCTGTCGCAGCGGCACCGCCGAGTCGGCATCGGTCTGACGGGCCACCTGATACGGCGTGGACTCGAGCATGGTCGGAGCGCCGAACTCCTGTTCCAGGCGCCATTTGGCGACGTCGAACTGCATCGGGCCCACCGCCGCCAGCGTCGGGGCCTGATCGCCGAGATCGGGGTCGCGCAGCACCTGCACCACACCCTCCTCGTCGAGCTGGTTGATGCCGCGTCGAAACTGCTTGAAACGGCTGACGTCGGCCGGGCGGGCCACTCGGAAGTGCTCGGGGGCGAACGCCGGGATCGACGGAAACTCGACCGGTTCTTCAAGATAGAGGGTGTCGCCGACTCGCAGGTCGGTGGCGTTGACCAGCCCGACGACGTCGCCGGGGAAGGCCTCCTCGACCGTTTCGCGATCGTTACCGAACGCGGTGTGGGCGTACTTGGTGGCGAAGGGCTTGCCGGTGCGGGCGTGGGTGGCCACGTCGCCCCGTTGAAAGCGACCCGAGCAGATCCGCACGTAGGCCACCCGGTCGCGGTGGGCCTTGTCGGTGTTGGCCTGCACCTTGAATACGAAGCCGGACAGCGGTGCGTCCAGGGCGCGGGCCCCGCCGTCGGCGGTCGTGCGAGGACGAGGCGAGGGGACGAGGTCGATCACGGCGTCGAGCAGCTTGCGAACCCCGAAGTTGGTCATCGCCGAGCCGAACAGGGTGGGGGTGGTGATGCCGGCCAGGAAGGTCTCGACATCGAACTCGGAGCCGACCTCGTCGAGCAGCCCGAGCTCCTCGTTGGCGCGCACCCACAGCTCGCCGTCGAGTTCCTCGGCCCGGGCGGGGTCGAGGTCTTCCTCCGGGGCGATGCGGGCGCCGCCGGTCGTGCGGGAGTAGCGGGTGTAGCTGTGGTCGCGCCGGTCGATTACTCCCCGAAAGTCGGTGTCGGCGCCGACCGGCCAGGTCACCGGCGTCGGGATCAGGCCGAGCTGGCTTTCGATGTCGTCGAGCACCTCGAGCGGTTCGCGCGCCGGCCGATCCCACTTGTTGACGAAGCTCAAGAGCGGCAGGCCCCGGTCGCGGCACACCTCGAACAGCTTCAAGGTCTGCGGCTCGATGCCCTTGGCGGCGTCGAGCACCATGACGGCGCCGTCGCAGCCGGCCAACACCCGGTAGGTGTCCTCGGAGAAGTCGCGGTGACCCGGGGTGTCGAGCAGGTTGACCACGCAGTCCCGGTAGTTGAACTGCAGCACGGTCGAGGTGATCGAGATGCCGCGTTGCTGCTCCATGGCCATCCAGTCCGATGTGGCCGAACGGCGACCGCCCTTGCCCTTCACCGAGCCCGCCTCCATCGCCAGGGCGCCGCCGTAGAGCAGAAACTTCTCGGTCAGGGTGGTCTTGCCGGCGTCAGGGTGCGAGATGATGGCGAAGGTGCGGCGCCGGGCCGCCTCACTGAGAACGTCGGACATAGACAACAAACCTTGCGTGGGGGCCGAAGGGTGGGGAGGAGAGGGGAGGGTCAGCGCCCCGGGCGTGTCGATGGTACCCCCACCACGCCGTCATCGGCCCGACGCAGCGTTGACGACTGCGTGTACCCTCCCCGGCAGTCCTCCGCCGGCCGTCGAAACCCACCACGTTTGTCGGCGAAACGCGGAGTGCCAGGGTTCGAAACCGCATCGCTCGCCGGCGTTGCGGCCCACCGGTCAGCGAGGTCATGGAGTGAACGAGGTGTCAGCACATCCGCCGCCCGGGGAGCCCGCGACCGGCCAAAGCGTCCCGGTGAGCGCCGCCGTAGCGGGGGCGTATCCCGGGGCGCACCGGCCGGATCGACGGCGCCGGGTCGACTCCTCCGGCGTCGGCATCTCGGTGGTCGAGTGGGGCGACGAGGGCGATCCGCCATTGTTGTTCGCCCATGGCGGGTTCGACTTTGCCGAGACACTCAACGTGTTCGCACCGATTCTGGCCCGGGCCGGATGGCGGGTGGTCAGCTGGGACCAGCGGGGTCACGGCGACTCCGATCACGCCGACCTGTACTCGTGGCACGCCGATACCCGGGATGCCGCCGCCGTCGTGCACAGCACCACCGACGAAGCGATGCCGTGGATCGGCCATTCCAAGGGTGGCGTGCTCACCATGCAGCTGTCCGAGGTGCTGCCGCATCGGTTGAGCAAGCTGGTCAACCTCGACGGGTTGCCGTCGCGCCGCTTCGTCCCCGACGTCGCCGAGCAGCGCAACGCCATGATGAGCGAGGCGGCCCTCGGCTGGCTCGACCATCGGGCATCGCTCGAGGGCAAGCAGCGACGCCCCGGCACGATCGAGGGTCTGGCTCAACGGCGGGCCCGCATGAACATCCGCATGTCGTCCGAGTGGTTGCAGTATCTGGTCACGGTGGGGGCGAGGCAGGACGCCGACGGTTGGCGCTGGAAGATCGACCCGACGCTGCGCATGGGCGGCTTGGGACCGTGGCGGCCCGAATGGTCGATGGCTCGCTTGCCCGCCCTCGGCGTGCCGTTCCTGGGCGTGCTCGGCCTGGAACTCGAGGAGATGGGGTGGGGCACGCGTCCCGGGGACGTCGAGGCCTACCTGCCGTCCGGCGCCCGGTTTGAGACGTTGGACGGCGTCGGCCACTTCGTGCACATCGAAGCCCCCGAGCGGGTGGCCGACCTGATCTTGGAGTTCCTGTCGTGACCACGCCGTCCGCTGCCTGTCCATCCCCCGTCGCACCGGCGACCGTGCTGCGCCACGGACGCATCGAGCTGGCGTTGCACCGTCTGGTCGACGCCGACGGCCCCAACCTGCTCCTCCTCCACGGCTTGGGCGAGTCGACACCCTCCGATCCGCCCAGTTCCATCGTCGAGGCGTGGCCCGGTGCCATCTACGGGCTGGACTTCACCGGCCACGGGGCATCGTCGATACCCAGCGGAGGTGGCTACACGTCGGAGGTCCTCGTGGCCGACGCCGACGCTGCGCTGCGGCACCTGGGCTCGGCGGTGCTGCTGGGCCGGGGCCTGGGCGCCTATGTCGCCCTGATCCTGGCCGGCCTGCGCACCGACGCGGTGCACGGCGTCGTGCTGGCCGATGGCCCGGGCATCGCCGGCGGCGGCACCGAGCCGGGCAGCCCATCGATCGTCGCTCCGGCGGAGCGCTGGGAGGGTACGCCCGACCCCTGGGCGTTGGCCGAGCTGGCCACCGATGTACGGCCCCAGGACTACGCCCAGGCTTTCGCTCGGTTCGTCCTGACCGCTCACCCCGACGACCACCCGCTGTGGGTGTCGGCCCGGGTGCGGCCGCCGTGGCTGGAGTCGGTCGTCGAGGAGGCGGGTGTGTTGGAGGGTTCGATCCCCGACGCGTTGGCCGACCTGGGCCGCGCCCAAGGCTGAGACAGCACTCAACCCGGTCGATCGGCCTCAGCGATCGCACCCGCGCTCGATCTGGGTGTCATCGCTGTGGCCCGGTCCTCAGCGATCGCACCCAGATTGACCTTGGGTGGCTTTACTGCGGGTTGATGGTTGGTCACTTGGGCGCCGGGCAGGCGTTGCGATAGCTGTCGTCCAGGTCGAGCGGCAGGATCAGCGTCGTGGTGCCGGCCGCCATGGCCTCGGCGCACGTGGCCTTGCGCTGCCGCTCGGCCTCCGCCGCCGTGTCCGGGTCGACGTACTCGGCGTTGAACACCGGCTTGCCCCGTTCGAGGAACGGGGCCAACTCGGCGCATTCGCCGTAGCGATGGCATTGTTCGTTGACGGCGAAGTCGAACTCGCCGGCCAGATCGTCGGCCAGGCCCAACGTGTTCTTCAACCCGATGGCCAGCCCCCGCCGGTGGGCCTCCTCGCCCAGCCAGCGCAGATAGGAGCGGGTGTCGGCCTCGGTCAACCCGAGGCCGTTGCTGCTGCCCCCGCCATCAGTACTCCGGTAGCCGTCGGTGTTGTCGGGCTCGACGCCGTCGCAACCCTTGTTCACAGCCAGGTCGAGCCGGTCGGACATGATCGAGCGAACGTTGGCCGACGCCAGATCCACCCAGCGCTCGTCGGGCCACCCGTCGAGCACGTTGCCCTGGTCGGCGTCGGTGAAGTTACCGTCGTCTCGTCCGACCTCGGAGGATCCGGCGGAGAAGTAACAGATCACCCGCCGTCCGTCGTCGTGCAGCGCGTCGATGGTCGCCTGCGGGGTCTCGACGAGGTCGAGGTCGTAGACACCGACGTCGTAGCCGATGTTGGGTGGGTCACCGTCGGGCGCGGACAGCTGCCACTGCCACGTGGCGTCGGCTGCCGGGGTCCATCGCTCCGGGGCGCCGTTTGACCGCTCGTCACCGCCACCGCAGCCGACGGCCGCCAGGACCAGCAGGGCGATCATGGCGGCGCCTCGTCGGGGCAACGCCCTCGCCCTCGCTCTTCCCGCCGGTCGGTTGAGGTCGGATCCGAAGCGGGCACCGATCACCCGGTCGGGTCCTCGGGGATCAGGTCGGCCACCAGTTCGTCGACGCGCAGGCGGGTGCCGGCGATGCGTTCTCGACAGACCGAGATCAGCCAGGCGGCGCGCTCCACCCGGTCGGCGAGCACGTCGAGGTCGACGTCGTCGCGTTCCAGCTCGGCGAGGATCCCCGACAGCTCGCCCATCGCCTCGGCCCAGCCGAGCTCGGCGCCGGTCGGGTCGCCGGTAGCCGCCTCGGTCGTGGATTCGGCGGAGGTAGGGGTCGTCTCGTTCATGGGTGGTCCTGGGGGTCCTCGGTGCGGGTGGGGTCGATGCTGCTGGTCGCGACGGCCGTGCTCGCCGGCTCGGTCGTGCCGGGGGCTCGGGGAGTCGAGCCGTCGGTGTGGTGGCTCTCGTCGGCGTCGTCCGTCGGCGGGCCTGTTGTCGCTGCGGTGGCGGTGGCGGTGGCGGTGGCGGTGGCGGTGGCGGTGGCGGTGGCGGTGGCGAGAGTGCCGTCGGCCAGCCGGATGCTGAGGAGGTCGCCGGCGGCCACCTGGCCGACGCTGCGAACCAGACGGGCGGGTCGATCCGCAGGGGTGCTGCGCACGATCGCGAAGCCCTTGGCCAACAGGTGCGCCGGGTCGGCTGAGCGCACGAGCGCTTCGGTGTGATCGAGCCGTTCGGCGGCCCGGTCCAGCCGGGACCCGACCCGGGCGAGCCGGCGGGTGGGTTCGTCGAGGCGTCCTTCGGCGGAGCGCAACGCGGCGCCGACCAGCAGCGGCACACCGGAGGCCGCGGCCTGCACGCTGCGCTCGCTCTGGCGGACCGAGCGGCGTGCGGCGGCAGCGACCCGCGGAAAGGCGGCGGCGACCCGTGCGTCGGCCAGGTCGGTGGCGCGGGCGGCGGCGTCGCCCACCCGGCGGCGGCGCTCGGCGAAGTCCTCGTCGGTGCGGCCCAGGGCCCGGGTCGATGCCCGGCCGAGGCGGGCGGCGCACTCCTCGGTCTCCTGGCGGCACAGGGTCACCGCCTCGATCAGCGCGCCGGCGGCTGCGGTCGGCGTCTTGTACGCACGGTGGGCCATCTGGTCGGCGACCGAGGTGTCCACCTCGTGGCCGATGCCGGTCAGCACCGGGTGCCGGCAGCCGGCCACGGCTCGGGCGACGATTTCGGCATCGAAGGCGGCCAGGTCGGTGCGGGCGCCTCCGCCGCGCACCAGCACGACGGCGTCGAGGGGCAGCGAGGAGGCCAGTGCGAGGGCTGCTGCGACCTCGGCGGGCGCATCGACCCCCTGCACCCGGGAATCGATGCGGGTGACGTGGAAGGCCAACCGGCTGAGCTCCAGCTCGTGGAGAAAGTCCGTCTCGGCCGCCGAACCTCGGCTGGCGATCAGGGCGATCCGCTGGGGGAGGGTGGCCAGGGGGCGGGCGGCGTTGGCGACCAGCAGGCCCTCGGCCTCGAGCTGTTGCAGCAGGGCGGCGCGTTCGGCGGCCAGGCTGCCCAGCGTGAACGTTGGGTCGATGCCGACCATCACCAGCTGAAACGAGCTGCTCGCCGGGTAGATCGCCACCGTGCCCCGCAGTCGCACCCGCACCCCGTCGTCCATGCGTACCTGTCCGTGCGCCCGGCGCAGGTGGCGGTTCACCCGGTCGCGGGCCTTGTTGAACAGCGCAACGTTGACGGTGGCGGTCTGCTTGCGCCCGGTCACCGGGTCGGTACGACCCTCGACCAGGCTGAAATAGGTGTGTCCGGCGGCGGAGGGGCGGCCCTTGTTGTGGATTTCGCCCTCCACCCACACCTCGCCGGGAAACACGTCGACCAAGGCCTGGTTGGCTCGGTCGACGAGCTCGCCGACGGTGAAGGTGGGAGCGGCCACCGGTTCAGGCTAGTGGTGCGCTGTGACATCAACTGCGCCGTGGTCGCTTCCGGATTTCACCACGCAGCGCACGCGTGTCGAGCGCCATCTGCGAGCACATCGCTCGCCGAAGCGCCTACGGCGCGACGGTCTCGATCCTGGGGAGCAGCGCTTCGGAACCTTCGACCAGCGTGCGGTACAGCGCGGCGTACAGGCCGTCGTCGGCCAACAGCTCGCTGTGGCGACCCCGCTCGACCACGCGCCCCTCGTCGAGCACCAGGATCAGGTCGGCGCCGACGATCGTCGACAGCCGGTGGGCGATCACCAGGGCGGTTCGGCCCTCGAGTGCCGTGGCCAGCGCCCGCTGCACAGCGGCCTCGGACTCGGTGTCCAGGCTGGAGGTGGCCTCGTCGAGGATCACCATCGCCGGGTCCTTCAGCAGCATGCGGGCGATCGCCACCCGTTGCTTCTCGCCTCCGCTCAGCCGGTAGCCCCGTTCACCGACGACCGTGTCGAAGCCTTGGGGCAGCGCCTCGATCACCGACAGCACCTGGGCGGCCCGTGCAGCCTGGCGCAGCTGGTCGTCGGTGGCGCCGGGCCGGGCATAGCGCAGGTTCTCGGCAACGGTGATGTGGAACAGGTGCGGGTCCTGGGGCACCACCCCGATGGCCGCCCGCAGGCTGTCCTGGGTGAGGGAGCGCACGTCGTGGCCGTCGAAGGTGATCGACCCGGAGGTGACGTCCCACAGGCGGGGCACGAGCGAGGCCAACGTGGTCTTGCCGGCGCCCGACGGGCCGACCAGCGCCACCGTCCAGCCGGGCTCGACGTTGGCCGAAACGTCGCGCAACACCGGCCCGCCCTCGCGGTGGTCCTCGCCGACCGCCTCCAGCGAGGCGATCGAGGTCGACTCGCTGCCCGGATAGCTGAAGTCGACGTGGTGAAATTCGAGCGCACCGGCGGGCGCGGTCAGCTCGGTGGCGTCGGGCGCATCGGTGATCGGGTTGGGCAGGTCGAGCACCTCGAAGACCCGGTCGAAGCTGACCAGGGCGCCCATGACGTCCACCCGGGTGTTGCTCAGCGCGCTGAGCGGTTGGTAGATGCGGGGCATCAGGATGGTGAGCGCGGCCAGCGTGCCCAGCGTCAGCCCGCCGTCGATCACGAGCAGGCCGCCCAGCCAGTACAGGACGCCCAATGCCACCATGCCGACCAGCTCGAGGCCGGTCATGAAGGTGCGCACGGTCATCGCCTGGCGCACCCCGATGTCGCGCACCCGGGCGGCCTGGGTGTCGAGCGTGGCCTGTTCGTCCTCGTAACGGCCGTACAGCTTCACCAGCTGGGCGCCGGCGGCGCTGAGGCGCTCGGTGAGGCTGGTATTCATCTCGGCGTTGAGGTTCATTCCCTCCAAGGTGACCGCCGCCAGCCGCTTACCGACCCGGCTAGCGGGCACCAGAAACAGGGGCAACAGCACCAGAGACAGCAGGGTGAGGCGCCATTCGAGCGCGAACACCGTGATCAGCGTGGCGGTGAGCGCCGCGCCGTTGGAGGCGACCGAGCCGAGCGTGCCGGTGAGCGCCCGCTGGGCGCCGATCACGTCGTTGTTCATGCGGTTGGTGAGCGCTCCGGTGCGGGTGCGGGTGAAGAAGCCCACCGGCATGCGCTGTACGTGGTCGTGCAGCGCCGTACGGAGGTCGTAGATCAGTCCCTCGCCGATGCGGGACGACCACCAGCGTTCGAGCAGGGACAACGCGGCGGTGACCAACCCGACCGCGATCACGATGCCCGCCAGCATGGCGAGTTGTTGGGTGTTCTTGTCGGGGATCGTGTTGTCGATCAGCGCCCGGAAGACCAGCGTCGGCACCAGGGCCAGCACCGACTCGACGACGATCACGGTGACGAAGGCGATCAGCTGGGAGCGGTACGGACGGGCAAAGGAGAGCACGCGCCGGATCGTCTGACGGGTGGGTCGCTCGGTCTCGTCGATGCCCATCCGGGCGTTGCGCATGTAGCTGAAGGCGTGCATGGTGGTCGACTCAACGTACTGCGGCCGCTCGGTGTTCCCGCTGCGCTCGGCGGTGGGAGTTCAGTTCACCCCGGCCCGAAGTGTCAGGGGGTGTGGTCCATCTGCTCGTCGGCCAGGCCGGAGGCCCAGCGATAGTCGGGCTTGCCGCTGGGTGAGCGGACGATCTGGTCGCTCAGCACCAGGTGGCGGGGCACCTTGTAGCCGGCCAGGTGGTTGCGGCAGTGATCGGCCAGATCGGCCAGTTCGGGCGGGGCGTCGGCGTGGCGGGGCTGCACCACAGCGCATACCGCCTGGCCCCAGCGGTCGTCGGGCACCCCCACCACCAGGGTGTCGTACACGCCGGGGTGGGCCTTCAGGACGCCTTCCACCTCCTCGGGGAAGATCTTCTCGCCGCCGGAGTTGATCGATACCGAGCCGCGACCGAGCAGGGTGATCGTGCCGTCGGCCTCCAGGGTGGCGAAGTCGCCAGCGACCGCGTAGCGGACGCCGTCGGCGGCGGTGACGAACGTGGTGGCGGTCTTCTCAGGGTCCTTGTAGTAGCCCACCGGGATGTTGCCGCCCCGGGCCAGCCGGCCGATCACGCCGGTACCCGCGGGCATCGGGTTGAGGTGGTCGTCGAGCACGACGGCGTCGCGTCCGGCCGTGACGGTGGGGCCGCCGCCGCCGTGGGTGCTGGTCTGGCCCTTGGTCTGGACGACCATGCCGTTCATCCCGCTCTCCGACGAGCCAATGGCGTCGACGATGATGATGTCGGGGAGCAGCTCCAGCATCTGGTCCTTGACCGACGGGCTGAAGACGACGGCGCTGGAGGACACGACGAACAGCGAGGACAGGTCCCAGCGGTCGGGGTTTTCGGCCAGGGTTTCGACCAGCGGGCGGGCCATGGCGTCGCCGGTGATCACGATCGTCGTCACCCGGTTGGCCTCGATGGCGTCGAACACCGCCTCTGCGCTGAAGTTGCGGACGAACACCACCGTGTTGCCCTCGAAGAGAAACCGCAGCGAGCCCCACTGGGCGGCGCCATGCATCAGCGGCGGGGTGTTCAGCGCCACCATTGGCGCGTCGGATGCTCTGGCCTTGTCGGCCAGTTCGTGGCCGTGGGTGACCCGTTCGTTGGTGTAGGCGTCCACCCCGCCGCCGAGCGCGTAGAACACGTCCTCGTGGCGCCACACCACCCCCTTGGGCATGCCGGTGGTGCCGCCGGTGTAGAGCACGTAGAGGTCGTCGCCCGAGCGTTCCAGCTGTGGACGTTCGGTACTGGCGTCGGCGACCGCCTCCGCCCACGGCACCGAACCCACTCGGGTCGGGTCGGCGTCGCTGCCGTCCTCGATCATCACGAAGTGCCTCAGGCCGGGCACGCGAGCGGTCACCGCCTCGATGCGGTCGAGGTAGGCCCGGTCGTGGACGAGGGCGACCAGGTCGGCGTTGTCGAACAGGTAGGCCAGCTCGTCTTCGACGTAGCGGAAGTTGATGTTGATCGGCACACCGCGCACTTTGAACGCCGCCATCATGGCGATCAGCCACTCGACGGAGTTCTGGGCGTAGATGCCGATGTGGTCGCCGGCGCCGATGCCCTCGGCGAGCAGGTGGTTGGCCATTTTGTTGGCCTCGACGTCGAACTCGGCGAAGGTCAACGAGGCGTCGCCGCACACCACCGCCGTCCGGTTGGGCACCGCGTCGACGGCGCGTTCGAACAGGTCGGCGATGTTGAACCCCATCGGGCGGTTCTAGCACCGAATCAGAACATGGTCTCGTTCTGCGGCCGGTGGAGGCCCCGACATCCGGGTCTCCAGCAACCGGCCTGGAGTTTGCAGCGGTCGAGAGACACTGCCGCCCGGCCTGAGTGACCGGCCGACCCTGGCCGTCGGACGGTTCCGGGTCTAGTTTCATGGGCCGACGTGGTAGGGGGAGATGCAATGGTCGAAAGCCTCGATCCGGTAGTGCGTGAGGTGGACGCATTCGCCGTACACATGGAGGAAGACCCGCTATTGAGGTCGACCATCGTCGCCGTGGCGTTGTTCGACACCACGCCCGACTGGGACGTGTTCGTCGACCGGATGGAGCGCGCCACCCGGTTGGCTCCCTCGTTCCGTTCGCTGCTCGTTCAACCGCCGCTGCGGCTCGGTCCGTTGCGCCGTGTCCCCGATCCTGACTTCGACCTCAGCTGGCATTTGCGCCGCATGGCCGCCCCGGCACCGCACACCCTCGACGAAGTGCTCGGCTTTGCATCCACTGCGGGCATGACCGCCTTCGATGTGGCCCGTCCGCTCTGGGAGTTCACGCTCGTAGAAGACCTCACCGATGGCAGATCGGCGCTGGTGATGAAAGTGCACCACTCGTTGACCGACGGTATCGGCGGGATCCAACTCGCCCAACACGTGGTCGACCTGCAGCGGGAGGCGCCGGAGCTCGGACCTATGCCGGCTGTACCCCCGGCCGAGCGCATCAGCACGGCCCGCCTGGTCGTCGACTCGCTCTCGTCGAACCTGACTCGGACGGTCGGATTGGCGGGGGATCAGCTGCGTCGGCTGCCCAGAGACCTGGTCGGCTTGGTTCGCAACCCGATCGGCGTCGCCGGGCGCGGCCTGAAGGTCGTCGGCTCGATCGGCAACTTCGTCCGGCCCGTGACCAGCACTATGTCACCGCTCATGACCGACCGGCGGTTGGCATGGCGGTACGAGACTCTCGACGTGCCGTTCGCCGAACTGCGGTTGGCCGGCAAGTCGGCAGACGGCACCGTCAACGATGCGTTCATGGCAGCGGTTGCTGGCGGCCTGGCCCGCTATCACGACCGGCACGACCAGCCCGTCGAGGAGCTTCGGGTGACCATGCCCGTGTCGGTTCGGGAGTCTGACGATGCCGAGGGCGGCAACCGCATCACGTTGGCCAGGATCGTCATTCCGGTGGGGTTGGCCGACCCGAAGGACCGAATTCGGGCCATCCGAAGCATCAGCCGGCAGTGGCGCAGCGAGCCGTCAATCTCCTACACCAGCGCGATCGCCGGGGCACTCAACCTCCTACCCCGGTCGATCACGGGTGAAATGCTCAAGCACGTCGACTTCACCGCCAGCAACGTGCCTGGATTCACCGTGCCCGTCTACGTCGGCGGTGCGCGCGTGACGGGCTTCTACCCGTTCGGACCGCCGATCGGGGCGAGTGCCAACTTCACGCTCATGTCGTATGCGGGCACCTGCAACATCGGCGTGACGGCAGACCGCAGTGCGATCACCAATCCCCAGGAGCTCATGGCCTGTTTGGTCGAGGGATTCGATGAGGTGCTCGGACTCGGCGGTGGGCAGGAGGACAGCGTGCACCGGCCCACCTGATCGGCCGGGTGCCAGTGGAGCATTCAACGGGCCGGCCAGCCCGACGCCCGGCGAGCCCACCGGAGCGGCTTCCGGTGGGCTTGAGGGAAACGAATGGCGGAGAGTAAGGGATTTGAACCCTTGGAACACTTGCGTGCTCAACGGTTTTCGAGACCGTCCCATTCGTCCGCTCTGGCAACTCTCCGCTGAGGACATTAGCCGGGCGGCCGGGTGTGTTCCTAGCCGGTTGTCCGCTGACGCCTGCCGGGGTCAGCGGCGGCGGTCGCCGAAGAACGTCCGGAGCAGGGCGGCGGCCTCTTCGGCCCCCGGGCCCGATTCGACGGGAAACTCGTAGCCGAGGCGGGGATCGGAGCCGAGGTGGTACGTGGAGCCGAGAGCGCCGCCGCTGAGGTCGGGCGTGGCGAACACCACACGGCCCACCCGAGCGGCCAAGGCCGCGCCGGCGCACATCGGACACGGTTCGAGGGTGACGACCAGCGTGGCGTCGTCGAGTCGCCAATTCTGCCCGGCCGCAGCTGCGTCGCGGAGGGCCAGGATCTCGGCATGGGCGGTGGGGTCGCCCGTGAGCTCCCGCTCGTTGTGTCGGGCGGCGACGATGACGCCGTCGACGACGACGACCGCACCTACCGGCACGTCGCCGTGCTCCAGGGCCGAACGAGCCTCGTCGATGGCGGTGGCCATCCACGCGGCCTCGGGGCTTGAGGGCGGGTCGCCGGCGGGGAAGACCGCCGATCCGGGGATGCTCACCCACTCAGTGTAGGAGTGGGACCGGGCGCGGTGAACGCTCGGCGATCGAGTTGGGATGTGGGCGGGATGCTGCGGCTGGCGCCCTGTGGATGAAGTGTGCACCGAGCGGTGGAGAACCGGCTGGGTGCGGGGGACAATCCACAAACCCTGGGGACAACCTGGGGATTGTCCACAAAACGGTTGACCCGGAAGGCGTGGGGGTGCACAGTGCCTTCTCCACACGGAACGCCAGCGTTCCCGACGGACAACACCGGAGGCGCTTCGGCGTCGAGGGTGGTTTCGAGCGGCTTCGGCCGATCGGACACCGGAAGGTCACGCTGGCGACTCGGGAGGACTTCGGTCCGACCGACCCAAGCGGGCGCCAGCTCGGTTGGGCACCACCGAGGGCTTCGGCCCGAGGTGGCACCGGGGCTCAGAGTCCCAGTGTCCGTGGAGGACACCGGCATTCGCCACCCGCATCGATCCCCGGACCGGTGCGGATGGACCGGCCGCTTCGGGCGAACGGTTCACACAAGGGGAGGACGGCCTTCGGGCCAGAGGCCTCTACAACGGCATCGCCCGCCGCACCCTCGGGCACGACGGGCGATGAATGAGCGCTTGGACGTCAGGCTACGGCCGACGCCAGGTCGCTTGGCGGATACCGGTGTTGAGGGCCCCGGGCCCGGTCTGCGGATCGGCCCGGGGCCCTCTTCGTGCCCGAGGTCTTGCTGTGCTGGGTCGTCCCGCGCTGGCCCCTTCGTGGTGGAAACGGAGGCCGCCGGTGTTCGCTACGACGGGCCGGCCTTGGCTCGCCCTACAGGCCGGCGACCGCCTCGAAGAGCACGTTGTTCTCTTTATGCACGTGGAGGTGCGTATCGGCCTCGAGCGCCGCCAGGCGTTGGTACAGGCTGGTGTAGCTGGCGCAGCCGTCGGCGGGCACGTCGAAGTCGGAGCTCAGCGAGCGGAGACGCTCGAGCAGCCGCCCGGTCTGGTCGTGCTCGATGCGCATGCTGGCAATCGGCCCTCGATCAAGGTCGGCTGCCGTCGGGCCTTGACTCGTCTCGCCGTCCGCAGCGACCAGCTGACGGATCATCGGAAAGAGCGCCAGTTCCTCGCGCGCCATGTGGGGTAAGAGATCGGCCCGCAGCTCGGCCACCGTCGCCGCCAGGTCGATCAGCTCGGGATGCCGTTCTCCGTGGACCGACGCCACCTTGTTGGCCAGCTGATCGAGGGCGGGCAGCTCGTCGCGCAGGTAGGCGTGGTGCACGGCGAGCACGTGGTCGATGAGCTCAACCGGCTCCAGATCGGCCCAGGCGACCTCGTCGTCGATGGCGACGTTGGCCAATGCGTTGCGGACCTCATCGGGGTCCAGGCCGGCCTCCATGCAGGCGACGGTCAGACGGGTTTGGCCGCCGCAGCAGTAGTCCAGCCCAAACTGTTCCAGCACACGGGCCACACCGGGGTTGGCGGTGACCAGGGCGCCGAGCGGTGGATCGGTGGGCAGATCGTCGAGTTGCGTGACGGTCGTATCGCTCATTGCTGCTCCTCGTGGAATGGTTGATTGGGTCGAGAACGAATGTGGCTCAGGCGAGGGCCACGCCGATGGCGGTGGCGATCACCACGGCAAGTCCCATCACCGTCTGGCGGATGCCGAGCACGACGGCGCGTTCGGTGGGAGCCCACGCGATCAGGGCCCGCTGGGCAACGATGGCGACGGCCACCGCGACCGCACCTGCGATCAGCGCCGGCTCGGCGATGGCGGTCGCTGCGACCAGGGCGAGCGCCACCAGGTCGGCGGCGACCGGCAGGACCGCCTTGGTCGGTCGGCCGTGCAGCTTGAGGACCTGGGAGCGGATCGTCGGGATGGCGGCGATCGCCCGCCCGGCCAGCACCGCCCACAGCCCGAGCGCCACCGCGGTGTCGAGGCCGCCGGCCAACGCCATCATGGCGGCCACGCCGGCGATGCCGACCGCTCCGGCGAGCTCGGGGATCAGCCGACGGCTGCGTGAGCGGATGTCGTAGGACAACTCGACGAGCAGCAACGGGGCGATGCCGAAGATCGGCCACCAGAAGCCCGGGGTGGCGGTGAGGAAGGCGATGACGACCAGCACGGCCAGCACGGCGAGCTCCGCAGCGGCCACCTTGCGAGCCATCCGGGTGCGCTCCAAGGTGCGTCCCCGTCGTGCGTCGACGACCGCCAGCTTCAGCGGGGTGCGGGCGAGAAACGCCAGTACGGCGGCCAGGCCGATGCACAAGGCCGAGACGCTGTGGGCGACCAGCAGCCCCAACAGCACCGGTTCGAGGGTGAGTCCCCAGCCACCGTGTTCGCTGGGCAGGGCCACCGTACGCAGCGGCGAACGTTGCTTGGCCCGGGGCGCTGCCGCAGGCGGGGGTGCCGCGGCGCCGGACGAGGCCAACGGCTCGGCGCCGGAGGAGGGTGGGCGTTGGTCGATGTTGGTCATCAGAACGAACTCATGACGGCGAGGAGGATGATCAGCAACGTGACGCCACCGACGACGAGGAGCGACGCACCCATCGGGTGGCTCGGCCGATCGGGCTCGGGTCGGTTGTGGTCGGCCGACGGGGAGATCGGATCCAGATCCTGGGGCATATCTCTAGCCTACATGAGAAGTAATCTATGTCGAGCCGCGCCCCCTCCTGGTCGAGTTTCGGCCGCGGCCCGACGGCCGGAGTCGTAATATCTCCAGCGTTTGCTAGAGTGAACACATGACAAGACCGGCGGTCGGTTGGTGCCCGGCCCGCTCGGGCCGCTGAGCTCACTGCGATTCCATGGCGAACCTTCAGGTGCAAGCGAGAGCGTTGGGTGATCCCACCCGGCACAAGGTGTTTCGCGCCATCGTCGATGGTGACGCGCCGTTGGATGTGGCGCACCTCACCGCCGAGTTTGGGCTGAACCACAACGCCATTCGCCAGCACCTGGCCAAACTGGTGGCTGCCGACCTGGTCGAGGAAACGGTGGCCGCCCCCAGTGGCCGCGGTCGTCCTCGCCTGCAGTACACGGTGGCGCCGGGAGCCGAGAGCCGTTGGGGGGTCACCGGCCCGTACGAGCGTCTGTCGATGTGGCTGGCCGAAGCGATCACGTCGAAGGAAACCCCGGTGGAGCTTGGCCGACGGGTCGGTCGCGAGGGCTACCGGGCGGCCGGTGCGTCGTCGTCGCCGATCGAGGAGATGGTGGCCCAGATGTCCCGGCAGGGCTTTCGACCCGTCGGTGCGCAACGACGGCGAGGTCGTCGAGATCGTGCTGGGGGAGTGCCCCTTCGCCTCGGCGGTGCTGGTCGCCCCGGACACGGTGTGCGGCGTACACCTGGGGCTGGCGGAGGGCGCAGCCGAGGTGATCGGGGGTATCGAGGTGGAGTCGCTCTCCCCCCGCGACCCCCGCACCGCCCATTGCGTGCTGCGCTGCCGGGTGGTCAACCCGGACTGAGCCTGCGCGGTTCGGGTCAGTTCGACCCGTTGACGGCTTCGGTGTCGGTGGGCACCGGCGGGGTCCATTCGTAGCCGAAGATGTGCTTGGCCATCCCTGCCATCAACGTGGCCGCATGGCCCTTGGCGTGATCGGCGGTCGGCCCGGCACCATGGCGGTCGACCGCTGCGCTCCACATCGTGAACCAGCGGTCGCAGTGCTCGGGACGCACGGCTTCGAGGGAGTGCAGGTGTCGATGAACCCCCATGACCTGTCCGACGTACTCCTTGGTGCCGAAGAGAATGCGGCACCAGTAGTCGATCAGGCGCGGGATGTGGCTGGCCCAGTCGACCTCGGCGACCTCACCGAACATCGGCTCGAGCAGCTCGTCGAAGACGATCTCGCGGTAGAAGTCGACGACCAGGTCGTGCACCTGCGGGCGGGTGGTCAGGTCGACGGAGGGGCCGGCGGGCGCCTGTTCCTCCACGTCGGTGGTGGCGTCACCCCTCATGGCGCCACGGCGCCGGCACGGCGTCCGATGGTGGCGGACACCACCTCGTCGGGGGCGGTCGATGTCTCGACCGAGGTGCCGAGCAGTTGGTTGCTGTGCACCCGGGCGACGTTGTGGGCAAGGGTGAGCGCCCGATTGCAGTTGGGGCCGCTCCAGCCGAGCTCGATCGTGTCGGTAAACAGCTCCAACCATCGTTGAAAGTGGGCGGGGGTGAACGGTTCCTGGGCGTGCACCAGCGTGTGGGCCCGAAACGGGTTGCCCTGGTAGCCGGGCAGGCCGAGCAGCGCGCGACACCAGAAGGCGGCCAGCTTCGGGAGATGCTCGGCCCAGTCGACTTGGGCCACGTCGTTGAACATCGGGCCGAGCAGGTCGTCTTGGGCGACGTCCTGGTAGAACCGCCGAACCATCTCGGCGATCTCCTCGGGGGAGTCCAGGTCGCGCTCCCGGTGGTCGTGTGCGCTGGCGCTCATGGTCTCCTCAAGCTGGCTTCGCGGATCGGTGACAACGATCCCGAGTTTATCCACTCAACAGCGGAAATATCCACCCACCTTGCCGATAGCGAGACAACGGCAGAGCCCCCGAACCAGTCGGTTCGGAGGCTCGTGATGTCCTACGACATCGTCGTGCGGAGAGGGTGGGATTTGAACCCACGGAAGGGTTGCCCCTTCACCTCCTTAGCAGGGAGGCCCGATCGACCTGGCTCTGGCACCTCTCCAAGGTGGGAGCCAGCGTAGCGGAGCCACCCGGCCCGACGCAGACCCGGCGCTCACTAGCGTGGTGCCGGCGTGAGGGCGGGATCTCAGACTTCGCCCTCGCCCTTCACGTTGGCGCCGGTCTCCATCATCTCTTCCTCGTGCTCGCGCACCGAGTCGGTCAGAGCGTCGCCGTGCTGGTCGGCCATCTGGGCTTCCTCGGGGGTGGCGGCCCGGTCGGCGGCGCCGGTCGTCCGGGCATCAACCTCGTCCGCTTCGGTGGTGGAATCAGATACTTCGCCGTGTTCGCTCATTGGTGACCTCCGGGTCGATAGGGAAGCGTTCGGGTAGGGGTTACCCGGCGGCGGGCTGCCCTAACCGGAAAAGTCCGACCCGCACGGGTCAGGCGGCCAGCTCGGCCCACACAACCTTGGACGCATCCCAGGAGGTAACCCCCCACCACTGAGCCAACTCGGACACGATGTGCAGCCCGCGGCCGGAGATGCGGGCGTCGGCCAGCGGGAGCGGGGTGGGCAGGTCGGGCGTCGTGTCGATCACCGAGAGCAGCGCGGTTTGGTCGAGGCGAGCCAACTCGACGTCGATCGGATCATTCGCCTGCCAATCGTTGCGCGAGGTGAGGGCGTTGGTCGTCAGCTCCGAGGCGACCAAAGCGGCGTCCATCGTGAGGTCATCCAGGCCCCAATCGTCCAGGCGTTCAACCACCCACTGACGAACCTCGGCCGGTGATCCGCCATCGTCCAGGCGAAGCGTCTCAAAGTCATCGGCCCAGGATTCCGGGGCCAGACCTCGGCCGGCCACGGTCCGGGCGACCCATTTCTCGATCTGGTCTTCGGAGAGGACCGAGTCGTCGGAGGCATCCAGATAGGCGCCGGCTATCAGCGAGGTGGGGGCCACCTTGCGAATGCTGGTGAGGATGCGGTGCAGGGGCCAGTCCTCCTGCGGGTTGATCACCAGCGTGCCATCGGGAAGCTGGTGATCGCTCAGCAGGCCGTCCTCGAAGGCTTCGACCAACGTGCAGGCCCACTCGTGGTCCTCACAGAGCCGCTCGAAGATGGTCGAGAAGGTGGAAGGTGAGCAGATCAAGAGGTTCATCAGCCAGTCAGTTCACTTGGTCGGTTTGATCGGCGAGCGTCGCTAGACGTTCAAGTGCCCGTCGTATCAATCGTGAAACATGCATTTGGCTGACACCGACCCGTTCGGCGATGTCGCTCTGGTTCAACTCCTCGAAAAATCGCAGTTCAAGGATGGTGCGTTCTCGTTCCGGCAGGCGTTCCAGGAGGGCCTCGATCGTCATCCGGTCGACCGCCCGGGTGACGCCGATATCGCCGACCGCCGGGTCGGGTGAGCCCTCGGGGCGGCCCTCCAAGCTGTTGGGCCGGTACATGCGCCTGGCCTCGAGCACCTCGTGGATCGTCTCGATTGGAAGGTTGGACTCGGCCGCCACCTCGGGCACGGTGGGGCTGCGGTCGAGACGGGCGGTCAGCGATTCCTCCGCCTGGCGCACACGTGGCATCAGGTCCTTGACGCCCCGCGACACCTTCGAGCCCCAGGAGTGGTCACGGAAATGACGTTTGATCTCCCCGACGGCGGTCGGCACGGCGTAGCTCTCGAAGGTTCCGCCCCGGTCGGGCGTGTACCGGTCCAGCGCCTTGAGGATGCCGTAGGCGGCCACCTGGGCCAGGTCCTCTCGGCTCTCACCTCGGTTGGCAAAACGCGACGCCAGGTTTTTGGCCATCTGCTGGTAGCGGACGGCCAGCTCGGAGCGAACCTCTTCGCTGCGGTCGGCCACCCACCATTCCAACAGCTGATCGTTGTCGGCACGACGGAGTTCGGAGCGGCTGCGGCGTTTGGTGCGGGCCGCAATGGCCTCGTCGGTCATCTGCCGCTCGAGGATCCGCTGCTCGCCGCTCCGGCGATCGGCCACGAGAACGTCAGCGCCGCCTCATCGGCGTCGAGGCGAAAATCGACGTCGTCGGCCAGCGAGCGCAGCACGAGCTGGGCGAGGTCGTCCACCTGGGGGTCCGGCCGGAGGCCGCCGCGCAGCTGGGCGCTGAAATCGATGGCCTCGGCGCGGGGTTCGATCGTAATCTCGACGCGGGCGGATGGCGTGGCGTGGCCGACCAGCATGGTGCAGGCCTCTCCGACGGCGATGCGCAGGTCTTCGATGTCGTCGAGTGAGGCGTCGACCGATCCAGCGACCGCAGCGCCGACCAGGCGGGCCAAGCGCACCGGCTCGGGTCGGGCGGGGAAACCCAACGTGATGGGCCCGGCAATCGCCCGCCGTGCGGCGTCATCGCCCGCATCGGTTGCTTGGATCTCGTCGGCATCCAACATGGTTCAGTCCAGCCTCTCGATCGCAAAATGGTCGAGCACGCCGGCAACCTCGAGGAGGCGCAGTGCGGCCCGTTGCGGAGAGAGCAGGGTGACCGAGTCGTTGCGATCACCAAAGCGCTGACGGGCCTGAAGGAGCGAACGCAGCCCGGAGGAGTCGATGAAGCCCACCGATTCCAGATCGAAGCTGAGCCCGTCGGCGCCGTCGTTGGCTGCCTCATCGACGGCGGCCTCCACGAGCGGAGCCGTCGTCATATCAAGCTCTCCTCGGAGTACCAACACGATGCCGTCCTCTGATCGCTCGTGGGCGACCGTGAACTCGTTGCCTGTCATCTCTCGCTCCAGTGGGGTACCCGGGTCGTGACGCAGCCGAAACTTGCGACCCCCATAAGATACCCAACGTTCATCGTGCTGCCCCACGACGCCGCCGCTTGGAAGGCATGCCGGCGCCCGACGCGTCATGATGACGACCGTGACCGACACACCTCGCATAGCGCCGTTGGCTCCCGAGGAGCGCGATGCACGCACCGACGAGCTGGTCCGGTCGCTTCGCTTCGATCCCGAAGCCGACGACATGAACCTGTTCGCCACCCTCGCTCACCACCCAAGGCTGCTCAAGCGCTGGTCCGCCTTCGGCGGCATGCTGCTGGCAGGTGGGGCGCTGCCCGCTCGGGACCGAGAGGTGCTCATCCTGCGCACCGCCGCCAACACCGAGGCCGATTACGAATGGGGCCACCACCTCCTGCTGGGGCGCCTCGCCGGCCTGACCGACGACGAGATGGCTGCCCTGGCGTCGTTCGACGCCGTCGAGCGGTCGGCGGGCGACGAGCTCCTGGTCCGGGCGGCCGATGAGCTGCACGCCGACAGCATCATCGGTGACGACACCTGGGCCGGGCTGGCCGAGTTGTACGACGAGCAACAGCTGATCGAGGTGTGCATGGTCGTCGGCCAGTACCACCTGGTCGGTTTCACGCTGAACTCCCTGCGCATCGCCAGAGAAGCCGGCGTCGAAGGGCTGCCCCGATGACGACCGACGTGACCCCGGCACCGACCTGGCACCGCGCCTCGCCACCCCCCCCGACCCGGCACCGGTCGCCTGCGCCGAACCCTGGGCGACGGCACGGCCTGGTGCTCAACGTGGGCATAGGCCGGCCTCGGACGCCACGTCGCCTTCGAGGGCGCTCGGCGGGGAATCCGGGCCAACGTGGTCGCACCCGGGTTGATCGACACTCCAGTGGGGCGTCTGCCAGCAGGGGACGGCCCGGCCGCACCGAGGCGTTGGTGGCCCTTCGCCGGCAGGGCACGGCTTGGGAGTGGCTGCGCCGGTGGTGTTCCTCCTCAGCGACAAGGCCAGCTACGTCACCGGGCAGATCCTCGCCGTCGACGGTGGCCTCTCCACTGTGTAAACGGAAGGAGCGAGCAGGTCGATGGGCCCGTCTTCCCAGCAGGGCGGGCACGGATCCTTTGGGACGATGACGGGCCACCCCCTGACCTCTAATCATCCCAAAGCGAGCGTCGTCTCAGCCGGGCGGCCCCGTGGGAGTGGCCGGCCTGCCCGATCGACAGGTTGGCAACGCACCGGTCGATGTTGTCCTGGCGCAGTTGCGTCGACGGCTCAACCCGCCAACCCTCCGAGTTTCGAGGCCGGCGAGTCCACCCATCAACCGAGCCTGGCCGTTTCGCCGCACACGGACACCACTTCAACGGTGGCCACCTCGCAGCGGTTGGTGAGTGCTTGGGCGCGCCCGGTTCGCCCGGCAACGAATCGAGACCGTGAAGCGGTTGCGTCCATCGGATTTTCGATGGAAAATGCGCGCGGGGCAGGGGACGTCCCTGGCTCAGACTCGGTGACCCGAGGGAGCGATGATGGCGAAAACAGCAGGTTCGAAGGGCAAGACCACGAGCGTGGCCAAGAAGGTGGCGGCCAAGCCAAAGCGAAAGCGTGCGGCATCGAAGACGTCTCCCCCCCGCCATGAGCGGGTCTGCAATCTGGTGCCCTCGAATGACACCCAAGCGGACTGGCAGTTTGAGGACGCGGTGGCTTCCGGAGCCTTGGGGGTCGTGGCGGCACTGCCGGCCAAGGTCGATCTGCGCCAGAAGTGGTGGACGGTCGGTGATCAAGAGGACACCGGATCGTGCGTCGGCTGGGCCACGGCCGAGGGTGTGCTGCGATACCACATGGTCCAAGCGGGCAAGCTTGGTCAGAGCGAACCGCTGTCACCGCGGTTCGTGTGGATGGCGTCCAAGGAGACCGACGAGTACACCACGCTTCCGGAGTCATTCATCGAGGGGGCAGGCACGTCCCTGAAGTCGGCCATGGACATTGCCCGCAAACGAGGCGTGGTCACCAACAAAGTGCTGCCATTCCACGTGGCAACCAAGATGTACACCGGCGATGAGAACGCCTTCTACGCCGAGGCCGCCCAGCGCAAGATATCCGCGTACTTCAACATGCAACGGAACCTGACCAAGTGGAAGTCGTGGCTGGCATCGCACGGACCGATCCTGGCTGGCGTGTCGGTGGACGCTACGTGGGGCAACGCAACCGCGACCAAGGGCATCCTCGACAAATTCCAGCCGGGCACGGTCCGCGGTGGTCACGCGATCGCGGTGGTGGGTTATCTGGCGAACGGCCGCTTCATCATCCGTAATAGTTGGGGTACCGGCTGGGGCGACAAGGGCTTCGGCTATGCATCGCCCGCTTACATCGCGGCGGCGTTCTTCAACGAGTCCTACGGCGTCACGGTGTGACCCCAGGCTCGCTGACCGGGTGACGCCCATGGCCACTATCGAAGTGACCAGTGCTGAGGACGGCACCTCGATCGAAGCGGATGTCGGCGACACGATCCTGCTGCGCCTGGCGGACAATCCCACGACCGGCTACCGGTGGGAGTTTGAGCCCGTGACCGGCGATTCCTTGGTGCTGACCAACTCGGGCTACGAGCCGTCCAGCGGCGCAATGGGCGGTGGTGGTGTGACCACTTGGACCCTGAGCGTTATCGCCGCGGGTACCACCTCAATCGCGCGCAAGCAAGGGCGGCCGTGGGAAGGAGACGCGTCAGTCTTGGACCGGTTCACCCTGACTGTTCACGCCCGCCTCTGATGAGCCGCTCAAGGTTCTCCGGCCCGATGGGGCAGGTGAGTTCTGCCACGGTGAGCAACACCAGCGGATCGTTGCGGGGTGAGCTCGTGCTTCTTCCCAGGTGGGCCAGGCCGGCGAGCCTTGCCGGATGCCCTTGGGGGCATCGCGGCGCAATAGGTTTACCGTGAATACATGCTTGGAAAGTCCAGTCGCCGCACACGCAAGAAGCTCGAGCAGAACGGACGTCGCGCTTCCGCCACCGTGGTCGCCGTAGGTGAGCGGGGGATGGCCATCACGCACGGCTCCGACAACGTCGTCTCCAACACCGAGATCGCATTGAAGCTCACGCTCCGTGTCGAGCCGCAGGACGAACCAGCCTTTGAGGTGGAGGAACGCTTTCGATTCGCGCAGCTCTCGATCCCCACCGAGGGCCAGGACTTGGCCGTGATCTACGACCCCGACGATCACGACGCCGTCATGCTGGACGGTAATCCGGCACCGAACATCGCGGCGATGATGCAGGGGAAGGGCAAGTCGGCGGGGCAGATCGACTTCATCCAGCAGCTCATCACGTCGGCGGCGGCCCCCCACCGGCGACCCCAGGCCATCCCCAGGCCCGCAGTGGGCCGAGCAGAACGGAGCCATGGTGATCACACCCGGAGCTGCCGGCGTCGGCGCCCCGCTCATGCATGGCGGCCCGCAGAAGGACCCGGTGGAATTGCTCTCCCAGCTCGTCGCGATGAAGGACCTCGGGCTGCTGACCGAGGCCGAGTTCGCCGAACAGAGGGCCCGGATCCTCGGCGAGTAGGCACCGCTTCTCGGCGGGGAGTGGCGGTCCCGTCGACCGGTGGATTGTCAACGGTCACTGCTCGTCCACTCAACCTTGGTCAACCGGCTGCCGGAGGGTGCTCACGAGCTGGCCTCACCCCGTAGGGAGGTTGGGGGGGGGGGGGCGGGCGGGGTTTTGCGCCCCCGGGTTTCAAGACCGTTCGCATTCGTCCGCTCTGCCATCCCTCCGTGCGTCACTCTAGAACCGACCCTGGATGGTCGACGAAGTAAGAGTCCAAGGCGCTCGTTGGCAGGGACCCGACGCGCTGAGATGGGCGGTGTCCCGGCCGGTGTCCGGCCGCTGGCCGCACGCTCGTCGGCGCGCCGACCACACTGGTGGCCTGCCAGTCGACTCGTCCGATACCACCCCCGCCCCGCCGACCGCTTCCGACCGGGTGTACTTCCGCCAGCTGCTGGCCGGGCGCGATTTCGCCAAGAACGACCCGATCGCCCGGCAGATGGTCAACTTCGTGTACGCCATCGGCGACCGTGAGACCGGTGAGGCGGTGCTGGTCGACCCGGCCTATGCGCCGAACGAACTGGTCGACGTGCTCGAGGCCGACGACATGACCCTCACCGGCGCGCTGGTGACCCACTACCACCCTGATCACTGCGGCGGGGACATGATGGGCCACGGCATCGCTGGGGTGCGCGAGCTGCTCGAACGGGTCGACGTGCCGGTACACATCCAGGCCGACGAGGAGGAATGGCTTCGGATCGTCACCGAGGTGCCCGAGAGCCAGCTGCGCACGCACACCTCGGGCGACGTGGTGATGGTGGGCGAGGTGGCGGTCCGGCTGATCCACACGCCGGGCCACACGCCGGGCAGCCAGTGCTTTCTGGCCGACGGCAAGCTGATCGCAGGCGACACCCTGTTTCTGGAGGGGTGCGGGCGCACCGACCTGCCCGGCGGCGACCCGGCGGCGCTGTACGAAAGCCTCACCCAGCGGCTGGCCAACATCTCCGACGACACCGTGCTGTTTCCGGGTCACATGTACTCGGCGGAACCCTCTGCCCCGATGGGCGAGACCCGCAAGCACAACTTTGTGTTCGCACCGCGTAACGCCACCGAATGGATGGGCATGTTCGGCCGATAGCCGGTCGCCGCCGAAGGCGACCGCTGCAAGTGCCCCGAGGGCGTTGGTACCTGCCAAGCTGGGGCGATGAGCGACGAGGCCGAACCCGGCAGCGCGACGCGCGAACCTACGAAGCCGCACCCAGACGGCGCGGAGACAGCGCCGGACTCCTCGCCGGACGAGTCCCACGCCGGCAACGACTCGGGAGCAGCGGGTTCGCCGGGCAGCCACTCGGCGGACCGGGACCAGCAGAGGCACCTGGTCAGGGCGATCGTGCCGTGCTGGACGACCGGGGCTGGGCACAGCTTCAACAACCCCGGACCGAGGCAGCGCACAGCCCGCTCGGCGACCGCATCCCCACCCTGGTTTCCCCGGGCGCTGATCTACACGGCGCTGACCGTCGCCGGCCTGGTGCTCTTGCGGGCCACGATCTACATGCTTCGCGACCTGTTGTTGATGCTGATGGTGGCGCTGTTCGTCAGCTTTGCCGTCGAGCCGGCTGTCAACTGGTTGGCCGACCGCGGCTGGCGCCGCGGCGCCGCCACCGGGTTGGTGTTCGTTGTCGTCGTCCTGGGCGGAGCGATGCTGACCTACGCCATGGTGGACCTGGTGATCAGCGAGACCAGCCGCCTGGTGGACGACGCCCCCCGCTACGTGCAGGACGTCACGGACTGGGTGAACACCCGCTTCAACACCGAGGTCACCTCCGACGACCTGGTGAGACAAATCCGAGACCTATCAGGGCGACCTGTCCAAGATGGCCACCAACGTCGGCGGCCGGGTGGTCACCCTGTCGGCGACGGCGGTCGGCGCAGTGTTCCGGCTGCTGACGATCGGGCTGTTCGCCTTCTACCTGACCCGCCGACGGGCCCAAGTTCCGGAACACGATCTGCTCCCGCCTGCCACAGGATCACCAACGCATGGTGCTCGACCTGTGGGAGCTGGCGATCGCCAAGACCGGCGGCTACCTGTACAGCCGCCTGGTACTGGCGGCGTTGTCGACGGTCTTCAGCTGGATTGCGCTCGAGCTGCTCGGCGTGCCCTATGCGCTGGCGCTTGCGCTGTGGATGGGGATCCTCTCGCAGTTCGTGCCGGTGGTCGGCACCTACCTGGCCGGCGCGCTCCCGGTGCTCATCGCCCTGGTGAACAACCCGATCGCTGCGCTGGGGTTGCTGATCTATTTCGCGGTGTACCAACAGATCGAGAACTACCTGTTTGCCCCCAGGGTGACCGCACGCACCATGGACATCCACCCGGCGGTGGCTTTCGGGTCGGTGATCGCCGGCGCCAGCCTGATCGGCCCGGTTGGAGCGCTGCTGGCGCTGCCCCTGGCTGCGATCATCCAAGCGTTCCTGTCGGCGTTCCTCCAGCGCCACGAGGTGGTGAGCTCAGGACTGACCGCAGTCGCGGTTCAACCGGCCGACGTCGTCGGAAAAGCGGTCGGGGGGACGACGACGAGAAGCCGGTGGGCCCCAATACCGACCAACGGGCCCCGGAACGCGTGCGAGCCTCGCTCATTCGCTTGATCCCTCGAAAAGGCGAGCCACCTCATCGCCAACACTCACAACACCCTGACCCCGGTAGTGACGAGCGCGATCGCTGACCTCCTGCGGCTCGTACAGGTAGTTGGCCATGATGCCCAGCGACTGGCCGAGCCCCTGGGGCTCCGGTTGGCCGCCCAGCACAGCCGCATCAGTCGGGCGCCGTTACCCAGATGGAAGTTGGCGACGGGGTCGGGTGAGCGTCCGGTGGCGCCGGTGTCGGTCAGGTACCGGGCGGCCAGGCCCGGCAGTGGGGAGGCCAGCTCGTCGGCTTCGTGGCTGACCAACCAGACCTCGTCGGTGAGCAGGCGCTGTACGTCGTCGACCGAGCGGTTCGTTCCCGTGCGTCGCCGTCACGCAACCGTCTCGAGGACGTGAGCGGCCAGGGGTTGGGATCGGCGACAGGGTGACGAAGGTGCTCAACGAGGGCTGCGACACACGCAGCTCAGCGCACCGCCGCCTTGATCAGCTCGTTGCCCAGGCCCAGGGAGGACAGCCCCGTTTGTGACGCCGAAATGCTCCAGAACACGGCGGTATCGGCCTTTTCGAGCGGGACGCTGGGCGCAGCCGGGTCGGTGATCGGGTCGAGTGAGTCGGGGACGCCACGGGTGAAGGCAACCCACACGAAGGCCAGCGGCTCGTCGTCCATGCCCGGTGGAACAGCGCAAACGCCGCCCGGTCCTCGTCCAGGCGGTCGCGCAGTTGCTCGATCGACTCGATCGGGTGGACCTTCTCCAGTACCGCCACCCGCTGCAACAGGCTGGCCGGCGTCTCCCAGTCCAAGCGCCGCATCTCGATCAGCGAGGGCGTCATCAACACCCGCAGGCGAGCGAGCAGGCACGCCTCCAGGGCGGCCGCTGGCGGATCGGCTCGGCGCCGGCCTCACCCGTGGCCAGCTCGAGGGCGGCGGCGCGGCTCGATAAGGAAGCGCACCCCTCCCGGCGCCGCGCACAGCTCGTCGAGGATTGGGTCGACCGGCATGCGCATCGCCCGCTGGGCGTCCCGCAGCAGATCGAGAAGGACCTGTTGGTCGGCGCTGGTTGGCGTCGAGCTGCCCAGCGCGGCCAGATCGGCTCGTTGGGCGGCGCCGGGAAGGGCCCGTTGGGCCAACGCCGGCAGCAGGTTGGGGCGGGCCGACGGCACGTCCTGGCCCACATCGTGACCAGCTCGGCGGCGATCCGGCGACGTTCAGACAGCTCAGGCGCATCGGTCAGCCGGGCGAACACCCGGTGAAGCCGACCGAGGTCCTTGGTGCTCAGCTCGTGGTGTTCGGCGGGGTTCGCGGGCTGCGATTCCCCGCGCCGAGACGGTCGAGCACACCCTGCAGGCCCGAGCGGCCCCTCCGGTGACCCAGGTCCCGGTTGCTCGCCTCCCGGCTACTCATGCTCCCGACCGCTCATGTTTCCAACCGTTCATGGTGCAGTATCGGACTCGGGGGCCGGAGGCCGGTAGAAGGCGGCGAGCAGGCTCACACCGCCGACGATGCCGAGGCCGGCCGACAGGGCTAGGCCGAGCCAGCCGCTGAAGCGTGCCGTCGAAGCCGAACGTCCGGTCGAGGGAAACCGTCCCGGGCCGATCATGGCCACGCCGACCGTGCCGGTGGCGAGCACCATGTTGTACTCCCAGCCGCCTTTGACGATGAAGAACTCCCTCGCGGTGCACCGTCCAAGCGGCCACCAACATGATGCCGACACAGCCGGCCGACATCAGCGGCGTCAGCAGCCCGATCGCGAAGCCCAAACCCGCCCCGATCTCGGTGCTTGCGGCCAGCGGGGCCATCACCTTGCCCGGCTTCATCCCCATGCCGTCGAACCACCCGGCGGTACCGGGCATGCGCCCGCCGGTGAAGAATTTCTGCCAGCCGTGCATGGCCAAGGTGAGGCCGAAGACGGCGCGCACGATGAGAAGTGCCGTGTCGACGGATGTAGTTGGGGGTCTGGGCGAGGATCTGGGCGAACACGAAGGGGCTCCGGGGGTTGTCAGGGGGACCTGACAGGCGATCCTAGATTCCGAGGCCGAGACGGCCCCCTTCGTGCTCGGAACCGCCGTTCTCTACGCTGGGGGTTCGTCGGAGCCGAGGTGGAACCATGGGGAACAGCCGAACCGCCCAAGGATGGCCCGGCGACCGATGTCAGGCCGGAGCTCAACGAGTTGGCCGCAGCCTTCGAAGCGCCCGACGAGAGCGAATGGTTGGCCCTGGTCGACAAGACGCTGCGCGGCCGCCCGATCGACACGATCGTCACCACCCGGCGCGACGGGATCGAGGTGGGGCCGCTCTATCAGCGCCCCCGTGGGGACGGTCGCCGACGCCGCCGGGTTTCCCGGCCAGGCGCCCTTCACCCGGGGCGTGGCCCCGGCCGGTCGAGCCCAGGGCACCTGGGACATCCGCTGCGTGATCGACGCGGCCGACCCGGGGACGGCGTCTGCCGACGCCCTCGGCGACCTGACCGGTGGGGCGTCCAGCCTGACCATCCGATTCGACCAGGCCGCCCGCCGCGGCCTCGCGCCTGGCGACGAGGCCTGGCAGGCCGCCGCCGGCGTGGACGGCCTGCTCGCCCTGGAGGTCGACGCCCTCGACGCTGCGCTCGAAGGAGTCGTCCTGGAGGCGGCTCCGGTGGCGCTCGACGCCGGCGCTTCCTTCGAGTGTGCCGCCGAGCTGTTGGTGGGGGTCTGGCAGCGGCGGGGCATCGACCCCTCAGAGGCGCTGGGCCCGACGTCAGCGCCCTCGGTATCGACACCGGCACCTACGCCGAGGCCGGGGCCACGCCGACCCAACAGTTGGCGACGATGCTGGCCACCGGCCGCCAGGTGCTCGATGCGGTGACCGACGGTGGGCTGAGCCTGGACCAGGCGTTGGCCCAGGTCACGATCACGGTCGCCCTCGACGCAGACATCTGGGGAGGCATCGCGCTGCTGCGCGCCGCCCGCCGGTGCTGGAGCCACCTCGCGCTGGCGGCCGGGGCCAGCGAAGCGGCCGCCGCCGCCTCGGTGCACGCACGGACCTCCTCGGCGATGCTCACTCGGCGTGACCCGTGGGTGAACCTGCTGCGCGGCACCGCCGCCACCGTGGCCGGCGCGCTCGGCGGCGCCGAATCGATCACGGTGGCGCCGTTTGATGCGTCGCTCGGCGGGCACAGCGACGGTTTCGCCCGCCGCATGGCCCGCAACACCCAGCTGCTCGCCCAGGAGGAGTCCGGACTGGGACGGGTCGTCGACGCCGCCGGGGGCTCGTGGTACGTCGAGTCGCTGACCGACTCGCTGTGCACTGCAGCCTGGGAAACGTTCCAACAGATCGAGGGGGGTGGGGGCATGGTGGCGGCGCTCACCTCCGGGTGGTGGGGCGACGAGATCGCCCGTGAACGCACCGCCACGCTGGAGCAGGTGGCGACCCGGGCTCGGCCCATCACCGGGGTGTCGGAGTTCCCGCTGCTCGACGAGGAACCCGTGCACCGCCCCGCCCCCGACCTCGACGGGCTGCGCCGGGCGGCGCTCGACGCCTGGGCTCATCCGGCCGACGGTGCTGCGCTGCTCGCCCCGGACACCGTGCTGCCCGCCCCCCTGACGCCGGTGCGCTGGGCCGAGGACTGGGAGGCGCTGCGTCAGCGCAGCGACGACACGCTCGCCGCAACCGGCGCCCGCCCCAGGTATTTCTGGCCAACCTCGGCCCGGCGGCGGTCCATACCGCCCGAGCCTCCTGGGCCCGCAACGCCTTCAGGAGGCGGGCGGTATCGAGGCGCTGGACAACGCCGGGTTCGACAGCCCTGAGGCGCTGGCGAGCGCGTTTGTCGACTGCGGCGCATCGCTGGCGATCGTCTGCTCCTCCGACGCCGTCTACGACGAGTGGGGCGAGGCGGCGGTGAACGCGCTCGGCGCAACTGGTCCTGCGCGCCTCTACGTCGCCGGGCGCGCCCGCCCAGCGTTCGACGAGGTCGCCGGGTCGATCGCCGCCTACGCCGGCGTCGGGGTGAACCTGCTCGATCTGCTCGGCGATGCCCACGACGCCGCCCGTCACGTCTCGACCCCATGACCGGTGACGACCTGGCCGCCTGGACGCTGAGCTTGGCCTGGGCCGAGCATCAGTGTTGTGTGTCGGTGGGCCGCTGGTCGGTCGCCGCCACGGTCGATGGGGTGACCGCAGCGCTCGGCCCGGTGAGCGCTCACCACGCTGGCGCGCCGAGCGTAAGCGCGAGTTGTGGCCCGCCCGGCGTGGAGGCCTCGACGGTGCTGCCGCCGATCCGCCACCCCGGCCGGGGCCGACGACCCCTTGGGGGGGCTCATCGGCGAGGTGCTCGCCGCCGACCGCGCCTTGGGGCCGACCGACGGTGAGCGGTGGGATGAACCGACGTCAGTGGCCGCTTTGGGGGTCACCGCACAAATGATATTGCCCAGGTTGATGGTGGGATATCGCACCCTGGTGCGGCTGGCCGACGGGCCGGCGGGCGTCGTCGTGCGGCGAAGCGCCGAACGCTCGCTGGGCGACGCCACCTCCGATTTCCTTGCGGTGAGTGGGAAGTTGGGTGCGCTCGGGTGCAGCCCGACCGCCACCGCCACGCTGTCGGCATGGGTCGAGCCGCAGTGAGCGCAGGCCGTTCGGAGCACGCTTGACGGCTCCCCGGGGTGGGATGCCCTTGACGTCGAACGTATCCTGCACATTGCCCAGGCCGGAATGGCACACCGACCGACCCATGCTCCGCTTGGGCGCCCGACCCCAACCCCTGTCACGACCAGCAGCACCGCAATGTCGCGTCGTCCAGAGTGCGACCAGCGCGACCGCAGCGAGGTTTTGGCCGAGGAGCCGGTTGGCCGTTCACCCGAACCCCGCACCAGCACTCAGCACTCACTCTCAGCACCGAAAGGAACCACGTGGCGAAAGATCGCGTAGAGCGCGACGAGGAGGACCTTGTCCGCCTCTACCTCACCGACATCGGCCAGTATCCGCTGCTCACCAAGGACGACGAGGTGCGCCTCGCCCAGGTGATCGAAAAGGGCGCCGACGCGCGCGGCCAACTGGACAACCCCGAGGTCACGTTGACTCCGGCCAAGAAGCGCGAGCTTCGGCGCGCCGCCCGCAAGGGTGACGCCGCCGAGCAGACCTTCGTGCAGTCGAACCTTCGTCTCGTCGTGTCGATCGCCAAGAAGTATCAGGCGTCCGGACTGCCGCTGCTCGACCTGATCCAGGAGGGCAACCTCGGCCTGATGCACGCCGTCGAGAAGTTCGACTGGCGCAAGGGCTTCAAGTTCTCCACCTATGCCACCTGGTGGATCCGCCAGGCGATCACCCGCGGCATCGCCAACACCGGTCGCACGATCCGTCTGCCGGTTCACGCGGGCGACACCCTGGCCCGGTTGCAGAAGGCCCGTGCCCGCCTCGAGCTGAAGCTGGGCCGTCCGGCCACCCTGCTCGAGTTGGCCGCCGAGGTTGAGATGCCCGAGGAGAAGGTGACCGAGGCGCTGCGCTTCGCCGCCGAGCCGCTGTCGCTGTCCGAGCCACTTCGGGAGGACGGCGACGCCGAACTGGGCGACGTGGTCGAGGACCGCTCGGCCGAGTCCCCCTTTGAGGTGGCCGCCACCGCGCTGCTGCCCGAGGAGATCTCCCGGCTGCTGTCCCCGCTCGACCAGCGCGAGCGCGAGATCCTGAAGCTGCGCTTCGGCCTCGACCGGGGCGAGCCCCGCACCCTCGAGGAGGTAGGGGAGCACTTCAACCTCACACGGGAGCGCATTCGCCAGATCGAGGCCCGTGCGATGAGCAAGCTGCGCCATCCGTCCTCGGACACCGGTGCCCGCGACCTGCTGGCCGTCTAAGGTCCGACGACTCGGAGGCCGAGCGGCCTCCCGTCCGCACAGCGCAGCGATCGCGCCGTTCGGTAAACACAGTCGTGGAGGTGTCCGGGTACCTGGTGGGCTCCGCCGCCTTCAAAGCGGTCGGGACGGGCGATCCTCGTCCGGCGGGTTCGATTCCCGTCCACCTCCGCCACGCAATCGAATCGGGCCCGGCCAGATGGCCGGGTCCGATTCGCGCCTGCCCCGGGTGAGCCGACCGGTGCGACCGGCCCGGGAGGGCGGCCCAATGACACGGTCGTGTCGCATGGGGATGCTGAGAGGTGCTCGACCACCACCGGTCGAACGGTTCAGGAGTTTTCCCATGATCACCGTGTGGTCCCCCAAAGGGGGCCAGGGCCTCAGCGTGACAGTCGCCGCTCTGGCGCTGGCGCACCTCCGACATGACGGTGCCAGCGTGGCGATCGTCGACCTTGCCGGCGATCAGCCGGCGGTGCTCGGCGTCGAGGGTGTTGGCTCGGTTGGGGTGCTCGACTGGCTCGGGTCCCGGGCGTCCCCACAGGCGCTGGGAAGAACTGCGATCGAGGTCATCGATGGGTTGACGCTCATCCCCCGGGGCGGCGGGCCGCCGTCGGTTCGGCCTCGGCCGACCGATGCCCCCGAGGTGGCCCGCCCATCCCGGGTGGTCGAACTGTGGGGCGCGATCGACGGCTTGGCCGATCTGGTGCTCGTCGATGCGGGCGTCCCGGCGCCTGCCCCGGGCGCCCTCCGCCTCGCCTACGGGGCCGACCTCAGCCGCCAGGCCGTGCGAGCGGCTGCGACCAACATCGTCGTCGTGCGGGCCTGCTACCTGGCGTTGCGCCGCTTCGGTCGGCTCGACCTGGCCGCCGGCGCGATCGTGTTTCTGCGTGAGCCTCGGCGGGCGCTGGTGGCGGCCGACCTGGAGACGACCGTCGGCGCGCCGGTGGTGGGTACCGTTGAGATCGACCCGGCGGTCGCCCGGGCGACCGATTCCGGATTGTTGACCTCGCGGCTGCCTCGGCGTCTGGAGCGCCAGCTTGTCGACGTTGTGCACACCGCTCGCCGGGCCGGCTCGGCGTTCGGGGGTGTGACATGACAGGCGATGCCGATGTCCTGCGGAACCGGCCCCGCATGGGCGCAGCGGCGGTGTCGCCGCCGCTGATCGCCCGGGTGCGCGAGCTGCTCGAAGCCAGCCGACCCGATGGGGACTGGACGCTCGACGAGGTCAAAGCGGTGCTCCATCGTGCCGACCCGCTGATCGACGAGGCTGAGAGCGCCGAGCTGCTCAGCGGCGTTCACGCCGAGCTGGTCGGACTTGGGGCGGTTGCCGCGCTGCTCGCGACCCCCGGCGTGACCGACGTGTTGGTCAACGGCCCCGGGCCGGTGTGGATCGAACGCCGGTGCCCTCGAGCGCACCTCGGTCGTCCTCGATGCGGGCGATGTCGCCCGGCTGGTCGAGCGCACGCTCGGACCGCTCGGTCGGCGCGTCGACCCCGCGCCGCCCATCGCCGATGCTGCGATGGCCGACGGCACGCGGTGGCGGTGGTTGTTCCGCCGGTGGCCCTCGGCGGCCCCGTGCTCGCCTACCGTCGCTTCGAGGTTCGGGCGGTGCCGCTCGACCGGTTCGCGTCGCCCCGGGTGGAGGCTGCGCTCGAAGCGGTGATCGCTCGCCGGTACAACACGGTTGTGTTCGGTGGAACCGGGGCGGGCAAGACCACCCTCCTCGACGCCTTGTGTGCCCGGCTGCCTCCGGAGGAGCGGCTGGTCGTCGTCGAGGACACCGCCGAACTGGCTCCGCCCGGCCGCCACCTGGTGCGTCTGGAGGCCCGCCGGGCCAACGCCGAGGGGTCGGGTTCGGTCGAGCTGGGCGACCTGGTGCGCACCGCACTGAGGCTGCGCCCCGACCGACTGATCGTCGGCGAGGTGCGGGGCGGGGAGGCGGCCGACCTGGTCACCGCCCTGTCGACCGGGCACGACGGCGGCCTGTCCACCGTGCACGCCGGCTCGCCGGCCGAGGCACTCGACCGGCTCGAATCGATGACGCTGCTCGGGGCACCCGGCCTCGGCGTCGCCGGCATCCGTCGCCGCCTGCATGCGGCGATCGACGTCCTCGTCGGCGTGGCCCGGCGGGGCGACGGCGCCCGATCGGTCACCGGCGTGTGGCGCGTGGCCGGGTCGGCCGAATCCCCCGAGTTCGAGGAACTCACCCCCGGGGTCGAGATCGAGGCGGTCGGCCGATGAGCGGCGGTCTGGGACCGTGGGCGATGGCGGTGCTGGTGGCGGGGGCAGCGGTGACGGCCGTGGTCCTGGCCACCGGTCACCCGAGCCGTCGAGCACGCACGCGCCCTGGCGAGACCGATCGAGCGGGTGGTGGCCAGCGCCGAGGCCGCTGGCGCACAGACGCGGGGGCCGGGGCCCGCCGGGTGGATGACGAGCAGGGGGCGGTGGGCGAGCTGGCCGAACGGTTGGCCGCCCAGCTGCGATCGGGGGCGTCGCTGCCCGAGTCGCTTGTCGGCGCCACGACCACGGCCGAGCCGCTGGGCGCCGACCTGGCCGCCATGGGCACGTTGCTTCGTCGGGGCGAACCAGTCGACGACGCACTGAGGGCATTTGGGGTCGGCGGGTCGGCCGAACGAGCGCTGCTGGTGGCAGCGCTGCGCATGGCCGCCCGCCACGGGGGTCGAACCGCCGATGCGCTCGACGGTGTCGCCGGCACCGTACGCGACCGCACGGCGGTCAGCGCCGAACTCGCTGCCCAAACGTCCCAGGCCCGCTACTCCGCCTGGGTGCTCGCCGCCCTCCCGCCGCTGTTTCTGGCGCTCGGCTCGATGGTCGACCCTCGGCTGCTTGGCGCGTTGGCCTCGCCGGGCGGCGTCATGGCGCTGTTGGGTGCGCTCGCCTTCGAACTGGCGGGTGCCGCATGGATCAGGCGCATCCTGTCCTCGGGGTCCCGCTCGATCGGGCACCGATGAGCCCCGCCGTAGCGCTGGCGACCTTGTGGGGGGCATGGGCCTTGTGGCACGTGGGCGCCGGGCGCCCCCCGACCACCGACGCAGCCCGGCACTGATCGCACGCCAACGGTCGCTTCGGCGCTGGGTGATCGCTGCCGTCGTCGCTCTGGCGGTGCACCCGATGCTGGCGATCGGTGTCGGGGTCTGGTGGACCCGGCGCCACCTGGCCGAGCGGCGTCGGCGCGCCAACGAGCAGGCCGCCCGGTTCGCCGACGTGCCCGAGGTGGCCGACCTGTTCGTCGTCGCACTGTCCGCCGGGTTGACCGTGCGCAGCGCCCTGCTCGGCGTGGCCGATGTCGCACCCGGAGCGCTCGCCTCCGACCTACGCAGCGCCCGTCGAAGCCTGGGGCGCGGTGAATCGGTGTCGGAGGTCCTCGGCGCCTGGCGCAGCTCCGACCATCCGTTGGCACCACTCGGGGCGGCGCTCGGCGCGGCCGAACGGACCGGATCCTCGTCGTTGCCCGTGCTGGCCCGGTGCGCCGATCAGCAGCGCGAGCTGGCCCGTCGACGATCCGAGGAGCAAATCAGGCGGTTGCCGGTGCGACTGCTGGGGCCGCTGGTGTTGTGCATCCTCCCGGCACTAATGATCGCCACGTTTGGGCCGCTGGCCCTGGTGTCGCTCCGCCAGCTGAGCACCACCGTCCCCTGAACCCCCCAACTACCCCTCGGCCAACCGGCCGGGACCAACCACAAGGAGTATTCCCATGTCAGCGATGAAGCAACCGATCTCGCCGCATTCGGCCACGCCGGCCTCGACCTACCGGGGTGCAACCCCGGCCCGGGACGCGGGCGCAGGTCCACACCGCCGACCATCTCGGTGGGTCCAGCCACAGATCCTGTTTGCCCGCCGCCACCTGGCCAGGGGCCAGAGCACGGTCGAGTATGCGCTGTTGGTGGTGGGCATCGCCACCTTGGCATTGCTGGTGCTGGCCTGGGCCAGCTCGACGGACGTGGTCGGTGCGCTGTTCGACCGGGTGTTCCGGTGGGTCACCGGCCGGGTCGGGTGAGGCCCCGAAGCGCCGCGGTGGGCCACCCGGTGGCGGCCGGTTCCACCAGCCCGCCACCGGCTGGTCGGCCGCATTGGTGTGGTCCACATCGACGGTCCTGCGGCGGTCAATCGACTGTCGAGCTGGCGGCGTTGTTGCCGGTGCTGGTGATCGTGACGCTGCTCGTCATCCAAGCGGCGCTGCTGGCACGCGACCGCATTGCGCTCACCCACCGCTGCGGGGTTGCGGCCCGCCACGCGATGGTGCGACCCGACGCTGCGGCGGTCACGGCCGCCGGTGCGTCGGCAGCCGAGGGCGGGTCCGGGTTTTCTGCCGAGCTCAGCGGGTCCCGCTCGGTGGGCTCGCTGGTCACGGTCACCTGCCATCAACGGCTGGTCACCGGGTTGCCGCTGGTGGGCCCCATGCTCGGCGACCCCGAGGTCGTCGAGCGCTTGGTGATCCGCGTCGAGTCGTTGGGCGGCTGACCGGCTGCGTGACGGAGCCGAGCGCCGGTCGGGCGGTCGTCGTAGCCCGAAGCCCTCAGACGAAGTTGGGCAGGTCGGCGCCGATCTCCTCCGGCTCGACCTGGGGCTCGTAGCGCTTCAGCGGGGTGCCGTCACGGTCGACGAGGAACTTGGTGAAGTTCCACGTGAGGTCGCCGACGCCGTCCTCCCTGGGCAGCGCGCTGCGCAGGAGTTGATACAGCGGGGCGGCGTTGTCGCCGTTGACGTCCACCTTGGACAGCAGCTGGAAGGGCTCGCCGTAGTTTTCGGTGACGAAGGCCAGGATCTCCTGGTCGGTCCCGGGCTCCTGGGCACCGAACTGGTTACAGGGCACGCCCAACACCACCAGGTCGTCATTGTTGGAATCGAGGGTACGCAGACCTGCGTACTGACCGGTGAGGCCTCAATAGCTGGCGACGTTGACGACGAGCACCAGCTTGTCGGCAAAGCTCGAAAACGAGATCTGTTCGCCGGTGATCGACGTCATCTCCAGGTCGTGGAATTCGCTCATCGGGAGCCCTTCGGTCGGTTGCTCGGTCCTCGCAGGCCGGCGACGGCCCCGCCCGACCCTACAGCGGCGTCGACCGCCCCCGGGCGGGTCGGCAGAGCGACGCGGAGAGTGCCGATCACCGTCTCGCGTCGTCGTCGCCGTCAGCGGCCGAGCAGGGCATCGATGGCGATGAGCGCCCCCGGCTTGTCGAGCGGTTCGTTCAGGTTGCCGCACTTGGGCGACTGCACGCACGACGGGCAACCGGCCTCGCAGGGGCATTCGGCGATCGCCGCGCGGGTGGCGGCCAGGTGCGCCTCGGCAACCCGTTCGGCCAACTCGGCGATGCCGGCACCGCCGGGGTAGCCGTCGTGAATCAGCACGGTGGGCCCTCCGGTGTCGGGATGGTCGGCGGTCGACAGCCCGCCGACGTCCCAGCGATCGCACAGCCCAAACAGGCCCAACATGCCGATCGCGCCATGCTCGGCCGCGTGCAGCGCCCCCGGCAGCGTGGCGGCGTTACAACCGGCGTCGAGCGCTGCCCTCGACCGGTGATCGACGCCGTCCCAGGTGAAGACGACCGCCCGGGTCTCAAGCTCTTGGGGCGGTAGGTCGAGGCGGGTGGTGCCCAGGTTGTCATGGCTGCCGACCGCCCGTCGCTGATAGCCCGTCACCCGGCTGGTGACCAGCACCGGGGCCACCCGCACCCGCCCGGTGCCGGCATCGGTTATCGCCGTTTCGGCGAGGAGCGGACGCCCCTCCGGCACCTCGAGAAGCCGGACGTCGGAGGTGGTTCGGGCCAGCGTGTAGGTGTCGCCGGGGTCCTCGACCACGGTGGCCAACCGGGCGTCGAGGTCGAGCTCGATCACCCGCCAGGCCCGGCCGCGATGCAGGTAGATGGCGCCCTCGTGAACGGTCTCGGGCGCCCGACCGGCGCCGACCGTGCCGATCAGGTCGGGCCCGCAGCGAATCTCCACCTCGGCGAGATCGCTGGACCGCAGGCCGACCAGCGAAAAGGGCCAGCGGGTGCCCGCCCAGGTGGCCACCACCTCGCGGCCCGCGCCTCGACCCCGCCGGCGCACGGAGAGCGCCCCGTTGCGGGCGAGGGTGGTGACCGCCTCGTCCAGCTCGCCCGCCCAAAATCGGTCGTCGGCGGGGCGCAGCGGGTACTCATGGGCGGCGCACAGCAGGTGCGGGTGCAACACGTACGGGTTGGCCGGGTTGACGACCGCCGGTTCGGGCACCCGCTCGAGCAGGTCGCGGGGGTGCCGGGCCATCCACTGGTCGAGCTGGTCCTCGCCGCACACCAACACCGCCACCGACGCATTGGCGCCCCGCCCGGCCCGACCGATCTGTTGCGCGAAGGATGCCACCGTGCCGGGAAACCCGCCGCACACGACGGCGTCGAGTGACCCGACATCGATACCCAGCTCAAGCGCTGAGGTGGCCACGACGCCCCGCAGGCGCCCAGCGAACAGCTCGGCCTCGATCTCGCGCCGCTCCTCCCTCAGGTACCCGGCCCGGTAGGGGTGAACCAGGGCGGCCGTCTCGGGGTCGAGCAGCTGGCGCATCCGGGACCAGGCGAGCTCGACACCCTTCCGCGACCGGGTGAAGGCCAACGTGCGGTGCCCGCCGGCGACCAGCGCCGCTGCGATGGCGGCGGTGGCTTCGGTGAGCGACTGGGCCGGGACGCCGCCGCCGGAGCGTTCGGCGTGCGGGTTCCAGACGACCAGCGTGCGGGTTCCGGTCGGGGAGGCGTCGTCGTCGATCACGTCGACCTCGTCGCCGATCAGCGCCCCCGCCAGCTCGCCGGGCCGGCCGATCGTTGCCGAGGTGAACACGAACGTCGGGTCGGCGCCGTAGAGCGCGGCCACCCGTCGCAAGCGTCGCAGCACGTTGGCGCTGTGGCCCCCGAACATGCCCCGCAGCAGATGGAGCTCGTCGACGACGACGTAGGTCAGGTTGCGAAACAACCGAGCCCACCGCCGATGGTGGGCCAGCAGTCCGTGATGGAGCATCTCCGGGTTGGTCAACACGACCCGGGCCGAGCTCCTGGCCCAGGACCGCTCCTCGGGGCCGGCATCGCCGTCGACGGTGGCCGCCAGCAGCTCCCCGGCGCCGAAATCGCCGAGGGCCCTGAGCTGGTCCTGGGCGAGTGCCTTGGTGGGATAGATCAACAGGGCGGTGGCCCCGACGCCGGGCTCGGTGACCGCCTCGGCGATCGGCACCTGGTAGCACCGGGACTTGCCCGACGCGGTGCCGGTGGCGATCACGGTGTGGCGGCCCGCCCGGAGCAGGTCGATCGCCGCCGCCTGGTGGGCCCAGAACGGAGGCTCGGCCAGTGCGGACAGGCGGTCGGGAAGCGGGGTGGCGAGCCCCGCCGTGCGTCCTGGGCGGCTGGGAACCGACAACACCCCCGCCATCCGGGGGTCGCCCTCCAGGTGGGCCAACGCCGGGGGGAGGGAGACGCCGGTGGCAACGACATCGCCGGAAAGGCGGTCGGCGGTGGTGCTGCGGGGGCCGAGAGCGAGCATGAGTCCCCCAGGCTACGGATCGACTCCGACAGTCAACCGCCCACCTCGTTCTGAAAATAATGGCGGACTGGCCGCAACAGGTGGGTCGTGGGCCTAGATTGGGGGCGCAGAAAGGGGTCGTGTGAAGTCCCGAAACCGAGCGCATCAGTCCTCACCCGACGAGGCCAACGGCTCGGCGCGCCCCGGAGTTGACGGTAGCGGTGTCGACGGCAGCGCGGTCGACGACAAGGTACTGACCGTTCCGCCCGCCAAACCGGTGGAGATCGAGTTCGACTTCCCGGCCGATCTGGCCAGCCTGGCGATGGTGCGGCGCCGGGTGGAGCAGGTGGCCCGGCTGACCGCCACGATGGGGGCCGAGGACCTGGACAAGCTGCGCCTGGTGCTGACCGAAGTGGTCGCCAACGCGGTGACCGCCCACGCCGAGCAGAGCACCCCCGAGGCCTTGCGGCTGCGGTGCTGTCTCAGCCCCGATCGCGTCGAGGTATCGGTCCTCGACCAGGGCGGCGGATTCCTGGCCACGACCGGTTCCCATCCGGTGATCGACACCTCGCTTCCCGACGTGTCGGCACCCGAGGTGCAAAAGCGCGAGGGCGGGTTCGGCCTCGGCATCATCGACGCGTTCGCCGACGAGGCCGAGTTCAGCCCGGTCGATGGCGGAACCTCGGTGCGATTCGTCATCTACCCGAGCGGCGACAGCGAACCCGAGACGCCGTAGTCGACCCGACCGGCGGCATTGGCCCCGGTTCGGTCCGACGCGTCGGGGTGCCGGTTTTCCGCCCTGTCGGCTAGGATTTCCCACTTGGCCAGCACCGACTCGACCGCCCCAGCGGCCCCCTCATCAGGTGCGCGGCGGGCATCTCTGGTTGGAGGCCCCCGCTGACCGTATTGCTGTTGGTCCACCTGTGCTTCGGCGCGGCGCTGCTGGGCCTGGGACGCTCCGACGATCGTCGGTTGTTCTGGGTGGCCGCCATCCCGCCAGCGGCCGTGCTGGTCTGGGTACTGGCGCGCGCCGGAGGAATTCTCGACGGCACCGCGGTGAGCGAGACGATCAACTGGGTGAGCGGGCTCGACCTGGCGGTCAGCGTGCGCGTGGACGCGTTCTCGCTGGTGATGGTGTTGCTCGTCGCCGGCATCGGGGTGCTGATCCAGGCCTACGCCAGCCGCTATTTCAACCCCGACACGCCGGGCCTGGGCCGCCTGGCGGGTCTGCTCACCCTGTTCGCCGGGGCGATGTTGGGCCTGGTGACCGCCGATAATCTGCTGTGGCTCTACGTGTGCTGGGAGTTGACCTCGATCACCAGCTACCTGTTGATCGGCTGGTCCGACCGGGACCCCGAGGCCCGCTCGTCGGCGCTACAGGCGTTGCTGATGACCGCGGCCGGCGGACTGGTGATGCTGGTCGGGCTGATCCTGGTCGGCCAGGCGGCCGGCACCTACGAGCTGTCGGCCATCGTTGCGTCGCCACCTTCGGGCACCACGGTCAGCGTTGGCCTGGTCTGCATCCTGATCGGTGCCTTCACCAAGTCGGCGCAGTTCCCGTTCTCGTCGTGGCTGCCGGGAGCGATGGTCGCCCCGACGCCGATCTCGGCCTACCTGCACTCGGCGACGATGGTGAAGGCGGGCGTGTACCTGGTCGCCCGGTTTGCGCCGCCCTTCGCCGACGTGGGGTTCTGGCGTCCGGTCGTGTTGACCGTGGCGCTGATCACGATGATCACCGGCGGCGCCCGGGCGCTGCGCCAGACCGACCTCAAGCGGCTGCTGGCGTTTGGGACGGTCAGCCAGCTGGGCTTTTTGATGGTGATGTTCGGGGCCGGACGCCCCGAGGCCACGCTCGCCGGCGTCGTGTTGATCATCGCCCACGCTTTGTTCAAGGCGCCGCTGTTCATGGTGGTTGGGGTGATCGACCACCAGGCCCACTCCCGCGACATCCGGGCGCTGGGCGCCTGGGGCCCGGGCTGGGGCGGTCCCCGTTGGGTGGCGATCATCTCGGGCCTGTCGATGGCCGGCATCCCGCTTCTGTTCGGTTTCATCGCCAAGGAGGCCGCCTACGAAGCGTTCTCCCATCACGCCGGAACCGGCGAGTGGGTCGTGCTCGCCGGCATCGTCGCCGGCTCGGTGCTCACCTTCGCCTACACGGGCCGATTTCTCCTCGGGGCGTTCACCACCAGGGACGTGCCCGGCGCGCCGCCGCTGCCGGCGGCCGAACATGACCACACCTCCGGTGGCCAGCCGGCAGGGGCCCCATCGACGGCGTTCTGGGTACCGGCGGCGATCCTGGCAACGCTCACCATCGTGCTCGGCGTCGTTCCCAACCTGGCCTCCCGCCTGGTGTACGCCGCGGCATCCTCCCTCGACGGCGCGGCCCCTGAGGGCCACCTGGCGTTGTGGCATGGCCTGAGCACCCCGCTGGCGCTGAGCGCGCTGACGATCGCTCTCGGTGCGGCGATGGTGGCCGGGGGGCGCCAGGTTGCGGCGGTCCAGGGTGTGCTGCCATCGCTCACCTGGGGCGACCGTGGGTATTTGGGCGTGCTGCGGCTGCTCAACCGGGTGGCCGACCGGGTGACCGGCATCGTCCAGTCCGGGTCGTTGCCCACCTATGTCGGCGTCGTGCTCGTCACCGTGGTGACCGTGCCGGGCTTTGCGCTGATCGGGGCGATGCAGGGCCAGGCGCTGCCCCGCTTTGCCGACAGCCCGGGCGAGGTGGCCCTCACCGCGCTGATCGTGGTGGCGGCCGCAGCAGCCGCCACCATCCAACGTCGCCTGTCGGCGGTGCTGTGCTTGGGCGCGGTCGGCTACGGCATGGCGCTGCTGTACGTGCTGCGGGGCGCGCCGGACCTGGCGCTCACCCAGCTCGGCATCGAAACCCTCGGCGCCGTGTTGTTCGTGTTGGTGCTGCGGGTGCTCCCCAACGAGTTTCATCAGCGGCCCACCGGGTTGGGTCGCGCCGTCCGCCTGGTGATCTCCGCGTCGGTCGGCGTGTTCGTGTTCGTCTTTGCCCTGGTGGCATCTGGTTCTCGAACCGCACGCCCGGTGTCCGATGAGTTCTTGGCCCGTGCGGTGTCCGAGGGCGGCGGCTCCAACGTCGTCAACGTGATCCTCGTCGACTTTCGCGGGTTCGACACCCTGGGCGAGATCACAGTGCTCACCGTGGCCGCTCTCGGCCTGGTTGCGCTGGCGCGCGCCGGCGCCCGCGGCCTGACGATTCACAAGCCCGACGACGATGCGTTGGTCATGCCCAGCCTGCGCTCCTACATCGAGCCGCGCAAAGCGGACCACGGGGCGCTCGCCGACATCCGCCGTCGCCTGGATCCCAACGACGGTCCGCATGGGGCCGCCGCCCCTCCCGAGGAGCCCGACCGGCCGCCGGAGCGACCGTCGTGAGGCGCTCGATGGTGCTCGAATCGGTGGTGCGGGTCGTCTTCCCCTCGGCGATGGTGCTGGCGCTGTACCTGCTCTTCGCCGGGCACAACCAGCCGGGGGGCGGCTTCGTCGGGGGCCTGGTGGCGGGTGCCGCTTTCGCACTGCGCTACGCGACCGGCGGGTTGGACGAGGTCCGCCGGGCCGGCCGGGTCCCCGGGCGGTACTTCGTTGGCACCGGGCTGTTCCTGGCCTGCGTCACGTCGATCGCACCGCTGCTGCTCGGCGGCGAGCTGCTCGAGAGCGGCAAGATCAAACTGCACCCGCCATTGCTGGGCGAGATCAAGCTCAGCTCGGTGCTCGCCTTCGATGTCGGCGTCTTCCTGGTCGTGGTCGGCCTGGTGTTGATGATGTTCGGGGCGTTCGGCGAGCCGGCGGTGCCCGAGGACGGCCCGGACCCGGCCCCGGGCGCGGCGACGAGCCGGAGCGAAAAGCGATGAGCCTCACCTTGGCCGCCGGGGCGGCCCTGCTCTTCGGCATCGGCACGTGGCTGTTGCTGCAACGCCGGCTGAGCCGCATCATCATCGGCCTGGGCCTGATCAGCCACGGCGCCAACCTGTTGTTGGTCACCTCCGGTCGGGGCGGGCTGCCCGCCTTTCTCAGCGGGACGCCGAACGATCCCGACCGGTACGTCGACCCGCTGCCCCAGGCGATGCTGCTCACGGCGATCGTGATCAGCTTCGGGGTCACAGCGTTTCTGCTGGCGATGGCCTGGCGCAGCTTCGTGCTGACCGGGGATGACCTGGTCGAGGATGACCGCGAGGACCGACGCGTCGCACGCGAGCGTGATGCAGCCCTGGACGAGGAGGTGGCCGACACCGAGTTGACCGGGGAGCGCCTGGCCTCGGCCAAGGCAGGGAAGAACCCCGATGGCCTCACCGACGCCGCCCTGGCTCGTCACGATGAGGACCCCGGCCCGGACCGTGACATCAAGCCCGACTCGGACAGCCCGGGCGCCGGCCGGCGGGATGGTCCGAGGTGAACGCGCTCCTCCCCATGCCCATCGTGTTGCCGCTGCTCGGGGCGGCGCTGTCGATCATGGCCTTTCGGCACCGCAGCGTCCAGCGCATGATCAGCTTGGCGGTGCTGTCATCCACTGCGACGATCAGCTGCATTCTGCTGATCCAGGCGGATACCTCCGGGCCGGTCGTCGCGCAGATGAGCGGCTGGCCGGCGCCCTTCGGCATCACCCTGATCGCCGACCGCCTCGCCGGCATCATGTTGGCCGTCGCTGCGGTGATGTTGATCTCGGTGCTGGTTTACGCGATCGGCCAGCCGGGCGCCGAACGCAACCACGGTGCGTTTCACCCGGTGTATCTGGTGTTGTCGGCGGGCGTCGCCGCAGCGTTCCTCACCGGTGACCTGTTCAACCTGTTTGTCGCCTTCGAGATGATGCTCACCGCCAGCTACGTGTTGTTGACGCTCGGTGGCGGCAGGGAACAGATCCGCTCCGGCATGACCTATGTCGTGATCAGCCTGGTGGCCTCGGCGCTGTTTCTGACGTCGCTGGCGCTGATCTACTCGGCGACCGGCACGGTCAACATGGCCCAGCTTGCCGAGCGCTTCGGCGACCTGCCCAACGGGGTGCGCCTGGCGTTCGGGCTGCTGTTGTTCGTCGTGTTCGGCATCAAAGCAGCGCTGTTTCCGCTGTTCTCCTGGCTTCCCGACAGCTACCCGACCGCCCCCTCGCCGATCACGGCGGTGTTCGCCGGCCTGCTCACCAAGGTGGGTGTGTATGCGATTATCCGCACCCAGACGCTGTTCCTCGACCCGGGCACCCGGCCGGGCACCCTCATCCTCGTCGTCGCCTCGATCACGATGCTGGTCGGGGTGCTCGGGGCGATTGCCCAGGACGACATCCCCCGCATCCTCAGCTTCCACATCGTGTCCCAGATCGGCTACATGATCATGGGGCTAGGCCTGTTCACCGTCGCCGGCCTGGCCGGAGCGCTGCTGTACGTCATCCACCACATCATCGTGAAGACCACCCTGTTCTTGACGGCCGGCCTGGTCGAGGTGCGGGCCGGGTCGGGCCGGCTGGCGGCGATCGGGGGCGTGTCGCGGGCCTTCCCGGTGCTCGGGTTGTTGTTCCTGTTGCCGGCGCTCAGCCTGGCCGGGATACCCCCGCTCTCGGGATTTGTCGCCAAGTTTGCCCTGGTCGAGGCCGGGCTGAGCTCGGCGCAGTATGCGGTGGTGGCCGTGTCGATCCTCGTGTCCCTGCTCACGCTGTTCTCGATGACCAAGATCTGGGGCGGGGCCTTCTGGGGTGAGGTGCAGCTCACCGACGAGGCGGGCGACCCGGACGATCCGCCAAAGGGCTTGGGTGTCATGTACCTGTCGGTCGGGTTCCTGGTCGTGCTGTCGCTGGTGGTGGCCATTGCCGCAGGTCCGCTGTACAACCTCAGCGCCCGGGCAGCCGACGAGTTGCTGACCCCAGGGCAGTACGTGTCGGAGGTGTTGGGCTGATGAGCGAGTCATCCGATCCCACTCCAACGGGAGACGCACGGTCGAGTCGGGAGGTGTCCGGGAGTGACACCTCCACGGTCCGGCGTTCGCAGCGCTGGGGTCCGACGCTGCTCGCCGGCTGGCTGGTGGTGATGTGGACCGCTTTGTGGGGCGCGCCGACCGTGGCCAACCTGCTCGGTGGCGTCGTGGTGGCCGCTGGAGTGCTGTGGGTGTTTCCCGGGGAACGGGGAGTGGACTCCCGGGTCGCCCTGCGCCCGCTGCACGCAACCGTCTTTGCGGTGTGGTTTCTCGGCCAGCTGGTCGCCTCCAGCCTGCGGGTGGCCTGGCTGATCGTGAAGCCGTCCGGACCCGCCGAGATGGAGCCGGGAATCGTGGCCACACCGATCCGTGGCCTGTCCGACCAGCTGACCACGATGGTGGCCAACTCGATCACCCTCACCCCTGGCACGCTGACCGTCGAGGTGTCGCGGGAGCCCTCGGTCATCTACGTCCACGCCATCGAGGCCCAGTCTCCCGACGAGATCCGTGCCCAGGTGCTCGATTTGGAGCGCCGCCTGGTGGTGGCGTTCGGTTCCCGTGACGCCCGCGAAGCGCTCGACGAAGCGACGATCCCGGCGATCGGAGAGGTGCGACGATGATCTACGCCGCGGCGCTGGCCGTTCTCGCCCTGGCCGGAGCCGCGTTTGTCGCGCGGCTCGTGTACGGCCCCCGGCTGGCCGACCGGGTGGTGGCGCTCGATGGCGTGCTCACCACGGTGGCGCTGGCGATCATCGCGAACAGTGCCCGCACCGATTCGACCCAGTACGTGGTGGTCGCGGTCGTCGTCGGGCTGGTCGCTTTCGTCGGCACCGTGATCTACGCCCGCTTCATTGAGACCACCAGCGGCGGAGGTGCCCCCAAATGATCGGTTTCGTGTTGGGTTGCTCGTCTTCGTGGCGCCTTGGCGGGAGTGTGGACAGATGATCGTGTTGGGTTGCTCGTTCCTGTGGCGCCTTGGCGGGAGTGTGGACAGATGATCGTGTTGGTTTGCTCGTTCCTGTGGCGCCTTGGCGGGAGTGTGGACAGATGATCGAGGTCATCGCCGCCCTCTCGATCCTCGCCGGGGCGGTGCTCACGCTGATCGCCGGGGTGGGACAGCTGCGTTCCAACGACCTGTTCGTGCGCATGCACGCGGCCACCAAGCCGGCCACCCTGGGCTGGTTGCTGGTCGTCGTTGGAGCAGTGATGGCCATTCCGAGCTGGTCGGTGGTCACCAAGCTGATCCTGGCGTTGGCGCTGCAGTTCCTCACCGCGCCGGTGGGTGCACACCTGGTCGGGCGGGCCGCCTACCGGGTCAGGGCCGAGCGTCCGGGTCGCACCCGCAGCGAGCGGCTGGTGATCGACGAACTGGGTGAGCGGCTGCCCCCCGACGAGATCGCCTGACCCGGGCCTTCCACCTCGGTCCGCTCCGAAGCGGGCACGGTCCGGCTCGGGTGCGAGCCGAGCCGGGATCGCAGATCGGTAGTCGGGAGTTGAGAGCGCGGTCTGGCGGTCGTGTGGGCTCCCGAGTTCCGAGTCCCCTCGAACCGGGGAGTGCAAAGCGCGGTCTGGCGGTCGTGTGGGCTCCCGAGTTGCGGACGGGGCATGCGGCGCGGTCGACGTTCGAGGTCGGCCGACGCAGGCGTCGCCTAGGTTCGGGCGTCACGGCTTGTCGATCGTGTTGTCGAAAGGACCCGCCATGCCCGCACCAGGAATGCACTCAGGTGATGCGACCGACGAGGCGCTCAACCTGGCGATGTCGGCCGCAGCGCTGCCGCTGTACGAAGCGGTCATCGAGTTCATCGCCAACGAGATCGACCCGATCACCGAGGAGTTCTTTGCGCTCGGCGATGGGCGCAGCGACCGCTGGCAGTTCGCCGACGGTCAGCTGGAGCTGCTCGATGGCGCCAAGGCCAAGGCTCGCGACGCGGGACTGTGGAACTTCTTCCTGCCCGACGCCGAGACCGGCGAGGGCCTGTCCAACCTGGACTACGCCTACATTGCCGCCGAGCTGGGCAAGAACCCGTTGGCTGCGGAGTGCCTCAACTGCTCGGCGCCGGACACCGGCAACATGGAGGTGCTTGAGCGGGTGGGTACGCTCGAGCAGAAGGAGCGTTGGCTCCAGCCCCTCCTCAACGGAGAGATCCGCTCGGCGTTCGCAATGACCGAGCCCGACGTCGCCTCCTCCGACGCCAAAAATGTGGCGACCGTAGCCGAGCTCGATGGTGACGAGTGGCTGATCAACGGGGAGAAGTTCTACATCTCCGGCGCCGGCGACCCCCGCTGCAAGATCATGATCGTCATGGTGCGCACCAGCCCCGACGCCCCGCCGCACCGTCAGCAATCCCAGATCCTCGTGCCGATGGACACCCCCGGGGTGGAGATCGTCGGCCCGATGCACGTGTTCGGCCAGGACGACGCCCCGCACGGGCACATGCACCTGCGCTTCACCGATGTGCGGGTGCCCGCCTCCAACATGCTGCTCGGCGAGGGACGCGGCTTTGAGATCAGCCAGTTGCGGCTTGGTCCCGGCCGCATCCACCACTGCATGCGCTCGATCGGCGCGGCCGAGAAGGCGCTGGAGCTGATGGTGCGGCGCGGGCTCAACCGCGAGGCGTTCGGCAAGCCGCTGGCCCGCCTGGGCAAGAACACCGAGGTGATCGCCAAGGCCCGCATCGAGATCGAAGCGATGCGGCTGATGGTGCTGCGTGCGGCCCGGGCGATGGACCTGACCGGCAACGCCGAGGCTCGCATCTGGGTGAGCGCGGTGAAGGCGATGGTGCCGGTGCGGGTGTGCGAGATCATCGACGAGGCCATCCAGATCCACGGTGCCGCCGGTATCTCCCAGTGGACCCCGCTGGCGAGCATGTACGCCGCCCAGCGCACGCTGCGCTTGGCGGACGGACCTGACGAGGTGCACTGGCATGTGGTGGGTCGCGCCGAGCTGACCCGTTACGAGGACGACCGGGCGCCCTCGGTCGGCCCGGCCACCGACCGGTCCGGGGTCTTTTCCGGGCCCTGATCGGCCTCATACCGGCCCGGGATCGGACCCATCCAACCACCGGTCCACCGGTGTTCGACGGCCCCCGGAGCGATCGGTCCGGCGGGGTCGGTGTTGACGCCGTGCGCGGCGCTGGTCTTGGCTGGACCCGATGTCCTCCCTCGTAATCGTCGAGTCACCTGCCAAGGCCCGCACCATCTCGAAGTTCCTCGGTGCTGACTATGTGGTCGAGTCCTCCATAGGCCACATCCGCGATCTGCCGCGCTCGGCGGCGGAAGTGCCGGCCGCCTACAAGGCCGAGTCGTGGGCACGGCTGGGCGTCGACACAGCCAACGATTTCAAGCCGTTATACGTGGTCGCTGGAGACAAGAAGTCCCAGGTGAAGCACCTGAAGGGCCTGCTGGCCGACGCAGACGAGCTCTATCTGGCAACGGATGAGGATCGCGAGGGCGAGGCGATTGCATGGCACCTGCTCGAGGTGCTCAGCCCCAAGGTGCCGGTGCGGCGCATGGTGTTTCACGAGATCACCCCCGACGCCATCCAGGCCGCGATCGACAACCCTCGGGATCTCGACCGCCGCATGGTCGATGCCCAGGAGGCCCGGCGGATCCTCGACCGCCTGTATGGCTATGAGGTGTCGCCGGTTCTGTGGAAGAAGGTGATGCCCCGTCTGTCGGCCGGCCGGGTGCAGTCGGTGGCCACCCGCATCGTCGTCGAGCGCGAGCGGGCCCGCATGGCGTTCCGCTCTGCGTCGTATTGGGACCTGAAGGCACAGGTGCACGTCGCCGGCGGAGACGGCGGCGCCGCTGCGCCAGCGGCTGGCAAGGCGACCAACTTTGGCGCCCAGGTGATCGAGGTGGACGGCGTGCGCTTGGCCACCAGCCGCGATTTCGACGCCGAAGGCCAGCTGACCCGAGAGGGTGCGCTGGTGCTCGACGAGGGGGCCGCCACAACCTTGGCCGGCACCCTCACCGATGCTCCGGCCACGGTGACCTCGGTCGAGGCCAAGCCCTATACCCGCCGCCCCTACCCGCCGTTCATGACCTCGACGCTGCAACAGGAGGCCGGCCGCAAGCTGCGCTTCAGTTCGGCTCAGACGATGTCGGTCGCCCAGCGCCTGTACGAGAACGGGTTCATCACCTACATGCGTACCGACTCGACCACGCTGTCGGGGGCGGCGCTGGCGGCGGCGCGCAGCGAAATTTCGCAGCGCTATGGGGCGCCGTATCTGCCCAAGGAGCCCCGCACCTACAAGAAGAAGGTGAAGAACGCCCAGGAGGCTCACGAGGCCGTCCGCCCGGCCGGTGACAGCTTCCGCTCGCCCGATGAGGTGCGCGGGGAGCTGCGCAGCGACGAGTTCCGGCTCTACGAGCTGATCTGGCGGCGCACGGTGGCCAGCCAGATGAACGATGCCCGTGGCGAGTCGGTGCAGGTGCGGTTGTCGGCCCAGACGGTTGCGGCCGGCTCGGCCGGGTCCCAGAACGTCACCCTGTCAGCGTCCGGCCGCACGATCCTCTTCCCTGGCTTCCTCGCCGCGTACGTCGAGGGCGAGGACGACGGGGCGGAGGCCGACGATGCCGAATCGGTGCTGCCCGAGGTGAGCGAAGGTCAGTCGGCAACAATCGACGAGGCCGAGGCGAAGGGTCACGAGACCCAGCCGCCGTCGCGCTTCACGGAGGCGTCGCTGGTCAAGCGGCTTGAAGAGCTGGGTGTGGGTCGGCCCTCGACGTATGCGTCGATCATCTCCACCATCTTGGATCGCGGGTATGTGTGGAAGAAGGGCTCCGCCCTGGTGCCCAGCTTCACCGCCTTTGCTGTGATCGGCCTGTTGGAGGGCCACTTCCCCGAGCTGGTCGACTACGCCTTCACCGCCCGCATGGAGAACGACCTCGACGACATTGCCGGGGGCACCGAGGAGGCCGTGCCATGGCTGAGCCGGTTCTACTTCGGCGCCACCGACGACGACGCCGGCCTGGCCCGCATGGTCAGCGAAAACCTGGGCGACATCGATGCTCGCGAGGTCAACTCGATCCCGCTGGGCTCCGATGATGAGGGCCGTGAGATTGTCGCCCGGGTCGGTCGCTACGGGCCGTACCTGCAGCGGGGCGAGGACCGCGCCGGCATCCCCGAGGACCTGGCCCCCGACGAGCTGACCCTGGATCGGGCCACCGAGCTGCTCGACGCCCCGTCGGGCGACCGCGAGCTGGGCATTCACCCCGACACCGGCTGGCCGGTGATGGTCAAGGCGGGGCGTTTCGGCCCCTACGTGGCGATGTCCGATCCCGAGGAGCCGGACGAGAAGCCCGCCACCGCCTCGCTGTTCGCCACGATGGACGTGGCCACGATCGGGCTCGAGGAGGCGGTGAAGCTGCTCACCCTGCCCCGCGTGGTGGGCGTCGATCTGGCGGACAACGTGGAGATCGAGGCGCTGAACGGCCGGTACGGCCCCTACATCAAGAAGGGTTCCGACAGCCGCAGCCTCGACAGCGAGGAGGAGCTGTTCACGGTGACGTTGGAGCAGGCGCTGGCCAAGCTGGCCGAGCCCAAGCGTCGCAAGGGGCAGAGCGCCAAGCCGCCGCTGAAGGACCTGGGCCCCAACCCCGACAACCCGGAAAAGTCGATCGTCGTCAAGGACGGCCGCTTCGGCCCGTACGTCACCGACGGCGAGACCAATGCCAGCCTGCGTAAGGGCGACACGCCCGATGGGCTGACGATGGAGCGGGCCCAGGAATTGCTCGCCGACCGACGTGCCCGAGGCCCAGCAAAAAAGAAGGCGGCCGCCAAAAAGAAGGCGCCCGCCAAGAAGAAGGCGACCAAGAAGAAGGCGGCTGCGAAGAAGAAGGCTCCGGCCAAGAAGAAGGCCCCTGCAAAGAAGGCGGCAACCAAGAAGGCGCTGGCCAAGAAGACACCACCCCCCACGCCGTCCGAGGACTAGAGCACTCGATGGGTTGCGGCCGATCCTGCGGTGTCGCGTGACGAGCGTCCGCATCCCACCTCGAATCCCTGCGGTGCAGTAGAAAAGGAGCCTGCGTACCCGGTCCGAACGGTCGGGTCGGCGCGCCTTCAACACCGTGATGGGAACCACCAGACCACCAGAGGGATCAGATTCGGCCGGAGCATCCGTCGAAGCCGAAACGCTCCCCTCCTCGCCCGACCTCTCTTCGTTCGATCCGGACTCGACCGGTTCGGGCGAGGGCTGGATGCAGCGAATCTTCGGTTCTCGGGACTTCTATTACCTGTGGGTTGTGCAGCTGGTGTCGGCTCTGGGCGACTGGGTGGGGCTCTTTGCCATCACCGCCCTGGCGGCGCAGCTCTCGTCGGCGCCCGAGGCGGCCACGGCGCTGGTGCTGACCGCCCGTGTGGCGCCGGGGTTGTTTCTCGCACCGCTCGCCGGCGTCTTCGTCGACCGCTTTGACCGCAAGAAGGTGATGATCTGGTCGGACCTGGCCCGGGCGGTCGTGTTCATGGCGCTGCCGTTCGTGCGCTCGGTCACCGGCCTGGTGATCGCCTCGCTGCTGCTCGAGGTGTTCACGATGCTGTGGTCGCCGGCCAAGGAGGCGGTCACCCCCAGCCTGGTGCCCCGCAAGAAGCTGACCGACGCCAACTCGCTCAGCCTGGTGGCCGCCTACTGCACCATGCCGGTGGCCGGCGGGCTGATCTACCTGCTCACCGCCGCCAACGGCTCGCTGGCCAACATCTCCTGGCTGGGGCCCCTTCAGTTCAGCAACGAGCTGGGCAACACCCAGGCGCTGGCGTTCTACTTCAACGCCGCCTCGTTCGTCATCGGCGGGCTGATCATCTGGAAGCTGGTGCGCATTCCCAAGCACGCGCTCGGCCGCCACGTGATCGGCGAGGAGCGGGTGGCGGGCGTCGGCGAGACATTCCGCGAGATGCGCGAGGGCTGGCGCTACATCGTCGAGAACCCGGTCGTGCGGGGGGTCAACGTGGGCCTGGCCACCGGGCTGTTCGGCGGGGCGATGCTCGTGCCGTTGGGGCCGGTGTTCGCCGAGAAGGTGATTGGTTCGGGGGACACGTTCTCGCTGTTCATCACCGCGCTCGGCCTCGGCGTGGCGGTTGGCATCGCCGCGCTGTCGGTGGTGCAGAAACTGTTGCCCAAGCGGGCGTCGTTTCTCATCGCCTCCTATGTCAGCGGCATTGCCTTGTTCCTGGCGGCGTCGATGTCCTCGTTCTGGCCGGCCGCGGCCTGCGTGTTCCTGCTCGGCGTGTGCGCCGGCACGGTCTACATCCTCGGCTTCACCCTGTTGCAGACCTATACGACCGACGAGCTGCGGGGACGGATCTTCTCGACGCTGCTCACCCTGGTGCGCCTGTGCGTGCTGGTGTCGCTGCTTCTGGGCCCCGCCATGGCGGCGCTGTTCGAGCAGCTCACCTCGTCGATATTTCCCAGCAATGCCCAGGGCATCCCCCAGGCCGAGATCTTCGGCGTGTCGCTGGCGGTGCCCGGCGTCCGGGTGGCGCTGTGGTTCGGCGGGCTGATCATCCTCGGCGCCGCCACACTGGCCGCCAGATCGATGGGCTTTCAGCTACGCGAGGGCCTGGCCGACGTCCGAGCCGGGCTGCGCCACAACACTGTCCGCCCCGAGTATTCGGCCGAGCTGTTTCATGGCGACCTCCGCCAGGCCGAGGTTCAGACGGCCGAGGTTCAGGCCGCCGAGGCGGTTGGCATCGATGTCGGCCTGGCCGAGGTGGACCCGGCCAAGCGCGCCGCACCACGACCCGACCCCGAGCGGCGCCGATGAGCCCCGAGCGCGGCCGTTTCATTGTCTTCGAGGGGCCCGACGGTTCCGGCAAGACCACCCAGGTCGGGCGGCTGGCCACGTCGCTGGGAGCGCTCCCCACCAGGGAGCCGGGGGACACCCCACTCGGGGCGCAGCTACGCCATCTGCTGCTGGCCGACGACTCCGAGGTTACCCCCGGGTTGCGGGCCGAGGCGTTGTTGATGGCGGCCGACCGCGCCCAGCACGTCGAGCGCGTGGTCGCACCGACGCTGGCCGCCGGACGGTCGGTGGTGAGCGATCGCTTCAGCGGTTCCTCGGTGGCGTACCAGGGGTACGGACGAGGGCTCGACCCGATGGAGGTGCTGGCGCTGTCGCAGTTTGCTGTGGCCGGGCTGGAGCCGGACCTGGTGATCGTGTTGGACGTCAGCGTCGAGGTCACGCTTGCCCGGCTCGGCACTGAGCGAGACCGGATCGAATCGGCTGAGCCGGCGTTCCATCAGCGGGTTCGTACCGGCTTCCTCGCCCAGGCCGACGCCGACCCGGAGCGTTGGGCGGTACTCGACGGCTCCGCCGACATCGAGCGGGTGGGTCGCGCAGTCGAGGCGCTGGTCGAGGAGCGGCTCGGTCTCGTCATCGTGGACCGCTAATGAACGAGGAGGGCACGCCCGACCAGGACGGTATCGGCCAGGGCGGGCTGGAGACCGAGGCGACCGGTCCGGGGATCACCCCCGGTCCGTTCGCCGAGCTGGTGGGGCAGCAGCCGGCAATTGCCCAGCTCAGCGCGGCGTTACAGCGTCCGGTGCCCGCCTACCTGTTCGTCGGCCAGACCGGTTGGGGAACCCGCAGGGCCGCCGACATCTTCGCCGGCGAACTGTTGGCCCGCCACGATCCCGAGACCGCCGACCGGCATCGGCGCCTGGCGGCGGCGGAGTCGCACCCGGCGATCGCCGTCGTCGAACGCACCGGCGCAGCGATCAGCGTCGAGGAGGCCCGCGATATCGCCCGCAGGGCCGAGCTGGCACCGCCGGAGGGGTCCCACCAGGTGCTGGTCCTCGTCGACTTTCACCTGGTCCGCAACGCCGCACCGGCGCTGCTGAAGACGATCGAGGAACCACCGGCGAGCACAACCTTCGTCGTATTGGCCGAGGAGGTCACCCCGGAGCTGGTGACGATCGCCTCCCGATGCCTTCGGGTCGACTTTCGTCCGATTCCCACGGAGGTGCTGGTCGCAGCGGCCGCCGAGGAGGGCTTCGACCCGGACGCGGTTGCGGTGGCGGCCCGAGCGGCGGGCGGCGACCTTGAGCGTGTCCGGGCGCTGCTGTCCGACGAGGCGGCCTCGCAGCGCTGGCGCCGCTGGAGCGACTTGTTGGGCCGGGTCGACGGAACGGCTGCGACGGCGAGCGGGCTGGTTGCCGAGCTGATCGCCGACCTCGATGCGGCGGGGGAGGCGCTGGCCGCAAGCCATGCTCGCCAGTTGGAGTCGTTCGATCACGCCGAGGGGGATACCCCACGGGGGCAGACCGGACGACGCAAGCGGTTGGAGGAGCGCCACAAACGCGAGGCCCGTCGGCTGCGCAACGACGCGTTGCGCGCCGGAATGGCGGCGTTGGCCGATGAGGCGCGGGCACGCGCTGTCGACGCAGCCGGGGCGCAGACCTACGGGCGGGTGGGCGACGGGCTCGCCGATCTGGAGTTGGCGCTTCTACATAACGCACGGGAGGACCTGGCGCTGCTGGCGCTGTTGCTGGCGTTGGGTGAGCCGACGCCGTCGCTGTGACCGACGGCGCCCTGGGCATGGCGGCCCGAGCCTCTTATCGGGGTGTAAGGTTCGGACAACTCCGTCGAACACATCTGGTGGCTTCGTCGCGTTCAGTGCCGTAAGCCGATCTCAACCTCCGAGGTGATAGCGCGTGACCCAACCGAGCGTCGAGAACACTCACGAGCGATCCGATGGCCGCACGCTGCTCGCTCTGAAGGTGGCGCTGGTCGCTGTTGTCGTGGTGACGCTAAGCGCCGCCGGGTGGCGAGGGGTCACGCAGGCCAACGGTCGAACCGAGCAGGCCAGTGGCCCACAGCCCGTACTGACTTCCCTGTCGGTGGTTGGAGAACTTCCTGAGGCTTCATCGGAGGCCCTCGTCAGCACCCCGGTAGAGGTAGCGCTTGTTCGTCAGGCGGAGAAGATTGCACGAGAGGCCGAGGAGAAGCGCCAGGCGGAGGAGAAAAAGCGGGCGATCGAGGCGGCCACTTTGCCGGAGCGGGGCGTCTGGAACGGCTCTGCCCCAATGCCCGGTTCCGAGGTACACGAACTGCTGACGATGCCGATGCTCGAAGGGGAGCAGGCGCCGGTGATTGCTCTCACCTTCGACGACGGGCCCTCGAAGTACACCGCCGAGATGGTGGAGATCCTGAAGAAAGAGAAGGTGCCGGCGACCTTCTTCTTCCTTGGTCAGAACGTGCAAGAGCGTCCCGACGATGCTCGGCTGGTCGCCGATGCCGGCTTCTCGGTCGGCAGTCACACGATGGACCACAAGGACCTGAAGACGCTGTCGCCTGCCGCAGCGGAGGCACAACTGGCCGACTCGACCAAGATCATCGACGATCTGTTGGGCAAAGGCACGGTGCAGTGCGCCAGGGCGCCCTACGGCTCGTTCAACGACGACACCCTGCGAGCGGCCAAGAAGCACGGCCTGGGCCTGATGGGCTGGGACGTCGACACCGAGGACTGGAAGGTGCGCGACAGCGGCAGAATTCTGGCCAGAGCCACCGTGCCTGGGCAGCGCCAGCTGATCCTGGCGCACGACGGCGGTGGGGAACGTCGGGCGACCGTAGAGGCCCTTCCCAAAATCATCGCTCATTACAAAGCCCAGGGCGCCCGCTTCATCGAGCTGTGCAGCGCCAACGAGTCCGAGGGGAACTGAGCGACGTCACGCTGGTAAGGTGAGATCTTCGCCCGGGTAGCTCAGACGGCAGAGCAGCTCACTCGTAATGAGCAGGTCAGGAGTTCGATTCTCCTCTCGGGCTCCACTCACATCCCAGTGTTCCCAAGGCATCCGGACCTTTTTGAAGGTCGGCTGCGGGAGCGTAACACCGCTACAGACCACAATTTAGTCCACATTCTCGCCATCGGCCCCTAGAATCGGGCCCCGTGAGCACCAAGTCTGCAAGTGGAAGCATCCGGGCTCGGCCCGGTGGCAAGTGGCAGGTCCGCGTGGCCGGAAAGAGCCGTAACGTCTCATCGCGCCGAGCGGCGGAGCGCATGCGGCGGACGATGCTCGAGGAACACGAGCGAGCCACCCAGTCGGGTCATGAAGAGACCACTGTCGGTGTCTTCCGGGAGATCTGGCTCGCCGACTGCGCCGATCGGCTTGCACCGAGAACCGTCCACTCATACCGGAGGATCCTCCAGCTGGAGGCGCTTACTCCGCTTCTACCGATGGAGCTTCACGAGGTCACCGCCAGGAAGCTCGCCCCGATCATCTCGCGGGTGACCGCCGAGCACGGCCGGCCCAGCGGGCTGGCCGCTTTCAGAAGCCTCTCGGCGATGTTCGGGCTGGCCGAGCGATGGGGCTACATCGAGATGAATCCCTTCCGTCGTATGCAGGCCCCGTCGGTCCCCAAGCGGGAGCCGACCGTCCCCACCCCGATCGTCATGGAACGGGCGATGCGGATCGCCACCCCGGAGTTCGCGTCCGTGCTGCAGTTCGCGATCTGCACCGGCTGTCGCCGTGGCGAGATCGCTGGCCTCCGATGGGGCGACATCGACACCGAGAAGAACAGCGTCATCATCCGGCGGTCGATCGACTCAACCCCAGGCAACGGCCTCCCAAAGGAGACCAAGACGTCCAGCACGAAGGTCATCAGCCTCGATGAGGGCACGCTCGCAGCGCTGGCTGCGCACAAGGCTCGCCAGGCGGACGAGGGACAGAACAACGCCTGGGTGTGGTCGCGGGATCGCGACGGGGTCATCCCCATCAGGCCCGACAGGATCAGCGACCTCTGGGCTGACGTCCGAGCCCAGCTCCCCGAGCTCGAGGGCGTCCGCTTCCACGACATTCGACATGCGACCGCCACCTGGCTCATCGCAGCCGGTATGGATCCGCGTACGGTTGCGGACCGGCTCGGTCACGACGACGTAAAGCTCACGCTGAGCACCTACACCGCGCCCGTGGCAGCGAGCGATCGCCGCGCAGCCACGATCATCGGCGACCTGTTGGCCGGGGCGAGAGCGGGCCTCTCAGCCGACGTCGACGACGGGGAGCGGCCCGGGTCGTAGCGGGTAGCTCTCCGGCCAGTCCGGCGACCGGTCCACCATCACCCGCCGCTCGCGCAGCGCCTTGGCCCACTCGGCCAGCTCGAGCCGGGCGAGGTGGAGGCCCAGGCACTTGTGTTGCCCGACACCGAACGAGAGGTGCGGGGTGGCATCGGGCCAGCGGGATGGATCGAAGGTCGTCGCATCGGTGTAGACGTCCGGGTCCATGTTCCCGGCCCACAGCAGCGCGAGCGCTCGGTCACCTTCGGCTACCGGGTGCCCCGCGATCTCGGTGTCCTCGGAGGCGACGCGGACGAATGCGCCGGGCGAGGACCGGTACCGCAGCACCTCCTCGACCACCTGGTCGTCATCCCACTCACCCGCCCACCAGCGGTCCCGCTCCGACGTCGAACCGCACATCTGCCACCCGAGGATCGCCGATTGAGCGGCGGTCGTCTCCCAGCCGGCGACCAGCATCTGAACGATGAGGGCGACCCGCTCGGCGTCGGACAGCTCCGCCGTTGCAATCCCCGTGGCCAGCGGTGTCGACGGTGCCTTCAGCACCTCGTCGGCCATCTCCGACAGGCGGACGCACGCCGCCTCGAGTTCATCCCGATGGCTGACCGACTCGAAGGTCCAGATCTTCGCAAAGTTGCGTGCCTCGGCGACCAGCACCTCGAGGTCACGCAGACCCAGCACCTGCTGAAACACCAAGCCGGCGAACCGCTGGGCAGCGTCGCCCAGGTCGTCACCCGGTGCGAGTTCGCCCACGATCTCGCGGGCGATCGTTCGGACCGTGTCGCCCAGCTCAAGGATCGACCCCTTGGTGAAGGGGGCCTCGACCGGGCCGCGCAGCTCCCGGTGCCGGTCCTCGTCGGCGAACGACGAGATCCGCTGGGCGATCTCCCAGGCCGGACCGGAGACGATCTCACCGAAGCTCAGGTACTCGATCGAGCAGGCCCGCCAGGGGGCCTTCCCCAGCGATGAGATCAGCTCCCGGCTGCCCACGATGAGGTCGCCCCACGGCGCAAGCCGCACTGGTCCGGGCCACCCGTGTCGGTGCACGTACCCGGGCGGGTCGTTCAACCACTCGTCGCTGCGGAGTTCCAGTTTGTCGAGCGTCATAGCAATCCTCTCAATGTCTCGGTCACTTGCCGGATCTCCGCTTCGGACCCCAGCCCATCGGACTTGTGGGTGCCTCTGAGGAGTTCTTCGGCGGCCAGGTCGATCCGGGTCATGGTTTCCAATCCGCTGATCGCCACCTCCCATTGCCCAAGCCACTCGTTCAACATGTGGCGCCCCATGCACAGCGCCATGCGCAGTGGCCACTCCAGCCGTACCGCCACCACCAGGTCGGCTTCGCCGGCGAAGGCTGCCCGCACGTCCTCCACTACTCGGGTGTCCATCCGGGACTGCACGGCGAGCATGGCCCGAGCCGACATCGAGTTGCGGGTGGCGAGCGCCTCGACGAGCCGGAGTTCATCAGCGCCGCTGACCTTCCGCAGCCGCCGCGCGGTCGCTAAAACATCGGTCGAGGAGCGCTGAACCAGCTCGCACCACTCAGGGGGAAGCATCACCGCAGATCGGTGGATGTAGAGCCGCCAGCGGACGGCTCGCTCCTCGAGCGTTGGAGTGTGAGGTTCCGACGGAGCAAGCGCCACCGCCGCCTTCAGCCCATCGGCCGACATCAGGGCGTAGTGCATCAGTTCGTCGACGAGGTCGGGGTCGTAGTCCACGAACGCCGACGCTAAGAACCCGGCCGCGATCACTCAAACCGATCGGCTGTGGACTATTTCACAGGCAAACGAACGTAATTTCACGTTTGAAACTCCGGAGCGCATCGTCTCCTGCGGGTCAGTCCCACAAGCTGGCGCTAGCAGCTGGGTCATGAAGTTTCTCGCAGCAGTGATCGCCATGGTCGTTCTTGGTGGCGGCGCCATGATGGGGATGGGCTACTCCCAGCAGTCAGCAGCGGCAGCAAGCGCCGCCGGCGGTGTCTCGTGTGTCCTCCCACCGGGACAGGGGCTGCCTGCCGTCGGCCCGTGGCCGGACACGCTCGACGCGGTCCACGTCGCTCAGGTCGCCGCAGCAGCCGGGTTCACCGGGCCAGACCTGACCATCGCCGTGGCCGTCGCCTCGGCCGAGAGCAGCCACCGGCCGCACCTCACGAATCAGAACACCGACAAGCACCGCAGCGTCGACTACGGGCTCTGGCAGATCAACGGGTACTACCACCCCGAACAGATGGCGACCGGTGACTGGGCCAACCCGTGGGACAACGCCCGCATGGCTCACAGCATCTGGGAGGAGAGCCAGAGCTGGGGCGGTGGCTGGGGCTCGTGGGTGACCTGGAAGAAGGGCCTCCACACCAAGTACATGGCGCAGGCCACGGCCGCAGTGGCCCAGCTCACCAAGCTCGGTAGCGATGCAGGGACGTGCCTGCCCGGGCCGGCGGGGGAAGGTGGCGCCGCCATGCCAGGAGGCCCGACAGAATGCGCAGCCGTGTCTGGAGGCGTCCCGGAGAACCAGACGGTTCCCGTGCGCCACCGGCGAGGCACCACCACGGTCAACCGGTGCTTGGCAGCCAACGTCGCAGCGCTCTTCAACGCCGCCCAGGGTGCGGGGCTGCCGTTGGGTGGTGGCGGCTACCGGGATCCGGCCGGGCAGATCAGAACACGTCGCGCCAACTGCGGCACGTCCAACTACGACATCTACCAGAAGCCCAGCACCGCATGCAGTCCCCCGACAGCACGCCCAGGCACGTCCATGCACGAACGGGGGTTGGCGATCGACTTCACCTGCGGTGACGGGACGGTCCGACTCGGCGACCAATGCTCTCGATGGCTTCTGGCCAACAGCAAGCGGTTCGGGCTGACGAACTGGCCCGTCGAATCCTGGCACTGGTCTACGAATGGTCGGTAGGTTGCTCTAGTTGGGGTTAGTGTGTAGGGGTGGGTTGCTGTAGATGCCGCTGGTCTCCGAGCCGGTAGCGATCTGTGACGGGTGGGCGTCGTGATGCGGGTGGAGAGTCGGCCGATGTGGCGGATGTTCGTCGAGCGTCTGAGGAGTCTCGGGACGAGCTGACGAATCGTGGTCGGGCGGCAGCGTCGGAGACGGCTGCATCGTATGAGCGGCGTTGGCGTGTGTGGACCCGTTTTTGTGCTCACCATGGGGTGTCGCCGCTACCAGCGAATGAGCATCATGCGGCGGCGTTCGTTCTGGCACGGTTGGGTGCTGGGATCTCGCCTTCGGCGATCGGTGCGAATCTGGCGGCTGTCCGTTGGTATCACGTTCATCGAACCGATCCACCGATCGAGGAGGTGACCGATCTTGCCCGGCGTGTGCTGAGCATGCAGGAGCGGGTGGTGCCCCGCCGGGCGCAGGGCGCTCCGGTGGTGTCGGTGGGTGCTTTGGAGTCGATGTGTCGGATCGTCCGCCCGGCAAAGCTCGTCAACTATTCGGCGCGGTTGGTGCGCCATTTGTCGGGGCTGTCACCTCGGCAGTTGATGGCTATTCGCGTCGATGGGATCGATTGGGTTCCGTTCGGCGCGATCCTTCACGTCCCGGCGCTTCAGTCGGCTGGTCGAGCGGGGGCGACTCCGGCGGTTGAGGTGCGTTTGGAGCGGTTTGCGATGCTCCGGTTCTGTCCGGTCGAAGCTCTCGAGGTTTTGGTCGACTCGTCCGGCGACGAGATGCTGTTCACTCCTGGGCTGGCCAACCCGACGGGCGCGAAGGGGTGGGATCCTGTTGGTGATACCAGTGGGCTGGCATGGGCAATCGCGTCGCGTAACCGGGCGTTGGTTGCTGTGGGCTATCACGGTGCTTTGCGTGCTGCGGAACTCGTCAAGGCCCGCGCCGAGGATCTGGAGTGGTTGCCGGAGCGCCAGAGGTTCATCCTGAAGATCCCCTCGTCCAAGACCTCTGGGGTGAATGCCGATTTCGTTCCGCTACCGGCGACAGGCAAAGAGTCCTGCCCGGTCGCGGCGCTCCAAGACTGGTTCAACTACCGCGGTCCCGACGATGGTCCGCTGTTCGGTCAGATCCACCACGGCATCACAGCTGACCGGGGGATCTCGGCGGGGGAGATCCGCAAGGTTCTCGCCGCCCTGGCCCAACGTGCCGGTGTGGAGTCGTCGGTGACCGCCCACTCGCTGCGTCGGTCATGGGCCACTCATTCATGGTTGAACGGTGGCGACGGCGCGCTCGAGTCGATCATGGTGCGACTCCGCCACACCGGCCCCGAGATCACAGGCCGATACATCGAGGACCTTGGTGTCCACGTTCTCGATCCCAGTTCGTTTCTCGACCCGACGGTGGTGACCGCCACCCCAGACCGTCCGTTGCCCACCCAGACTGCCGAATTCGCCGCCGAACCGTTGGACCAGTTGGTGGACCAAGCGGACAGGCTGGTGGCCAAGGCCGACTATGCGCCATCGACACTTCACGGCTACACCAGTTCGTGGAACACCTGGAGCAACTGGGCGGAAGAGCACGGGTTCGCTCCGTTCCCAGCAGATCCCGATCACGTCGCGCTGTTTGTCGCTGCCCGCCAGCGTGACGGGCTGAGCGTGAGTTCGATCACCGGCTACCTCGCTGCGATACGGGCGGTCCACCTCGGCCGGAACGCCCAGGTTGGTGGGCTGACGAGTGCCACCGCCGCCATCCTCGAGGGGGCACGACGCACAGACCGTCGCCCGGCCCACCCGGCACCCATCCTCACGATCAGCGAGATCGCAGCCATGGCGGACGCTGCGCGTGCCGAATACCAGTGCACTGGTGATTGGAGGGCGTTGCGTGACGAGATCACCGTGGTGTTTGGGTTCACCGGCGCGTTGCGAGGCAACGACCTGCTCCGGCTCCGCCTCGACGACTTCACCACGATCGACGACAAGGTTGTCGTTGCCCGCATGAGCGCTTCGAAACAGAACCAGCGTGGACGCCGCCCCGAGCGAGTCCGTCTTGATGACCAGCCCGGTCTGCGGCCAATGGTTGGGCTTCTCAACGAATGGCGGACGGTCAACGACCCCGACGCTCCTCTGCTCGCCCGCCACCAGGGCGCCAACGGGCCGGTGAGCTATGACTCGGTCCGCTACCGGCTCCGACGAACCGCCGTTCGCGCCGGGCTCGAAACGGTCCCCGCTGTTCACTCGCTGCGCCGATCTTGGGCGTCCTACGCCTACACCGAGGGCCTCGACATCGCAGAGATCTCCAGGCATCTCCGCCACACCAACCCGACCATGACCCCCAGATACGTCGAACGCCACGACCCTTGGCGGCACAGCCCGGACCCCTCACAGTGACCGGCTCACACCAACGTCTGTGCGCTGGGACGAACCGTTTCGACCAACCATGCGGCAACCCACCGGCCCAAGACTCCGACTTCTGCGGCAAGTGCAAAGGCCCAAAATCGCTCCCATCCCCACCCGACCCTCCGACACCCCTGGGTGCGCCCCAGACCAGCCAGGCATCCGACGACCCCTGGACCCCGGCCGGTTCCCTCAACGACCGGCTCAGCCGAATCGCTGTCGACAACCCCCAACTCGGCGAGTTGGCACGCGTCGCCACCGAACTCGCCGCCGCATCCAGATCCCAAACAACCCGCGACACCTACGAGATCCATTGGCGGACGTTCACCAAGTTCTGTGATCTCGTCGGCCTCTCAGCGACCGTTCCCGTCCCGCCCGAAACGGTCGTCCTCTACCTCGCCTACCTGGCCCGCTTCGGCCGGAAGAACCCGATCACCGGCGAACGCGACAACGACCCCGACCTGGCACCACTCAAGCACGGTTACCTTCGCCAGGCGATCTCAGCGATCAGCCGCCGCCACGAACTGGCCGGGTTCCCGACGCCTACCTCCGACCCGGCTGTCGGGGCGGTGCTCGTCGGCTACGGCAAGACCCACGGGACCCGCCACAACGGATCGGACCCGCTCCACGGACACCAGATCCGAACCATCTGCGCCCACATCGCCGCCACCCCCAACACCACCAAACGAGACCTCGCACTCGTCGTTCTGATCGCCGGTGGACACATCACCCCAGGCCAAGCAGCCCGCCTCAACAGCGAACACGTCCTCTGGGCGACAGGCCACCCCGAACACGCTGCGGTCATCGCAGTCCAACGCCGTCGTTCGGCGACGGGGCTCGACCTCATCTCGCTCCCCGACAGCCTGCCCATTGCGATCTGTCCCACAGCGGCACTCCGGGCACTCGATCACCACCAGCGCGGCCCGGTGTTCAGGCGTCCCGACGGCGCCAGGCTTACCCGCCAGGCCATCGTCAAGATCCTCACCAAAGCCATCGGCACACCCGCCACCACCAGCACCCTCGCCGGACTCACCACCCGCGATATCGCTGACGCATCCGAATCGTTGCGAACGCCGGCCTGGTCAGACATCCGGGCACGAGCGGTCTTGGTGTTCCTCTACGGCGCCACCCTCCGAGGAGGCGAACTCGCAGCGCTGCGCTGGGACGACACCCGCATCAGCCCCAACGGTGTCGAGGTCACCGTCAGGCGGGCCAAGAACGACCCCCACGGCAAAGGCCACACCATCGGAGCCCCAAGAAAGTCCGACCCAATCCACTGCCCAGCAGCGATCCTCGACGAACTTCACGCCACGTACGCCGCCGTCCTCGGCCGTGACCCCCACCCCCACGAACCGCTCATCGCCAAACTCGACACCACAACAGATGGCCTCCTGCCGATCAGCCGGGAACGGATCAGCGAGATCGTCACCACACGAGCCGCTGCCGCTGGAGTTAAAGGCCGCTACACCTCACACAGCCCACGCGCCGGGTCAGCCACCGACATGCTCGACAACGGCGCACCCATGGCACAGGTCATCAAACACGGCCGCTGGCAGACCGAACAATCCGTCCACGCCTACTATCGCCGCACCCAAATCTGGGGAAACCTCAACCCCGCCCAACAACTCCCAGACAGCGCAAGCTGACCCTCGCCTCAGATCCTGACTGGAACAACCGGCCGCGCGCCCAGCGGGTGCCGCCCTGTATCCGGCTGACTACACTTGAGCGCAATACAGAGTGTTCGGCGGTTGGCCAGCATTCCAACGATCCAAATGAGGGGCCATGAACCAACTCGGAACCATAAGCAGGCTGCGACGAGCTGCCACCGCCGCCGTCGCGATGCTGGTCGCCCTCCCCATCGGTTTGTCCTCAACCGTCGGAGCCCAGGACGCCGACTATTCACTGTCCCGTATTGCGGCCTGCTCTCCGGGGGCCGGTCAGAGTGACGTGCCGGGCGCCGGAGTCCTGCGCATCACCAACAATTCCGATTCCGAACTGGGTTACACCTACACCACTGCCGCGGGGGCGATTGCCGACACCAGCGGGATTCCCGCTGGAGGCACCGTCGCAGTTCCGATCCCGAGCGACGACGAGCTACCGACAGTCAACGTTGGCGGCGCGGATGTGGGAATCCCCGCCGCAAACGGCTGCGGATTCGGCCTAGAGAGCGGCATCGACCCATGTCCGGATCGCGAAGCGACCGGCCTTGGAGCCTTCATCCTTAACAACCTTCCGGAACAGGTTGAGGTGGACGTCGACGGTGAGCCAGTAACGCTTGACGTTGGGAGCAACCCGATCGACCTTCCATTCGAAGCCTCGTTCGTCGTGACCGAAGGCGGCGAGGAGGCCGTGGACGTGACGCCGGCTATCGGGTGCGTCGGGCCGCTGAGCATATTGGTGGACGAGGAGCCCTGCACCGACTCTGATCCGGCGGTGAAGGACACCTTCGTCGTCAATCGAGTGGCGGTGCCGGTGACCTTCACCGTCAACGGAACTGAGGCCTCACTCGACCCCGGCGAAGCCCGGACCTTCAACGACACCGGTGAAAACCCCAAGGTGGTGGTCGGCGGCCGTCAACAGGCACTGATGAATCAAGACCCGATCATCGGCATTCCAGCAGTTGGATGCCCGGCGCCAGCGCCGTCCTCTCCGGCCGAGCCGCCCTCTTCCCCATCAGCGCCAGCACCGCTTAGCCCCAAGTTCACCGGCTGAGCCGCTACTTGCCGACAATCCCCCTGAACGGCTCTCCTGGACTCAACGTTGTCCAGGATTCAGGTCAGTCCTGGTTGGCGCATTCGCAGTCATCGCTGGTTGACCCTCAGCCCGCCGTTGCGAGCCTTCCTGGCAACTACAGCAACCAGTGGTCGACGGAATTCAGCTCCAACGGTCACTGACCAGCGTGGTCATTCAACCGTCGATGCTCCCCAGGTCGACTTACGGATCATCGCTACGGACCATCATCGAACCGGACGGGTGGCAGCGCCTCAGACGAGCCGCAGGAAGAACAACCGGGGGTGCCTGCGCATGGTGTGGGGCGGTCGCACTGGCCGGTAGGTGGCGCACGTGGGAGACACACGAAGTCTGGACCTTCGACATCGCCGCCAAACGCCAAGTTCTCTCTGCGGTCGTCCCGCTCTGTCGCACCTGCCACCTCACCCAACACATCGGCTACGCCCGCCGTGAAGGGTTGGAGGGCCAGGTTGTCGCAGGAGGCCATGCATCTCAATCGTTGGTCCCACGATGAGACTGCGTGGGCGATCGCAGAGGCCGAGCACCTTGCATCACGCAGAGGGCGAACAGCTTGGGACCTGGACCTCACCCGCTGGGGCGAGCACATCGAGTTGCCTGCCTGGCCGGATCTGTTCATCCCCGCGGACGCAAGACGGGCGGCCGTGGTTCGCGCCATCACCGGCACACCGTGACTGTCAGTGTCGGCGGGTACCCTCCAACTATGGACACCGCCCAGCTGATCCAATCGATCAGAGACGGCGACTACCCGGCGGTTGCCACCGCGGTAGCGCTCCCGCCCGGACATCGTGCCCTCACCGTCACCGCCGGTGTCGTGTGGTGGCGATACGGCGCCGGGTGGGACCAGGGCGAGAACGTCGAGGTCACCACTACCAGCCACGACGTGATCATGCGCTCGTGGACCCAGGTGCTCTCCTGGGGATGGCACGCGATCGACGCCGCCCAGCTATTCGAGGATGACCTGCTGCTGTGCCAAGGCAGGAGCACCACCGGCGAGACCTCGTTCATGCTCCGCACCGAGGCGGCTCAGCTCACGTTCTGCTTGTGGGCCGCTCACCGCAACCCGAACCACCCCCAGGTAGCCGCCCTGCTGGAAGCGCTCAGCGCTGGCCCTTCCAGCCACATCAGCTGGTAGGCACGAGAGCGTTCCTATTTGAGGAGAAGCAGCCGAGCAGAGCTTGTCGCTGTGGATTACCGGGTAGGAGGACCACGTTGCTTTTGGGAGGGTCTAGTTCGGGAGCGACGGGCCCGAGGTGGTCCACATCGCAGCGGAGCAGGTTTGTCCCTCTGCCCCACCCATTCGGCCGTCGACGAAGTCAGTTCTTCTTTGCTGACGGATCCAGTGGTTTCACTAGTGAGCGGACGCCCATCATTGCTGCGTCACTTGACCTCCGGTCCCTCCTCGGCGTTCGACTCGGGTGGTTCGTCAGCCGTCGCTTCCCTGGCCGTGATGCGTATTCGGACGAGCTCGGCACGTTCGGGCAGCCCGCGCTTAATTCCGGTCGTTGGCGCGCCAGGCCTCTTCGCCAAGTTTCCCGAACACCGGTCGAGAGGAGACTCCGCACGGCGCCGGGGCCATGCTCCTCAACTGACCGAGTACGTCGTCGTACCCAGAGATAACTCCGGAGGAAAACCAGGTGGCCTATCGAGTCGGCAACCGCCGGGCATCGCGACGCTCAGGGGCTGACCGGCCACAATAGGAACATGACAAGAGGTCAGAGCCGGTGAACCACAGTGAATCGGGCCTTCGACAAGCTCATCGTTCGGCTGGGCGAAGCTCTTCATGCGAACCAGATCTTGAGACGTTCATCGACAACCGGATCGACCCGTAGGCGTCGAACCCAGACTGCAGTCATTAGTCAGCCAGACGGAGTGGACTCCGGTGACTGAGCGACTGCCTCTAAGGGGAGACCGACTGCATATCGATGGCGAACTCGTCACTGTCGAAATCGCGACTGCGACTGAAACTGGCGCAGATCTCATTCTCCGGACAACTACGGGGTCGCTTCTGGACCGGACTCTCACTGTGCAACAGCTGGCCAAAGCGCGCGTTCCGGAAAACGACGGCCTCGGCCAGCCTGCTAAGGCACTCGCAGGCCTTTGGGGTCGCTGGATGGAGTTCGCCTCTCCGCGTCTTCGGTCGGCGGCGTTGGCAACGCGGCCCGCCAAACAGTTCAGCGCATCAGGATGAAGCTGTCTTTGACCACATGTTGCCGCAACCCCAGCTTCGATTCTTGCTCGCTGACGAGCCTGGCACCGGCAAGACGATCATGACGGGCATGTACTTGGTCGAGGTCGCCGGCGCGGCTGATACCGGGACCGACAATCGTCGTCGTGCCTGCTCACCTCGTCAGAAATGGCTGGAGGAGCTTGAGGACTTCTTTGGGATTCAGGCGAGCAGGCTCACCCCAGCGCAGCCAGAGACCCCAAGGATCTCGATCCGCGTCGACGTATGGGTGAGGAGTATCGATCTCTACACCCGCAACAACGATGTCCGACGTAAGGTTGCAGAGAAGTAGAGCGTCCTGGTCGTTGGCCGTGTTTGACGAGGCCCACCGGGGCTCACACCAACCTCTCGGTATCTGGCGGCTGCCCAGGAACTCGCGAGTCGCACACACCATCTCCTGCTGCTCACAGCCACCCCTAGGGGAAGGAGCACTTCTTCGCGGACTGTGCAATCTCCTCGACCCAACGCTCTATCCCTGGGATCCAGACCAGAGCGACTACGAAGGGTCGCTCCGCCCGAGTCGATTGACGTTTCTCAGGCGTATGAAGGAGGATCTCAGAGACGTCGACGGCACGCGCCTGTTCCCAGAGCGCTACGCAGAGACGGTTGCAGTGAGCCTTGGTGAACTTGAGCGCGCCGCATACGAGGCCGTTATGGACTACGCAGAGGCGTGGTATGGCGAGAATTCCACTTTGGCGCTGTCCATCTATGGCAAGCGTGCTGCCTCGTGCCTTCCGGCCGTAAAAGCGACGTTGGAGCGGCGCCTTGCCTGGTGACGGGTTCGGTTGCCAAGCGGGGTAGTCGGCAAATACCCGAGACGATGGCGGAAGACCTGCGGGCGCTCGGTCGATGTCTGAGGCGTTCGAAGATCCCACACAACTGGCACAGGTGGAGGATGTGATTGTCGACATCCACGAAAGACAAGCAGGGCGAGATCGAAGCGGTCGAATCCCTGCTGGCCCAGCTTCGGGCCGCCATCGAGTTTGGTGGCACGCCAGCGAAATGGATCAAGGCTCGAGAAATTCTCGATCGGCATGACATCGCTCCCGGAAAGGGTCAGCTGCTGGTATTCACTGAATTCGCTGACACGGCGCGGTGGCTTCACGGCTGCTTTGCAGATGCCGGGTTCAGCGTCGAGATGCTTGAGGGAGCAGTCGATCACAAAGCGCGCCATGAACTCCAGCAAGGCTTTCTCGCCAACCACTTTCAAGTACTGGTCTCGACCGATGCCGGCGGTGAAGGCATCAATCTACAGAGCGCGCACGTCATGCTTGACTGGGATATCCCTTGGTCGCTTGTCAGGCTTGAACAAAGGATGGGAAGGCTGCACCGCATCGGCCAGAAGAATGACGTGTTCATTTATCACCTCGTGGCGCCTGAGACCCGTGAAGGCCGGGTGCAAGGGTAATGCTTCAGAATCTCGAAGCGGCTGCGACGAGCCTCCGGCGGTCGCATCTTCGATCTTCTGGACGCCACGGCGGAACAGGCGCTCGGCACCAACTTCGATTTCCCCTCAGGTATTGTCTAACGCTCAGTCCGATCCAAGTGCGACGATCAATATCCCTGATGTTGCTGATCTGAAGCGGGCTGGTGAGGCGCTCGAGAAGGAAGACAAACATCTCCGCTCCAAAGTGAACCATGTTGCTGCCGACGCTCGATTCCGTGCTGACCGGCTCGAATCCATCAACCCGGTGATCGTCGACGGGTTCGTGGATGCTGTTGCGGCTGCAGAGGGTTGGCTCACCAGTCCCGGGCCCGCGGTCGGGATCCGTCGGTTGCAGGCATTGACACGGTTGCCGGCTGCCCTCGGCGGTGGTTCATCGAAGCTCTTCGCCGCCGACGGAGGAGCCGTTCAGCAAGCCAAGGCTGACGGGGTTACCGACCTCGAAGATGTCGCCGTCCTAGGGCCAACTGAGGATTCGTTTGCAGAACTGGTCCGCATAGCTGTCGATATGGGACGCTCCGAACTGCTTCGGCGCAAGGGGGTTGTTGATACCGGCTCGCTTACGAATTACCCTGCTGATCTATGAGGCAGAGGTTCGGATGCACGACGGTGTCCACCAGGTTTTGCGCCCTCGCCGGTTCTCATCAGGTGGTCGGGCGCCGGAGCCTGAAGTCTCCTGGGAGTCGCTATTGAGCCTCAAGCCAGGTGCTGGCCCAGCCGGTGCCAAGCCCAGCCAGCTCAACTCGCCGACGGCGAGTCAGCAGCGAAATCAAGCGCTGAGCGCGAGGTGAAGGTCAGTTCGCCGAGCGTCTGGGCTGGGTGACCAAAGCGCGCGAGCAACAACGAGCTCGAGAACTGACTTTCTGGAGATCGCTGAGTTCCGGAAGGAGAGACAGGCCCGCCAAGGGGCCTTCTCCAGCCTCAAAGTGGAGCGCCTTGCGCAGCTGAGGGAGCTCGAAGATGTCCAGCCCACTGCCGTTCGCCTCGTTGGTTGGACCCACGTGAGTGCGGGCGTCACGGTTGACGAACTCGGCTACGAACCAAATGCCGAGAAGGTTGCCGTCGCCAAGGTCATCGCCGAACTGGAGTCATTGAGTTATACGGTCGACGATAGACAGACGGCGGGAGTCGGCTACGACCTCCTCGCCCGACACGTGCACACTGGCGAGCAGCGCTGCGTGGAAGTCAAAGGTTTCACTGGTCAGATGGGCCCCGTTTGGCTTGAGCAGAACGAGTGGGCCCAGGCTCTCCAGCGCCGAGACGACTATTGGTTGTACGTCGTCGACGATTGTGCCGAACAGGCCGCTGTAACGGTGAGAGTTCAAGACCCAGTCAATGTCTTCGCTGACGGCGCTGGCAGGATCCAGCGTTACCAGATCAAGCTCTCACAGCTGAAGGAACAGACCAGGCATGGATGAAACAGCGAACGAGCGAATGATTGATCGATGGTTCCCAGTGGCCGCCGTCGACAAAGCGTGTCGATCGGCCGTCGGCTCGGGCAAGCTGGAGAAGGCAATCTTCAGCTGGTTTGCATCGAGGCCGATCGCTCAGGCACGGCGCTGCCGCATGACCGGGATGCTGCCCGCAGATCCTGCGCTCAAACTGCTCATCGAGGCAGCGATCGTGTCGGGAAGTCCCGACACCATGAGTGAACTCGCCGATCTTGTGGTTGCTTCGACTGGCGGACGGCGACCCGTCATGCTCGACATGTTCTCGGGGCGTGGCATCCTGCCTCTCGAGGGTGCCAGGGCAGGCGCAAAGACAATCGGGATCGACCTATCTCCGGTCGCTGTTCTTGCCGGAAGATTGCTGGCGGACTACCCGTCGCGCGACTGGTCGCATGAACCGCCGCTGCCC